>JAPXNL010000001.1:0-70701 GCA_033808535.1 Clostridia bacterium
GTGTATAAGAGACAGATCCGAGGCTTAACAGCAGCCTTCCCCTGAATTCGCCCGCAAGCTCGGCCCAGATCGCCGCATCGAGATTTGCCGGGTATATAAACACTGTATTGCCCTTTTGCTCGGTCTTTGATATGCCGCACTCGCTGCCCAGCGCTCGGACAAGCGCGACATATATCAGGTTGACCACCGGCTCGGGCGGCTCTCCATAACGGTCGCAAAGCTCGTCTGTGACATCCGTGGCGTCATCCTCGCCCAGAATGAGCGAAATCCTCTTGTACGCGTCGATACGCTGCGTTGCGCTGCGTATATACTTTTCGGGGATGTACGCGTCGAGGTTGATTTCAATCGTATGCTCGGGTCTTATCTCCGGCGTCTCGCCCTTTTCTTCGAGTATAGCTTCATTGAGCAAACGCATATACATGTCATATCCGACTGTTTCGATGTGCCCGTGCTGCTCGGCGCCCAGAAGGTTTCCCGCGCCGCGGATCTCAAGGTCGCGCAGCGCGATGCGGAAGCCCGAGCCGAACTCCGTGTAATCGCGGATAGCCGTAAGCCTTTTTGTCGCAATCTCCGACAGCACGCTGCCGCGGCGATAGGTGAAATATGCATACGCGCGCCGGCTTGAGCGGCCCACGCGGCCGCGCAGCTGGTGCAGCTGCGCCAGTCCCAGCTTGTCGGCATCTTCTATTATAAGCGTGTTGGCGTTCGGAATATCCACGCCCGACTCGATTATCGTGGTGCAGATCATTATGTCGGTTTCGCCGCTTATCATCGAGCGCCAGATGTCCGAAAGCTGCTCCTTGTCCATCTGACCGTGCGCAACGGCGATCCGCGCGTCGGGCGCAAGCTTTGAGATGGCGGTCGCTGTCGTGTTGATGCTTTCCACACGGTTGTGCAGATAATAGATCTGCCCGCCCCTGCGCAGCTCGCGGCGTATCGCCTCTCCGATTATAACCTCGTCGTACTCGAGCACATACGTCTGCACCGGCATGCGGTCGCCCGGCGCTTCCTCGAGTATAGACATGTCGCGTATTCCCGACATCGCCATGTTGAGCGTGCGCGGTATGGGCGTTGCGGTCAGCGTCAGCACGTCTACATCGGAGGAAAGCTGCTTGAGCTTTTCCTTGTGTGCAACGCCGAAACGCTGTTCCTCGTCGATTATCACCAGTCCCAGGTCGCGGAACTGCACATCCTTTGAAAACAGCCTGTGTGTTCCGACTATAATGTCAATCTCGCCGCGCCTCAACCTTCGCAATGTTTCAGCCTGCTGCTTCGGCGTGCGGAAACGCGACAGCATGTCAGCCTTGACGGGAAAGCCGCGCAGGCGCGACAGCAGCGTCTGATAGTGCTGCAATGCAAGAATCGTTGTCGGAACAACAATCGCCACCTGTTTTTGCGATTCCACCGCCTTGAACGCGGCGCGCAGCGCTACCTCGGTTTTGCCGAAGCCCACATCGCCGCACAGCAGTCTGTCCATCGGGTGGGGCTTTTCCATGTCGCGCTTGATTTCGTCGATAGCCTCAAGCTGACCCTCTGTTTCCTCGTACTCAAACTCCGCCTCAAACTGGCGCTGCATCTCGTCGTCGGGCAAAAACGCAAATCCCGGCTTGCGCATGCGCTCGGCGTAGAGCTTTATAAGCTCGCGCGCCATCTCCTTTGCCGCAGATTT
Organism: Clostridia bacterium; assembly: GCA_033808535.1. Taxonomy (GTDB): domain Bacteria; phylum Bacillota; class Clostridia; order Oscillospirales; family CAG-272; genus DTU078. Next base: position 1,670 of record JAPXNL010000001.1, read on the forward strand.
AACGCGCGACTTCGTGCGCGACCATTCGGCCCCGCCCATTTTCGACAGCTTAATCGTACCGTCTTCGGCACGGCTGCCTATATATTTCGATATGCTCTCGAGCTGGCTGCACGGCAGGTACAGCATATCCGTGCCCGCATATTTTATCTTCAGGTAATCGCGCGTCATGCCGTCGACGGTAACGCTCTGCATGCCGAGATATTGCCCGATTCCGTGGTTGACGTGCACCACATAGTCGCCGGGCTCGAGATCTGTATAGCTTAGTATGCGCTCCTGCTTCGAGCGCTTTGCGACTTTCGCCGCGCGGCGCGCCGTGCGCACACGCGAATATGCGCTCTGATTGGGGTAAAGCGACAATACCGCGAACTTTGTCACAGGCAGCTCATACCCCGGAAAATCAAAGCCGTGCATTATCAGCGCCGATTCTGTGCGCAGAAAACTCTCCTCAGAATAAAGCGTCGCCGGTACGCCGTCGGCTTCGAGCAGCCTGAAAAGGTTCTGGGCGGTCGACTGCGTTTCGCACAGCAGCACAACTTTGTACCCGCCCGCAAGGTAGCCGCGCAGATCCTCGCGGAGCAGCTCGTAATTTTCGGCATACGACACCGTCTGACGTGACGATATGTTGAAAAGCCCGCCCAGCCGCATCTCGCCGTAGCTGCCCAGAAACGTATCCGCGAACACCGCGGCGCGGCTGCCGAAGAAAATCTCAAATTCCGTGTAATATCTGCCGTATTCGGCAAACCGGGATGCGACCGCGCCGCTTTCCAGCATCCCGGTCAACGTTTGTTTTGCATGCCACTCATATGCCTTCACGCGCTCGGTGCATGCCTTCAACTCTATGACAAGCGCCGTCGGCGCGTCCGAAAAATAGTCAAGCAGGCACTCGCGCTGCGGGTATATGAGCGTTATATATTTGTCAATTGAGTTAAGCTCCGCGCCGCTTTCCGCCGCATCCAGCTCCACGCCGAGCAGCTCCTGCGTGCGTTCGTCTGAGCAGCGCTTCTTTTGAGCGGCTATAACGTGGACTAGCTCCTCGCGCTCTTTTGCGCCGATTAAGATCTCTCGCGCTGGCGGCAGCTCGACGTCGCTTATATTTTCAATCCGGCGCTGCGTCAGCAGGTCAAAGGCGCTTATGCGGTCGATGTCGTCGCCGAAAAACTCCACACGCAAGGGATTGTCGGCCCGCGGCGGGTAAATGTCGACGATATCGCCGCGCACCGCATACTGACCCACACCGTCAACAAGCTCCACCCTCGCATATCCCGCCGCGGCAAGAAAACTCGTCAGCCTGTCGGGTTCGACCGGCGAGTCCATGCCGAACTTCAGCATCGAACGGGCCGCGACCTCGCGCGGCATCGTGTACTGCAGCGCCGCATCCGGCGTGGCGATAATGACATCGCACGAGCCGTCCAAAGCGGCGTAAAGCACAGATAGCCTCTCATGCTCTGACTCATGGGAGGCTGTAATATTATGAAATATAAAGTCACGGAACGGGTATATAAGCGCTTTCAGTCCGCAGGCGTCGAGCAGATTGGAGCATTTCAGCCCCTCTTTTTCGTCGGGCACGATGCACAGCAGCGGCCGCTTGTACTCTTTCGCCGTATGGCGGGCAAGCAGCGCCGCAAATGCGGCGCGCACGCCCTCGCTCATTCCCGTGATGCGCAAAGGATATGCGTTTCTGTTGCGGTTCTGCTCGGCAATAGCCGCTATTATCCCCGCATATTCGCGCTCCGCTTCGACTGCGCCTGTCAGTATACCCGGCGCGCCTGAAAATTCAGATGTTTCCATTATGTCAGTTATACTTACCCATGGCTTCGTCAATCTTTCCGTTTATAATCAGGCTGACGGCGTCGCGGACGTTTTCAACGCATTTCTGAAACTCCGGGCGCTCGGCTTCCGGAATTCTGCCCAGCACCCAGCTTACCATATCGCCGCCGGGCGGTGGCGAGCCGACACCCAGCCGCACGCGGGGGAAAATATCGGTGCCCAGATGTTTTATTATATCCCAGAGTCCTTTCTGTCCTCCGCTGCTGCCGGAGCTCCTGATGCGCATTTTGCCTGTCGGAAGGTTCACGTCGTCAGAGATAACAATTATCCGCTCAGGCGGGATTTTATAAAACTCCGCCGCCTTGCCCACAGCCTGTCCGGAAAGATTCATATAAGTCTGCGGCTTCATAAACAGCACGCGCTTGCCGGCAAACTTCACATCGGCGGTCAGCGCGTCGAATTTGGCACGCTTTATGGAAAAGCCTTCGCGTGCCGCGATATTGTCCAGCGCCATAAAGCCTGCGTTGTGCCGCGTGGACGCATATTCGGGTCCGGGATTGCCCAAACCGCATACTATAAACTCGACCGGTCCCGTCGGACGGGCTTTTTCCGCGTGTCCCGACTCGATTTTTCTGAATAAGTCAAATATATTTGCCAAAATAATATACCAAACTAAATATAATTTCTTTTATTTCTTTTTAAGTCTCCAGCCGGGTTTGTTGACCTGCCGCGCGCGCGCGATGGCCAGCGCATCACCCGGTACGTCCTCTGTTATCGTCGACCCGGCTGCCGTGTATGCACCGCATCCAACCTTCACGGGCGCGACAAGGTTTGTATTGCAGCCGATGAAGGCGTCGTCGCCTATCACGGTGCGGTGTTTCTGCTTGCCGTCATAGTTGACTGTAACCACGCCGCAACCGAAATTCACGCGCGAGCCCACGTCGCTGTCGCCAATGTAAGTGAGATGCGAAGCGTGTGTATCCTCTCCGACCGTGGAGTTTTTAACCTCCACAAAGTCGCCGATTTTCACGCCCCTGCACAGCCGGCTGTTCGGCCTGATGTGGCAGAACGGCCCGATTTTAACGTCGTCCTCCAGCACGGAGTCGTATATCTGCGTGGCGTTGACAATGCAGCGCGAGCCAATCGTGCTGCGCTCGATCACGCTGCAGGGACCGATTATGCATCCCTCGCCTATCGTGACGCCCGACCGGATCTGTGTGTTCGGGTGTATGACCGTGCCTGCGCCTATTACCGCAAACGGCGAGATAACCACGCCGTCGGTTGAAACAAACTCCACCCCGCGCTCGGCAAACGAGGCTAAAACCTCAAGTATATATTCCCTTGACGCCCGTAAAAAATCGGCCCGCGTCTTTAACTTTGCAAACGGGGCAAAGTTCAGTGCGTGCCTCTCGATCGGCTCAAAACACAGCTCTGCCGAAACATCGACGCCCGCGGCCGCAAGCGCAGCCCGGACGGCTGTAGCTAAATCGTTCAATATAGTTTTACCTGCCGTTTCAAGCTTTATATATTATAAATTTCCCTTTCATTCTGCTAATATTATACAATACCACGCCGGTCTTTGCAAGAACTTTTTATGTCGAATCACGACGGTGTTGACGCGCCTAAAGGTTATGAGCATAAAATAATTGCCTTATAATACAAATTGTTACTCAGAGTTATAATAATTTGTAAATTCTTCAAATTTATATAGTAATTTGCGCCGCTATATGATATAATACGCTTCGACAAACTAAATATAAATGATTTTTTCGGAGGAAGAAAACAACGCATGAGCAAAAAGTATGTCTATCTGTTTTCCGAAGGCAACGCAAAAATGCGTGAGCTGCTCGGCGGCAAGGGTGCAAACCTTGCTGAGATGACTAATATAGGGCTGCCGGTTCCGCAGGGCTTCACCATCACAACAGAAGCCTGCACAAAGTATTATGACGACGGCAGAACCATCAGCCCCGAGATCAAGGAACAGGTTGTTGAGTATATCGCCAAGCTGGAAAGCATCGTCGGCAAGAAGTTCGGCGACAAGGAGAACCCCCTGCTTGTTTCGGTTCGTTCCGGCGCGCGCGCATCGATGCCGGGCATGATGGACACCATCCTCAACCTCGGTATAAACGATGAGGTTGTCGAGGTTCTCTCAAGAAAATCCGGCAACCCGCGCTGGGCTTGGGACAGCTACCGCCGCTTTATCCAGATGTACTCCGACGTCGTTATGGGTGTCGGCAAGAAGTACTTCGAGCAGCTCATCGACAAGATGAAGGAAGAGAAGGGCGTAACACAGGACATCGAGCTTACAGCCGATGACCTGAAAGAGCTTGCTTCCCAGTTCAAGGCAGAGTATAAGAAAGCAATCGGAAAAGACTTCCCCTCCGATCCCAAAGAGCAGCTGTTCGGCGCTATCGAGGCCGTGTTCCGTTCATGGGATAACCCGCGCGCCAACGTATATCGCCGTGACAACGACATTCCGTACTCCTGGGGTACCGCTGTCAACGTGCAGATGATGGTGTTCGGCAACCTGGGCGAGACTTCCGGTACAGGCGTTGCGTTCACCCGCGACCCCGCAACAGGCGAGAAGAAGCTGATGGGCGAGTTCCTTATGAACGCTCAGGGCGAAGACGTTGTTGCCGGTATCCGCACCCCGATGAAGATAGAAACGATGGTCGAGATTATGCCCGAAGTTTTCGAGCAGTTCAAGACCATCTGCGATATCCTTGAAAATCACTACCGCGACATGCAGGATATGGAGTTCACCATCGAGGACAAGAAACTCTATATGCTGCAGACGCGCAACGGCAAGCGCACCGCGAAGGCTGCGCTCAAGATCGCCTGCGACCTCGTTGACGAGGGCATGATCACCGAGCAGGAAGCGGTCATGATGATCGACCCGCGCAACCTCGACACGCTGCTCCACCCGCAGTTTGACCCCAAGATGCTGAAGGAAACCAAGCCGATCGGACGTGCGCTCGCGGCGTCACCCGGAGCCGCCTGCGGCAAGGTCGTCTTCACTGCCGAGGAAGCAAAGGAATGGAACGAGCGCGGCGAAAAGGTCATCCTTGTCAGACTTGAAACCTCGCCCGAGGACATCGAGGGCATGAAGGCCGCCCAGGGTATTCTGACCGTCCGCGGCGGTATGACCTCGCACGCGGCCGTTGTTGCCCGCGGAATGGGCAAATGCTGCGTATCCGGCTGCTCCGAAATCCGCATGAACGAGGAGAACAAGAAGTTCACGCTCGGCGGCAAGACCTTCCGCGAGGGCGACTTTATCTCTATCGACGGCTCCACCGGCTATATATACGACGGCATCATCCCCACTGTCGACGCTCAGATCGCGGGCGAGTTCGGCCGCATCATGGATTGGGCTGACAAGTTCCGCAAGCTGAAGGTTCGCACCAACGCCGACACGCCTGCCGACGCGAAGAAGGCCCGCGAGCTTGGCGCCGAGGGCATCGGCCTCTGCCGCACCGAGCACATGTTCTTCGAGGGCGAGCGCATCCACGCTATCCAAGAGATGATCTGCGCCGACACCGTCGAGCAGCGCGAGGCTGCGCTTGCCAAGCTGCTTCCCATGCAGCAGGGCGACTTTGAGAAGCTTTACGAAGCGCTCGAAGGCTATCCCGTAACCATCCGCTTCCTCGACCCGCCGCTGCACGAGTTCGTTCCCACCGAGGAAAAGGACATCGAGCTGCTTGCAAAGGCTCAGGGCAAGACCGTCGAGGAAATCAAGGGCATCATCGCATCGCTTCATGAGTTCAACCCGATGATGGGTCACCGCGGATGCCGTCTGGCTGTCACCTATCCGGAGATCGCCGTTATGCAGACCCGTGCCGTCATCCGCGCCGCTATAAATGTCAAGAAGGCGCATCCCGACTGGGATATCACCCCCGAGATCATGATCCCGCTGGTCGGCGAGGTTAAGGAGCTCAAGTACATCAAAGACGTCGTTGTCAGCACAGCCGACGAGGAAATCAAGGCCGCCGGCTCCGACCTCGAGTACAAGGTCGGTACGATGATCGAGATCCCGCGCGCTGCGATTACCGCCGACGAGATCGCGAAAGAGGCAGAATTCTTCTCCTTCGGTACAAACGACCTCACCCAGATGACCTTCGGCTTCAGCCGCGACGATGCCGGCAAGTTCCTCGAAGCCTACTACGACAAGAAGATTTACGAAAACGACCCGTTCGCGCGTCTTGACCAGACCGGCGTCGGCAAGCTCGTTCAGATGGCATGTGAGCTGGGCAGAAAGACCCGTCCCGACATCAAGCTGGGCATCTGCGGCGAGCATGGCGGCGACCCGTCGTCCGTCGAGTTCTGCCACAAGGTCGGCCTGACCTACGTCTCCTGCTCGCCCTTCCGTGTGCCGATCGCACGCCTTGCCGCAGCACAGGCCGCCATCCGCAACGGTTGATTGGTAGCAAGTTAACCTGATATAAAAAACTGAGGGTATTATCTCTTTTTCAAGAGGTAATACCCAGTTTTTTGTAAGTCATTTTTGTACTACACACTCATCCGGCGCCTTGTCAAATCTTATCCCCTTGAAAACAGGCTGCCTGAGCCCGCCGCTCGGAGTGCGTTCCATAAATTTTACGGTGCACACCAGATCAGGCTCTATCCAGACTGCATTTTCATAATCCGGAAACGTGCTGTAATATTCCGCTTTATCAACTTTGCTTGCGCTTTGAATTTTTTTAAAATCTTCATTTGATACGCCAAGCACTACATGGCTTTGATAGCTTAAATCATTTCCTGTATATTGCCCTAAAATAATGCTTGTGACATTGTCTGCCTTCTGATAGTAGCCGCATATCACAAAATCGTCGTCAAGCAGGGCTTTCATTTTTATCCAGTCATGAGTCCTCTTGCCGAAAAAATATTTGCTGTCTTTTCGCTTGGCTACAATCCCTTCAAGACCCTGTTCTTTTGTCAGATTGAAAAAATCGACCCCGCTTTTTTCGATGTAGCGCGACACGGAAAGAAAGCTGTCTTCTTTTACGACGTCGGAAAGTATTTGCTTTCTTTCCGTAAGCGGCAAATCCGTTATCGTTTTGTCTTCCAAATAAACAATATCAAATGCCGTAAAACAGACTGGCAGCTTCTTTGACGCAAGCTCTATTTTAAACGGATTTGTCATAAGGCTGCGCCGCTGCATCTCAAAAAAATCCGGCTTACCGTTATTTAGAACATAAATCTCCCCGTCCAATATACACCGGCTTTTCACATGTTTGTTTATGTTTGACAGTTCAGGGTAAATACTGCTCACCCTTTTACCCCGTTTGTTTTGCAAAAATGTTTCGTTTGCATCCAGAAACGCAAAACACCTGACGCCGTCAAGCTTTAGCTCGTATAAAAAACTTTCATCGTCAAACGGCGGCCGGTCTTCGGCTATCAGCATCGGGGTGATATCTTTGGTTTCAAATATATCCTGCGCCAATTTATCACGCACCCTTGTTCAATGCGGCGAGGCTCTGTTTCAAAGCTTCCATCAGATCGACGACATTTCTGGGTTCCTCGGCAGGCGCGACTATTTCCTTTCCTTCAATTTTATCCTGTATAAGCTTTTTAAGCTTTTCCTGATACTCGTCCTTGTAGTTTTCAGGCTTAAACGGTTTATCCATGGATGAAATCAGCGTTTTCGCCATTTGAAGCTCGGCATCGTTTACCTCGGGTTTTTTATATCCCTGCGGCAGCATCTTTACCTCGTCTTCATAAAGCATTAGCTGAATCAAAACTCCCTCTTCCCTCGGTATAATGGCAAGCAAAGTTTCTTTTGAACCAAGCACTGTTTTTGCAATGGCGATTTTCTGTTCATCCATCAATGCCCGGCGCAGCAGTTCAAAGGCTTTTTCACCGCCGGATTCGGGGACGGCGTGATATGTTTTATCAAAGTATACCGGGCTGATTTGATTGAGATTTGCAAAATGAAGTATTTGCATTGATTTTTCTTTTTCCGTCTTAATTTTCTCTATCTCCTCGTCGGTCACCACAACATATTTGTCTTTGTCATACTCAAACCCCTTCACTATATCGCTTGCTGCAACCTCTTTTCCGCAATGCCCGCACACCTTTTTGTATCTGATACGCTCGTGGTCATCCTTATGAAGCTGATTAAAATGTATATCCGTATCCTGTGTTGCAGTATGAAGCGAGATCGGAATGTGAACAAGTCCGAATGAAATAGCACTTTTTACAGCCATATTTAAATCTCCTGCTTCAGAATTATATAAAATTATTGTCTGTAAAAAAGGGTATATTATTCTTCTGATGTTTAATTGCGGCTGCAAATCTATTTTACTTTCTTGTTGAGATTTGCTTTTTGTGTTATAATCAATTCTCAGTTTATTTTCTATAGCGAAATTCAGGAGGTTCTGTTCAATGAAACTGAACATTATCGAAGTTCTTGACAGTCTGAACAAGGCGCAGAGTGTCATTTCACCAAAAATCGGCATGCATCAGCAGCAGGTGGCATGTCTTGCATACAGGATAGCGGAAAAGCTCGGCTGGTCAGACGAAGCAAAAAACAGAGTTTTCATCGCCGGTTTGCTGCACGATATCGGCGCGCTCTCGATAAAAGAAAAGCTGGACGCTTTTGAGGGAGACGGCGACGATGTCCATATTCATGCATACCGCGGCGCGTTTCTGGTTTCGGCATTTTATCCTCAGCCGGATATCGCGCCCATTTTGTATTACCATCACTACCATTGGCAGGACGGCAAAGTGCTTTGCGGTAACCCCGACATGCCCATGGACAGCCAGCTCGTATATCTTGCCGACCGTGTTTGCACTATAATCGCCAATTCAGACGAATTCGTTCTATCGCAGATTCCGGATATAAAGCAATATGTAACTGCGAATACCGGTTCACATTTCTGCCCGGAATACTCGGAGGCAGTCCTCGAGCTTACATCCGTCGAGAGCGTATGGCTCGACCTTATCTCAAGCGACCCGATCTCGCGTATTGACTACTCATACCATGCATATATCGACATTTCCATCGACCAGCTTGTTAATCTCGCCTGCGTTTACTCGTACCTTATAGACTTCAGAAGCCCGTTTGCGGCAACTCATTCGTCCGGGGTGGCAAAAACCGCGGAAAAGCTGGCGGAGCTTATGCATTTTTCGCCCGGCGAATGCAAGAAAGTTCTTGTCGCAGGCTATTTGCACGATATAGGCAAGCTGACCGTCGACACATGCATCCTCGAAAAGCAGTCCGCGCTTGACCCAAACGAGTTCGATATCATAAAATCGCATACCTACTATACATATTACCTGCTAAACGGCATATCGGGTCTGGAAGACATCACGACCTGGGCTGCGTACCATCACGAGAAGCTCAACGGAAAAGGCTATCCGTTCCATATAAAAGGCGACTGTATGAGCCTTTGCGCTCGCATTCTGGCTGTCTCGGATGTTTTCGCCGCTCTCAGAGAAAAGCGCCCGTATAAAGAGCCGTTTACAAAAGAAAAGATACTTTCTATATTAAAAAGAATGGCTGATAGCGGTGCGATCGATTCCAATGTCGTTGGCGTGCTGACCGACAATTACCCTGTGCTTGAGGATGTATGCGTTCAGGCTGAGATAAGCGCGCGCCATGCGTATGACCGGCTCTACCAGATTCAGGGTTAATGATATTTACTAACGTCGCAGATTTATAGCCTGAAAATATTGTTTTATTTTTCCTGATTTTATGTTATAATAGTCATAATATAACTGCTAAAACTGCGACAATGCGGCGCGGCTGACGAGCCGGCAGCACATAATGCGGCAAAAAACACTTATTAAAAGGTAAAAATGATAGAGTTTAAGAAGCTGACGCTTCAAGATATCGACGACATAAAACCGTATTTATCAAAGCCGTCGACAAGGTCCTGCGATAATACCGTGGGATGCACTTTGATGTGGCGGAATTTTTTCCACACTGAATACGCCATTATAAACGAAACGGCAATCTTCAAGGTAGACTATTTCAATTACCGCGGCGCCTTTTCCACCCCTATCGGCAGTGACGTGCCCGGCGCGCTGAAAGCTATCTGGGATTTTTGTGTCCGCCACAACATGAAAATGATCATCTGCGCCGCTACTGGCAAAGATGTCTCCCTGATATCATCGCAATTCAAAGCCCGGGTCATCAAGGAGGACGGATGGTCGGACTACATTTACAGGGCAGTGGACCTGGCCTTTATGGCCGGAAGACGGTTCAGCGGGCAGCGCAACCACATGAACCGCTTCAAAAGGGAAAACCCCGGCTACGAGTTTAAAAAAATCGACAATTCAACCATACCGGACGTCCGCAGTTTCTTTGAAGAGTATTGCAGGATGTATACAAAAGATTCGGATATGTACCGCGCTGAAGAAGATAATATTTTCGAAGTGCTGGACAATTATGATTTGTATGGCCAGTCGGGTGTTGCACTCTATGCCGGAGGACGTGTTGTCGCATTCGCAATTGGAGAGGTGCTGGGAGATACGCTGTTTGTCCATATAGAAAAGGCAGACACCCGTGTCTCAGGCTCATATCAGATGATCGCAAGCGAATATGTGAAGATGAACCTCGACTGCGGGATAAAATTTGTCAACAGAGAAGAAGACCTCGGCGACGAGGGGCTCAGAAACTCAAAACTGCAATATCACCCCTGCGGCATGGTCGACAAATATGCAGTTATAATCGATACTAAATACTAATCTTTCGGGGAAATATTTAATAAAAACGGGTTGACAAACCCGTTTTTTTCATATAAAATAATTGCATATATTTTTGATATGTTAAGTATGATTTATCTCGTGTCACCTGTAATAGCCATATCAAAATAACATTACGCGGTTTCCCGCAGGAGGTAAAGCACATTGATCGATATCAGAGATTCTAAAAACTGGGGCTTTGAAACCCGGCAGGTCCATATCGGGCAGGAAAAAGCCGACCCGGCGACAGACGCTCGTGCAGTCCCGATCTACGCTTCGGCGGCATATGTGTTCCACAGCGCACAGCACGCTGCTGACCGCTTCGGCTTGCGCGACGCCGGCAATATTTACAGCCGACTCACCAACCCTACTCAAAGCGTTTTCGAGGAGCGCATTGCAAACCTTGAGAACGGCGTGGCGGCGCTCGCAGTTGCATCGGGCGCTGCCGCCATCAGCTACACAATCTCCGCGCTTGCGCGCAGCGGGGAGCATATTGTCGCCGCCAAGAACATTTACGGCGGCACATACAATCTGTTTGCGCATACCCTGCCGCTTTCATCGGGAATTACCACGACTTTCGTGAATCCGTACGCCGACGGCGCGTTTGAAGCGGCTATAAAGGAAAACACCAAAGCTATCTTCGTCGAATCGCTCGGCAACCCCAACTCCGACCCTGCCGATATTGAGGAGCTTGCAAAACTCGCCCACAAATATTGTATCCCGCTGGTCGTGGACTCGACGTTTGCAACGCCGTACCTGTTGCGCCCCATTGACCACGGCGCTGATATAGTCGTGCATTCGGCGACGAAGTTTATCGGCGGTCACGGCACGGCGATCGGCGGCGTTATCGTCGACAGCGGCAAGTTTGACTGGAAGGCATCGGGCAAATACCCGTGGATATCCGATGCGAACCCCAGTTACCACGGCGTTTCGTTTGCCGACGCCGTAGGGCCTGCGGCGTTTGTCACCTATATCCGCGCAATACTTTTGCGCGACACAGGCGCGACACTCTCGCCCTTCCACTCTTTCTTGTTCCTGCAGGGGCTTGAAACTCTATCGCTGCGCGTGGAGCGCCATGTGGAAAACGCACTGAAAATTGTGGATTATCTCGCCGGTCATCCGCAGGTCGAAGCCGTCCACCATCCGTCGCTTGAAAGCGAGCCGGGTCATAAGCTTTATAAAAAATACTTCCCGCATGGCGGCGGCTCGATATTTACATTTGAAATTAAGGGCGACGCGGAGACCGCATGGAAGTTCATCGACAATCTTGCGATTTTCTCTCTGCTTGCAAACGTCGCCGACGTAAAATCGCTTGTAATCCATCCGGCGAGCACCACTCACTCGCAGCTCACCGCTGCTGAGCAATTAGAGCAGGGAATAAAGCCGAATACCATTCGCCTGTCAGTCGGCATAGAAAAGGCAGAGGACCTTATCGCCGCGCTCGACGCCGCTTTTGATGCGGTAAAATAAATATTTCGGCATACAAAACGCCCGAATCGTCTATATGCGGTCGGGCGTTGCAACATATGTTGACAAAATTCGCCTTTGTTTGTATAATTTTATACAATGATGTAGAAAAAGGCAGCTGGTGAAACTTGTACCGCCGCATTTTACGCACCATAGCGCTTGCCGCCGTTTTATTTTTATTAACGTCCTGCGCCTCGGATGTCATTACCATCAATACCCGACGCGACGTGTTTGCCGCTGAAGCCGCGGCTGAACGCATGGCATCGCCTTCCGGCGCGGTTTCCCAGTCCCCGGAACATTTTTTACCTGCAGGATTGACAGCGCCGGATAAATACAGCCGTAAGCCCGCATATTCTGACAGGCTGGCAGAATATGCAAAGGAGCTTGTCGCCAAGTCCGGCCGGTCGGCGGCATTTGTAAACGCAAAGCCGGCGTACAGTCGCGGTGAAACCGTCACCCTGACCGTCGCGGGCCTGCCCGATACGGCTTATATTCTAAAAATTCGCTATAAATCCGGATATTCGTCCGCAAAGGGCCTGGGCACTGCAACAAGCGACAGCCGCGGGTATGCGGTTTGGACGTTTAAAATCGGAAATGTCGCCGCAGACGATTTTACGCCATGGTTTGAGGTTTCGGGCGGCGGCGAGGTAATAAAACACTATTTCCGCGCCGGCGACGGGACGAAAAAGGAAACCCCCGCACCTGAGAGCGTATTTCTCGCACCGCTGCTTGACACAAATCCTGCTCCGGAAAGCGCCGCAATAACACAGCCTGAAACTGAAACTAAACAGAATCCGAATACTACTGATAATCCCGCAACGGAAAACCCGAAGTCAGAAGCAAAAGGAATCGGCACTGCAATAGAGTTTACCAACGCCAAAGCTTCATACCGGCGCGGCGAAAGTGTAACGCTGACCGTGCGCGGCGCGCCCGATACGGTCTATACACTAAAAATCCGGTACAAGTCTGGGTATTCGACCGCGAAAGGGCTTGGAGAAGCCAGAAGCGATGCAGCCGGGCTTGTGTCGTGGACGTTCAAAATCAGCTCAAATGCCGACACTTCGTTTGAGCCTTGGTTAGAAGTCACCGGCGGCGGAGCGACCGCAACCGCAGGCTTCAGACTGACCGACAGCGACGGGAGCAGTGACACCGAATCAAGCCCTGCTGACAGTAAACCTGCTGAGCCTGTGCCTGCTACAACCGCTGACGAAACAACTGCCGAAATACCCGTCACCACCGCTGCCGAAACGGAGCCGTCGCAGAATACGGCACAAGAAAGCGGCGGGACTATCAAATTTGTCGGTGTAAGGGACGCATATGCGCGCGGCGAAATCGTAACTGTTACCGTTATCGGCCTGCCTGATACTTTGTATACCCTGAAGGTGAGGTATAAATCCGGGTATTCGACAGCAAAAGGGCTTGAAGAAGCCAGAAGCGACGCTTCGGGCACAGTGTTATGGACGTTTAAGATAGGCAATCGCACCGACACCGAGTTCATACCGTGGCTTGAGGTGACCGGCGGGGGCGAAACAGCTATTCGTTATTTCACCGTACTCGGATAAAACAAACACGGCGCAGCGGTTAAACCCGCTGCGCCGTATGTTATTATTATGTAACCTTTATATTTCCGGGATATTTATTTCAACTTCGCGTCCGAGCTCCGCCGAACGGTATATACCGTCGATGATAGCCTGATTGTATATTATCTGCTCCGACGGAACAGGCGACGGGCCTCCCGATATAATTGCGTCGAGGAAGGAACGGATTTTCTTGTCGAACAGTCCGGGGCCTCTGTTTTCAAGCACCGGCACCTGATACTGTATCTGCTGGCCGCCGATGTCCGTGTAAATCGTCATCGGACCGCCGATGGAGCCGTTCCAGCAGTCTGTCGAAGGTATGCGAAGTCCTGCCTTTTTGCCGAATATCAATGTATCGCCTGGCGTGTCCATATGCATCGCCCATGAGATGCGGAAGTCGAGTATAATTCCGCCCTCCAGCCTGATAAACGCCGCGGCAAAGTCGTCCACAGAGAAACGCCTTGCATCCTCCGGCGAGTTGTACTCAGGGCTCCTGCCGAAAAAGTCGGATTTATAGCCTGATACGGTAAGAGGCTTGGGATAACCGACCGCGTTGAGCACCATATCCAGCGAATAGCAGCCTATATCGCCGACCGCACCGATTCCCGCAGTGCTTTTTTCAATGAATGTTGAGCCCGGTATGCCGCGGCGGCGTCCGCCACCGGTCTGTATGTAGTAAACCTCGCCCAGCGCGCCCGACTGGACAATCCGCTTTATCATCTGCATGTTTGCGTCGAAGCGCGGCTGGAACCCTATCGACAATACCTTGCCGCTCTTCTTTTCGGCGCGCCGGATTGCAATCGCCTCGTCGAGCGTGACGCACATGGGCTTTTCGAGCAGCACGTTGACGCCGTGCTCGAGCGCGTCTATAGTGCATTCCGCATGCGTTGCGTTGTAGGTGCATATCGAGACCGCGTCGAGCTCCTCTTTTTCGAGCATCTCATGACCGGAGCGGTAGAACCGGACAAAGGGTACGCCGAACCTTTCGGCAAAGCGCTCCGCCTTGCCTTCGATAAGATCCGCCAACGCGACGACCTCGACGTCCTTCATGCGCTTGTAGCTGTCGATATGCGATTCGGCTATCCAGCCGGTGCCGATGATACCGACCTTCAGCTTCCTGTCGCCTTGCGCCGGTCTAGTTTCTTCTTCGACGTCCTGTTTGAATTTACTCAGAACTTCGTCGCCTTTATTTGCCATTTCCCTTTCTGTTCCTCCATAATTGATTTGATTTGTAGTCTTATCGGTCAAATGATAACATAGCGGTAAAGTAGTGTCAATATTTTTGACAAAAATACCGGCTGACTGCCGCTGCCGTTTTCGGCGCAGGCAGCGAGCAGCGATACTGCTGTCAACACTGCGAGGAATAATGAAAGAGTGCGTTCCATCCTGTTTTTGATTCTCCCTTAAACATATATATTACATTGCCGTTTAACCTTCACCGCATCAGCAAGAAGCCGACGGATGAAAACTCCATGCCTGTAAAAATCCTTGTAACCGGCTGCATCGAGCGCCGCAAACACGATTTTATATTTTATCTCTGCTGTGCCCGGCTGATGGCAAGCCCGGAACATACGCAATAAGGATTAAACTATCAAACCGGCATTTCGGAGGACGTTAAGCTTCATTCGGATATATTATCACAATGCCGTCCTATATGACATTTCTCTTACTGTTTCATCAAAATGTTACAATTTGAAATCACATCGAACAAATGATACCATAGCTGTCAGGTGGTATCAATATTTTTAGAAAAATGTCGATTCAGTCAAGTTCGACTGCCACAGCGCGCTTGCCTACCTGAAGCGAGCCGGCTATTTGATCCAGCCCTGTCATGCGCGCAGGGTTGATCGTGGCGGCGTCGATCGCGTCCGCAAGCTCCACTCCGGCAAATTTCATATAATTTTGCATTGCAGTGTAAAGCGATATCGTGCTGCCCGCTATTGCGCCGTCGTCTGTCAGCGCTTTGCCCTCCGTTACCGTTACGCGATGTCCGGCAAGCGTATAAACACCGTCCGGGCATCCTGCCGCTGCCATCGAATCGGTGACAAGCACCACCTTGTCACGGGATTTTATCTTTGAAACCAGCTTTACTGTTTCGGGATGCAGGTGTATTCCGTCGCAAATCAGCTCCACATAGGCGTCGGAGTTCAGAGCTGCCGCGATAACGCCCGGCGACCTGTGATGTAGAGGCGGCATCGCGTTGAAGGTGTGAGTAAACGCCGTGATACCCCATTCGAGCGCCTTGTATGTCTGCTCCACTGTCATATAGGTATGGCCGATTGCCACTGTTGCGCCCGCCGCTGTCGCTGCGCGCACGAACTCCTCGCCGCCGTCAAGCTCGGGCGCGAGAGTTATGTGCAGCTTCATATCGCCTGCGGCTTCGATGAAGCGCGCAAGCTCGTCCGTCAACGGCATGGCAAGCATATCGGGGTTGTGCGCTCCACGGCTCTTTACGTTTAGCCAGCGCCCCTCGATATGTACGCCTTTGTACCCCGCCTCGCGCACGGCGCGCACGGAGTCAAGCATAACCTCAAGCGGCGCCGACGCTATCGACGGCATGAGAGTTCCTGTTCCTGCCTCTGCATAACAGTCGCGCAGCCGCCGGGCTTCATCCGCTGTTGCTCCGGCGAAATCGATGCCGTTTCTGCCATGCGTATGCACGTCAACCGGTGCCGGTATTATAAACCGGCGCTTGCCGTCTGAATTTCCGCCACCCTCCGCGGGGATAATTTTGACCTGTGTTATAACACCGTTTTCCGCCGTCAGGTTGCCCCGCCAGAATTTGCGCGAGGCTGTGTCGTAAATATAAACGCCTTCGAGATTGAAATTGTCCCTGTAAACTTTCATTTCCCGCACTCCTGCTTATTTTTGCGTTCCTGTAGACACAGACCGCCGATTCGGACTTTCTGCCCGAACCGGCGGCGCTGCTTTTTGTTATTTTGGGTTATTATTTTCGGCGGGGCGTCGCCGTTTTTGCTCCGCCGGAGATTTATCAGCCGTTTTCTATCGCAAGATAGTTTTCAATCGCCTTGTTCATCTGTTTGTCTATAGTCTTTTCTATCTTCTTATATGATGAAACAAGGTCTGTCTTGCCGGCGTCAACAAGCGTCAGCGTGAACTGGCCTACCGTACCCCAGTCGAAAATATAGCCCATGTCATAGGTGAGAGAGTTCAGAATTATATCGATTGATGCCTCGGACTGGTCGTCGCGCGAACCTTTTGTCTTGAGCTGCAATTCGTTATAGGCCGGAGTGAGGATGTTCTTGGAGTTCGCTCCGAGCGAGTCCATAACATATGCTGTCAGCTCGAGGTTGCTGTTGTAAATCGGAACCGAGATCATCTCCGCGACGTGCGGGTTTATGCAGTGATAGTAGCGCTCCTGTGCTTCATCGTATTTCGGTATAGGCAGGATGCCGAAGTCGGTCTCCATCTGGCGCAATGTCTCGACCGCGTGGAACTCGTTGAAGTAGAACAGCGCGCGGTTGTCGATGAACATCTTGTACGCTTCGGTGCCCGGCTTACCGTTGCGCGACCAGCTGTAGCATGTTGCGGTGTCATAAAACAGCGCGGTGTATTTCTCCCAGATCGATACTGTCTTGTCGCTCATGAAGGTCAGCGTGGGCAGATCCTGCTCGTTTTTGGTGACGAACTTAACACCGCTTGCAATCATGCCGTTGGCGATGAAATTGCAGTAGAAGTTCAGGCCATAGCGGTCGGTATCGTCGTATTTGCCGTCGTTGTTGAGGTCGGCAGCAGCGTTGCGCGCCATTGTGGTGAACTTGTCAATTGTCCATGTGTCGCTTGCCATCAGCGCATAGGGGTCTTCGATTTTATAGTCGGCTGCCATTTCCTTGTTGAAAAGTATAATGGCGATGGACTTTTTATACGCTATGGCAATGTCTCCGACAATCATATAGAGCTTGTTGTTGATTGACAGATCATTGACACAGTTCTGGTCCCACCATGGAGCATCGAGGTCAAGCTTGGTCATCGACTTAAGGTCGACCAGATAGTTCGACTGAGAGAGCGTTGCAGACCCGCGCGGGCTTATGCAGGAAAGGTCGTACGCATAGTCGTCGGAGGTTATGGTTTTTCTCAGATCGGCACCGTCGATAGCGCTTGCGTTGTATACCGAGAATTTGATGCCAAGCTGATCCTCGACGGCGCGCATACGCCTGTATGCCGCGTCGCTGAGCGCGTCGCCCGTTTCTTCTGTGTACGAAAAGTCATAATCGCACCAGAACTGCCCGGAGGCAGGGTCCGGATACGCATATATGCGGAAATTATAACCCCCGAAATCAAAATCAGTGGGTATATTCGCGGTGTATTCGGTAGTCTCCGCTTCGGTCGTTGTCTCCGCGGTGGTTTCCGCTACATCAGTGCCGGCGTCGCCGCCCTCTGCACAGGCTGCGAGCAGCGATATCACGCTCAGCACTGCGAGCAGAAGTGTCAGAGTTCGTTTCATCCTGTTATTTGATTCTCCCTTACGGTTATAATAAAACCTTTGCATTGCCGCTTGATTTACAGCAGTGCAATTGTCTGCTTCACCGCATCAGCAGAGGAGCCGACGGGTGAAAACTCCATGCCTGTATACCCCTCGTAGCTGGCTGCATCAAGCGCCGCAAACACGTTTTTATAGTATATCTCGCCGGTGCCCGGCTGGTGGCGGCCCGGAACATCCGCGATGTGTATGTGCCCTATCAAACCTGCATTCCGGCGGATGTTGGAAATTAGGTTTCCTTCGGTTATCTGCTGGTGATACACGTCATAGAGCAGCTTGACGTTCGGGCTGCCGACTTCCTCGACTATGCCGAACCCCTCGTACGACGACGAGAGAAAATAGCCTCTGTGGTCATGGAGCACGTTAAGCGGCTCGAGCACCAGAGTCACGCCCATCTGCTCGGCTATCTCGGCGCCCGCACGCAGCGCAAGCACAATATTTGTATGCTGCTGTGCGCGGGTTATGTCATTTCGCTCCTGACCGCAGGTTACGATCAGCGTCTTGCAGCCCAGCCGGTGCGCAACACCGGCGCTTTCGCGCACTGCGCTGACAAATGCATGTATTCCCGAGCGGTCCAAAAGCCTTTTCGAATTCCACTCGGCAGCTACAGCGCTGTCGCGCGAACCGACGCAGAAAGCAGCAAGCTTAAGCTCGTTCTGGTCAAGCAGCCTTCCGACAGCTTCAAGGTCCTTGTTTTCCCAGCCCCAGAACTCGACGGCTTCGAGCCCGCATGCCTTCGCCGCGGCAAATCGCTCTTCAAAAGGATGCTCGGCAAAGAGCATCTCTATACAAGCCGATAGCCTGATCATAACTCGACAGGCCGTCCGGTAGCTATAGATTCGTTTGCCGCAAGCACCAGACGCAGGGATTTAAGCGCATCGCGGTACGGCGAGCGGATTTCTGACGGGTCACCGGTCTTGATGGCGTTTATAAACACCTTGTCTTCTGTGATGCCCGAGTCGAACTCGTTTTTATAGAACTGTTCCCCGTTTTTGTCACGGATTTTCACAAACGAACGGAGCGCGTATTCAACAGTTGCATCGGGGCAGTAGATATCAAGACCGTTCTGCTTGCCGCCGCCTTCAACAAGGTAGCAGCCCGTGAGCAGCGTGACGATAACGCCGTTTTTGAAGGTGATTACCGCAGAAGAATAGTCATCGACGTCGTATCCCGGAACGCCCGCGGCTTCGGGATCGACTATGCCCTTGCCGGCAGACGCATATATTTTGGCCGGTTCGCCGAACAGGTTGCGCGACATGTCGAAAATATGTATGTTCTGCTCCACAATCTGGCCGCCGGAGGTCTCCATCTTCCTCCACCACGGCACACCGGGGATTCCTCCCACCCATGAGCCGGTGACAAGGCCGACCTTTTTATCCTTCAGGTATTCCTTTGCCTTGTCAATGATGCCGAGGTAGCGGTCCTGGAAGCCGACGGCGGTGATGAGACCCTTTTCGTCCGCCGCTTTGCAGATTTTCTCGGCAAGCGCGTAGTCAAGCGCCATCGGTTTTTCCACAAGGAAGGGGATATTTCTGTCGATAAGCGCAAACTCGATCTCGCCGTGGCAGTGCGGAGGTACGCAGATATAGACGGCGTCGGGCGTTATCTCGTCAAGCATAACCTTGAAATCGGTATATGCCTTTGCCGTTCCGCCTGTGCGCTTTACAAAGCTTTCCGCGCGCTCAGGAATAATGTCGCAAAAACCAAGATACTCCACGTCGTCCTGCTCAAGCAGGTGAGAGAGGTGCCATCCGGCAATACCGCCGCAGCCGATAAAAGCTATTTTTACCTTGTCCATAAAATTCTCCTTTTTAAATTATATAATAAATGTCTATGCCATATTATACTTGTGTTTCTGGAGAATATGCGGTTCTGGAGAGCGCGGTGAGAGTTTTAAAGCTTGTCGTACTCGTTGCAGAGCAAAAAGCGTCTTGGCTCGTCCTCCTCGACCGGCGGGAACCTGCCTGCCGGCTCATAGAAGCGGTTGTCGGTGTTGTCGTCGTTTACCTTTGAAACCTCGCCGACAAGGCATACTCCGGAGCCCGGCTCAGCCCAGAAAGCGTGATACTGGCGCTGGAGCAGTGTTATGCTCTCTCCGGGAGTCAGCACTACGGTGCCGCCCGCGGGGATGCTGTAGCGCCGCCCGTCAACCTGCACCTGCACGTCTTCGGTGCTGAACTTGTCGTCGTCCGTGGCGTTGTAAAGCTTTATAATCAGGTTTCCGCCGCCGCGGTTGATGATGTCCTCCATTTTGTTCCAGTGGAAGTGATAGGGTGTGACCTGATTTTCATACACGCGCATAATCTTTTCCGCATACGGTTTTGTATAGGCAGGATTGTTCTGGTTGCCGTTGCGGATTGTGAACAGCGTCAGTCCGACCTTCATAAAATCGCCCGACCCGAAATCCGTCAGATCCCAGCCGAGCTTGTTGTCGCGGATCTCGTCGTACTCGTGATTTTTTGTCTTCCATTCCTCAGGAGTAAAAAAAGCAAACGGGGGCAGCTTAAAGCAGAACTTATCGCAGAGCTCCGCAAATTTCTGCAATTCCGCATTGATAAACGAACGTTTCATTTTATCTTTATTCCTCCGGTTTTACTTGAGCTGTATTACGCCTATATTATACAATACAATTATGCCAATGTAAATGATTTTTAAAATAAAAAACTGGCGCGGGCATCAAACCCGCGCTCATTATAATCGCAGTCAAGCAAGCGCGCTGCAGATCAACGGGTCAAGCGCGCCACGCAATGAAGCGAGTAACTTTATGTGGCAGTTCAGCATCAGCTGTTGCAGCAGCTGCAGAATATAACTGCGAGCACCAGAATCAGGATCCAGATGTTGCAGTCGTCGAACAGATTGCAAAGGCAGCTCATAAACATCCTCCTCTCAAAGTAAGCGCGCTTTCGCCGCTCTGATATTATTCTATGCGAGGCTTTGTCATGAGTGACTGAGTTACAGAAAATTGGAATGTTCTGTCCGACGACTGATAAATCACAGCTAAATCTTCAGCTCCTGCTGTTTCTGTAGGCGTCTATCGCGTGCTTTATCACCATCCGCTCGGCCTGCTGGGGATTCGGCGCGCTTATCTCGGCGCCTGCGGCTTTGGCATGACCGCCGCCGCCGAAAAGCCCGCAGATCTGATCGACGTCAACAGTGCGCCCGCTGCGCATTGATATTTTATACCTGTCCGGCGAGTTTGAAAGCTGTCTTATTGTCACCGCGAGCTCCACGCCCTCGATTTCGCGCGGGATGGAGCTTATCTCCCCCACGTCGTCATCGGTTATGTTATAGCGTTTTTTAATCTCGTTTGTCAGATTTACGACCGCAACCCCGCCGTTTTCATAATAGCGTATGTTGGCGTAAACGGCGGACAGCGCCCGAACCTCCGCCTGCGTGCGGCTCTCAAACAGCATGTGGCTGCATTCCGCCATATCGGCGCCCGCCTCGCACAAATCCGCCGCAATGCGCAGCGTTTCTGCCGTCGTGTTGCTGTATCTGAATCCGCCCGTGTCAGAGCTTATCGCAGAATAGAGCGCATTGGCCGCACCGGGGGTCATCACGCCGCAGAGTCTGAGAATTTTATATACAATCTCGCCTGTAGCCGAGGCGGTCGGGTCGGTGAAGTTATATTCCGCGTAATCTTCCGACGTTTCGTGGTGGTCTATTTTTATATCTATGATCTCGTCGCCGAACCTGCCGAGCAGTCCGCGCGACGCAGAGTCAACCGAAATTATAAGCTCCGTTTCAAAATCGTCCGGGCAACTCTCGAACGCGGCCCCGCTTATAAACTGCAGCCGCGTCGGTATATCGTCCGCGCAAAGGCAGAATATCTGCTTCTCCGGAAACGCGTATTTAATTCCATATGCACTGCCCACAGTGTCGCCGTCGGGCCGGCGATGCATAAACAGCAGTATAGACTGCGCTTCGATTATTTTATCTGCAATCTCCCGCAGAGTTATATTGTTTTCCATGTGATGCGCCGCTCCCTTTAGTCCGACTGTATAATTGTTCCGGAGTTACGGCTTTATCCTTCTTTGTTATCGTTGTCGGGTTTTTCTTTTTCTTCAATCTGCTTGAAAAGGCGGTTTATATCGTCGCCACGTTTAAGCGATTCGTCGTAAATAAATTTCAACTCCGGCGTGACACGCAGGTTCACGCGCTGGGCAAGCTGGCTGCGAACAAAGCCCGCCGCGCTCTTCAGCCCCGCGGCAACCTCTTTCGGGTCAAATTCGCCCAGCACTGAATAAAACACCTTGGCAAACTTGAAATCCGCCGAACAGTCCACGCCTGTCACCGAGATAAAAACGCTGCTTATGCGCGGGTCTTTTATCTCGCGCAGGATTTGCGATATCTCCACGGTGAGCCTATCGTTGACTTTATCCTGTCTGTATTGAGCCATGTGTTTCTCTCCTGCATAAAATTGTGACTCACCCGCCCGCAGCTTTTACGCGGGCTTTGCCATCGTTACAAACTCCGTCCAGCCGCCGTGTTTGGAATATGCGGCTATCACGCCGGCCGACGGCTGCGAAATATAATCGAACACAAACGGTATAACCACGTTGCCCTCGGTGTCTATCATCGCGCACTTGCCGCCAGTAAAGCCTATAACACCGAGTCCCTGCACAAACGGCTTGCATACGGTATAAATCGGCTGCGCTATCCAATATCCCCGGTAGCTGTAATAGCCGTAGTACCCGTCCTTTTCAAGCGTCAGCACGCCGTCGGAGTATGCCACGAGCCTATAGTTTTCGGGTATATCGAAATATGCCCCGTTTTTGTCTATAAGATAATCTCTGTCGATTGCGACGCGCTTCCTGAAATAATTGTCTTTTATCTGGCGGCGCACGCGCACCAGACCGTGGTCGAAGTAATACATGCCCAGATTTTCGGGCAGCTTTGTGTCCGCGGGATAGAATCCGTCGTATGACCTTCTGTTATCAAACTCGGGCAGATAAAGTATCTTTCCGTACGGGTTTATTATAGTTATTCCCGATGTATCGATAAACTTCAGCTCGCCGTTGTAACCGACAACCGCAGCCAGTCCGTTATCCGAAAAAGTATACACGGCTTTATACTGCGCGTCGATTGCCACCCTGCCTTTTTCGTCTTTGAAACCCCACAGTTTTTCTCTGCGGTATTCAAAGACGGGTGGGTTTTCGACCGGCTCCGTTTGCGCCTCTGTTTCGGGTATTATCTCGGCTTCGGTAACCGGTTCCGGTTCAGCAGTCTGCTGCGGTACAGGCTTGCCGGTCAGCGGGTCGATGAGCGGCGTTGTGTCTGCCGGCTTCGTCTCGGGCGCGGATGTCTCTGCCGGCGGCTTTTCAGCCATTACCTGTTTTGCTTCATCAAACTCGTCCGCCGGAACGTTTGACAGCACCGTGACCGTTTCGTTGCGGCGCTCGTCGATTTCTATCATAACATAGACTACACGTTCCTGCGAATACGGGTAGAGCTTTATATTTGATTTGGCATAATATTCGGGCGCATCAAATAACACGCCCGGTGAATAGTCGGGGTCGTAGGGTGTTTCGGCAAACACGCCGTCCGGACGGATTGCATAGTATTTTGAGCCGTATCGGACAAGCGGATTTCCGTTTTCGTCGCGGTCGTATACCGTATAAAACGGGTTTATATTATCGGCAATCAGATTGCCCCAGCGGTCGTAAACCGTATATTGACCGTCTCCGTCGTCGTACACAACAAGCCCCATGTATAATTTAACTGTCGGGCGGTAAACCTCCCGCGTCTTATACTGGGTTTCATAGCCAAGCGAGGTTGCCACCCGATCGGTGTATTCCTCAATCTCCTTACGGTAGCTGTATATATTCTGATATTTGATTTTTGGCGTTACTATAGCCAGCTTATGAACAGAGGAGTCAAACGCCGCGCCGGTTTCGGTATAGCCCGCCGAGGTAAGCTCTTCATATTTACCGCAGCTTTCAATAAACGAATTGTACGCATTTAAGAGAGCGGTTTTTTCGTCTGCGGTGGTTTCCTCTCTTCTGGTGGTTTCAATCCCGACGAGCGTTTCCGGATCGGTGACAGAGCTGATGTTGTCGCCTGTCACCGGCATTTGCGTTTCCGTTGCGGAGCTTATTTCTTCCGAGTGAGGCTTCCCATTCGCCGTCGTATCCGCTGCCTTTGTTTCGCGCGGGATAAATGAAATGTCATATTTTCCGGCCTGATACAATATCAGCGCAGCCGCGATGAAAATCAGCACCGCAAGTACCAGTATACGCGCCGCGACAAGCTTAAAAAGTTTCATCATTTATGGTACTTTAACCCTTTAGAGATGGTGAAAGCGCGATAAATCTGTTCCAGCAGAAAAACTCTTATCATTCCGTGCGGAAAGGTCAGCCGCGAAAACGACAGCCGCATGTCACATGCCGATTTCTCGACCTCCGTAAGCCCGTCCGAGCCGCCGATGACAAACACCAGTTCAGAGTATCCGCGCGTTGCGATGCGGTCAAACAGCTGAGCCAGACTCGGCGAGTCAAGCTCGTCCCCTTCGACACAGAGCGCTATTTTATACGCTTTTTTCGGCAGTTTCGGCAGCGCCGACTCGCCTTCCCTGATTTGTATCATCCGGAACCGGCAGAAGGCGCCGAGCCGCTTTATATATTCGTCGCAAGCCGTGTCCTGCCAGCGCTCGGACGTCCTGCCCGCAGCTATAACCGTTACTGTAAGCACGGCAAATTAAATGTCGAGCTCTTTTACATACCGCGCGTTTTCCTCTATGAATGCACGGCGCGGCTCTACACGGTCTCCCATCAGAACGGAGAAAATCTCGTCGCAAGCCATTGCATCCTCGATAGTCACGCGGCGCAATGTCCTGCGCGCGGGATCCATTGTCGTCTCGCTGAGCTGCTTGGGGTTCATCTCGCCAAGACCTTTGTAGCGCTTGACAATCACGCTGCTCGGATTATCCCCGCCAAGCTCTTCGATATATTTGTCGCGTTCGGCTTCGGTAAACGCATACATCGATTTCTTGCCCTTTATCACTTCGTAAAGCGGAGGCTGAGCAAGATAAACATGCCCTTTTTCAATAAGCTGCCTCATGTGGCGGAAGAAGAAGGTGAGCAGCAGTATGCGTATGTGCGAGCCGTCGACATCGGCGTCGGCCATTATTATTATCTTTCCGTAGCGCAGCTTTGTAATGTCAAAATCCTCGCCTATGCCGCAGCCGAGCGCCTTGATTATCGGAACGAGATGGGTGTTTGTATATATCTTGTCAAGCCGGCTTTTCTCGACGTTTAGCACCTTGCCGCGCAGCGGCAGTATCGCCTGGAACCGGCTGAACCGCCCGTCCTTTGCCGAACCGCCTGCGGAGTTACCCTCCACTAAAAACAGCTCGGTGACGTCGACACGCTTTTCCTGACAGTCCCAAAGCCTGCCGGGCAGCGAAGCTCCGTCAAGCGGACCCTTGCGGCTCAGCTCGCGCGCCTTTCGCGCCGCCTCGCGGGCGCGGCAGGCTGCCATAGCTTTATCAAGTATCGCACGCGCAACCCCGGGATGCTCCTCAAAATACTCCGCGAGCTTTTCCGATACAAGCGAATCCACAAATGCGCGCATTTCGCTGTTCCCGAGCTTGGATTTTGTCTGGCCCTCAAACTGCGCGTCGCGCAGCTTGACGCTGACGACCGCGCAAAGACCCTCGCGCACATCTTCGCCCGACAGCTTTTTTTCGTCGTCTTTGAGGTATCCGAGCTTGCGCGCATATTCGTTTGCAACCTTTGTCAGCGCCGTTTTGAATCCCGTTTCGTGCGTACCGCCCTCGCGGGTGTTGATGTTGTTGGCAAACGTAAACAGCGTTTCGTTGTAGGTGTCGTTGTACTGCATAGCAACTTCCGCTACATACGAATCGCGAGCCGCCTTCATATAAATGACGTCGGGATGGATTACTTCGCAGTGTTTGATTGCGTTAAGGTGCTCGACAAAGCTTATTATGCCGCCCTCGTAGCAGAGCGTATTTTCGATTATGCCGCTGTCACCCGAATTTTTTATCGCTTCAAGGATCTGTTCTGCGCTTTCAAGTTTTTCTTCGGCAGTTCCGGATTCATCTTCTTCGCCGTCGTCGATTTTCCCGGCGGCTGCGGAAGAGTCCTCAAGTTTGCGCTCGTCGCGTAGCGTGATTTTTACTCCGGCATTGAGAAACGCCTGCTCGCGCATGCGGTTGAGCAGCGTCGCATAGTCAAAAACCGTTTCCTCAAATATCTGCGCATCGGGTTTGAATCGCACCGTCAGACCGTGGCGGTCGGTTTCGCCCTGCTTTTTGTACGGCACGACGACTTTTCCGCGCTCGAACCGCTGCATGTAGCATTGACCTTCGTAGCAGTCCTCGTATTCGAGCCATTCGGATAGCGCGTTTACCACCGACGCGCCTACGCCGTGCAGGCCTCCCGATATATTATATCCGTTTCCGCCGAATTTACCGCCGGCGTGGAGTACAGTGAACACGACTTCCGGCGTGGGTGTGCCCATCTTATGGTGTATCCCCGTGGGTATACCGCGGCCGTTGTCGCTCACCGACACGCTTCCGTCGGAATGGAGCGTTATTTTAATTTCTGAGCACGCCCCGGCCAGCGCTTCGTCAATTGAGTTGTCAACTATCTCATAAACAAGATGATGCAGGCCGCTCGCAGACGTCGAGCCTATATACATGCCCGGACGTTTGCGGACTGCCTCCAGTCCCTCAAGTACCTGAATCTGGTTTTCGTCGTAAGCCTGGTGAATTTCTGCCATAAATTTATAGTTGCCTTCCTGTTCGTAACATAACGGCGATTTTTGTTTTATCAGCTGTCAGTTCTGCGGCTTCTGCCGAGCAGAGCCGATGTCGAGAGCTGAGAAAGCCAGACCTCGCCGCCTTTTGTCAGCACAAATGATTTCGGCAGCTCGTCGCTGGCCGAAAACAGTTTATTTTCATGCTGTTTCTGTTTTAAAAACTCTTTTGTCATTACTGAAACTGTCGCAGTGTCGGAATCAAAGATCCCGACCACATCGCGCTGCCTTATGTTTTTATTGTTGCCTATATGAAGATACATAAATCATCTCCGCTGCATTGTTTATATCTCGCGTATTTCCCCGCCGGATACCGAAAAAATCTTCGCCCCCTCAGCCGGAACGCGGTCGCAGGACGTAATGACTACCTGCCTGTCACAAAGACCGCGCGCGAGATATGATTTTCGTGCGTCGTCAAGCTCGCTGAATATATCGTCGAGCAGAAACACCGGGTATTCGCCTGTCACCTCTTTGGAAAGCAGCCCCTCTGCCAGTTTCATTGCAAGCGCGATGCTGCGCTGCTGACCCTGCGACGAAAATGCGCGCGCCACACGGCCGACAAGCGTGATTTCAATATCATCGCGCTGCGCCCCGTAAAGCGTTGTGCCCATGCGTATCTCACGCTCCACGTTTGACGACAGCAGCTGCAGGTATTCCTCCTCGCTGCGCACTCTGTCGTATCTCAGCTCAGCCTTTTCTCGGCCACCGGTCATATCGGATAATAGTGCGCGAACCACGCTGTCAAGCCGCTGTACATATTCGCATCTTTTCGCCGCGACTTTCGCAGATGTTGCCGCAAGCTGCTCCGACCATATGCCCAACGTATCAATGTTAACCTTTTCGTCGCAGCCTTTGAGCGATGCTGCACGCAGCAGCGCGTTGCGCTGCGCGAGAATGTCGTTGTGTCGCTGGAGCAGCGACACATACGCCGGATAAAGCTGCGAGAGTGCCGCGTCCACAAACTGCCTTCGCACCGACGGTCCGTCGGAGACAAGCCGCAGATCCTGCGGGCAGAACAGCACCGCACGGAACGCTCCGATAAACTCCGAGAGCTTTGTTATATCCACTCCGTTCAGCCTGCAAAGCCGCTTTTTTCTGGATAAATCAATCCGGCATGTCGCCTCGCTTGAGCGTCTGGCGTCTGTAAATTTGATCGCCAGCGAAGCACAGCTGCAGCCGAAACGGACCAGTTCCGAGTCGTGCCGAGTGCGAAACGAGCGTCCCTGCGCGAAATAATGCATACCCTCGAGCGCAGAGGTTTTTCCTGCGCCGTTTTCGCCGATGAAAATGTTTGCGCCATCTGAGAGCGTCACAGTTGCGGAAGCGATATTGCGAAAGTCCCTGTACTCGACGGTGTCGATGCGCATTGTTATTTCATCCGGGTCGGCAGTATGAGATAAAGGTATCTGTTGTCGCTATCAACCAAAAGCGGCTCGATAACCATGCTCATAAGCGGCGAGTTGAGTGAAACCGAAAGCTCGCCCGGATCGCAGGCGCGTATCACCTCGATAAGATAACGGCAGTTGAAGCCGATCTCTATATCGTCGCCGTCTTTTTCGATCCCGATCTCGTCGTAAAATCTGCCGGTCGACGAAGATGTAGTTAAAATCAGCTTGTCTTCAGTGAAGTTGCAGCGAAGCGGCGTTTTGGTCTCGCCCTTCTGAATGTTCTCTGTTATCAGCAGAGCGCGCTCAAGACTCTGAAGCAGCCTTTCGCTGTTGAGTTTAACGTTAATTGCAAAGCTTGTCGGTATAAAGCGCGTATAGTCGATGAATTCCTTATCCAGGACGCGCGTGAAGAACACCGTGTTGTCACAGGTGAAAATTATATGCTTGCGCCCAAGCTTGATTGAAACGATTCCTTCTGAGTTGCCTAGCAGGCGGGTCAGCTCGGGAAGCGTTTTTGCCGGGATTGTAAACGAAGTGTTTATTGCCTCTCCGCTATTTTCGAGCTCGCATACGCGCTCAACAAGCGCGATGCGGTTGCGGTCGCTTGATACCATCCTGATGCGGTTGCCTTCAATCTCGACGTATAGGCCGTTGAGCTCTGCTCTCGGGTCATTGTCGGGCACGGCGAAGTCCGATTTTTTTATCAACTGCGTCAGATCCGCGCGCTTGATGCCAAAGCCCTGATCGCCGTCGAGCTCGGGCAGGTTTGGAAAATCCTCGCCGTCGAGCGCCTGAAGCTGAAACTCCGATTTGCCGCTGTATATGCGCGTTATGTTGCGGGCGCCAACCTCTATGGCAATTTTGCCCGCCGGCATGGTTTTTATTATCTGGCTCAGCTTGACGGCGTTTATTATATAGCAGCCGGGCTCCTCAACATCAGCGGAGACGGTGACCCGCATGCCTTTTTCCATGTCAAAGCCGGAAAGCACGCAGAATCCGTTTTCCTCCGCTTTGATCTGTATGCCCTCGAGCGCCACTATCGTATTGTTTTTAAGCGTTACTCCGGTCAGCGGAGTTACGGCCGAATCAAGTTCGTCGTGATCAAAAATTACTTTCATGTTAATTGCCACGCATCCGCGCCGGCACGCGAGTTATATCACGCTGCAGTCGCGGAGACCTTTCTGTTGTTTTTAAAGTAATTGGGGCTTGCCTGGATATGTTTTATTCTGCGTTTCGCAGCATGTCGTTAAACGATATCATTGATATAATATAAAATAATTATAATATACGGATTAGCAGGAGCAGCAGTAGGGGGTGTGGAAACTGTTGATATTGCGGTTTTCCGTCCTTACACGCCGTTTTTTCGGGTACCTTTCGGCGCGGATGGCTGTTGAAATCATGTAGGCGCGCTGTGTATCTGGACGCTGCTTCAAACTGCCAGTCTGCTGCATGAGAAGGTTATGCACAGATTGTCAACTCCACACCCAACATGTAATTGTGGAAAACCGCGGCAGCTATTCCTTTATCTCTTTTGAGAGGTCATCAAGCTCTATTTCGAGCAAAGGGTTGCGTTTCAGCTGCTTTTCGACCGTATCGAGCGAAGAAAGAATCGTAGTGTGGTCGCGTTTTCCGAAAATCTGTCCTATTGCGGGAAGTGACATGCCGGTTAGGTTCCGGACAAGGTATATGGCTATATGCCGCGTATTTGCAATGTCGCGGGCGCGCGAGCGGCCCTTTAAATCCTCGACTGTTACGCCATAGTGCCTGCTGACGCACTCAAGTATGCGGTCGACGGTCACAGAGACCGGCTCCGACCCGCTCATCATATCCGAAATGCTTGTTATCGCGAGGTCTACTGTGATTTCGCGTCCGGTCAGAAAGCTCTGTGCTATAATGCGCTTTATTGCGCCTTCGAGCTGGCGGACATTGTTTTTCAGGTTGTCTGCTATATACTGCACCACGTCCGGCGGCAGCTCAACGCCCAGGCACTCGGCTTTGTATTTAAGTATCGCGGCGCGAAGCTCGCTGTCAGGCGGCTGTATGTCCGCTATCAGCCCCCACTCAAACCGCGTGCGCAGCCGCTCCTCAAGCTGCTTTATGTCGCGGGGCGGTTTGTCGGAGGTCAGCACTATCTGCTTGCGTTCCTCGTACAGCGCGTTGAAGGTGTGGAAAAACTCTTCCTGCGTCGAGTTTTTGCCGCCGATGAACTGTATGTCGTCGATCAGCAGCATATCGACTGTGCGGTAGCGGTCGCGGAATTTCTGGGTTGTTTCGCGCTTTATAGCCTCTATAATCTGGTTTGTAAAGTCCTCTCCCCGCACATAGAGCACACTCATGTCGGGGTGTTTGATTCCGGTTTCATACAGTATCGCGGACAAAAGATGCGTTTTGCCTATGCCGCTGGGCCCGTAGATAAAAAGCGGGTTATAATCGCGCGCGGGGTTGTTCGTCACCGCTATGCAGGCAGCGTGTGCGAATTTATTGGAGCTGCCGACAATGAAGTTTTCGAATGTATTGAACTGCTCGCTTTTGATTAGCCGGCTGCGCGCTATACGGTCGGGGGTCTGCATAAAGCCGGGAGAGATCGGATCCGAAAAATCGCGTCGCATCGACTGCTTCGGCACGGTGAAAGACGACGCTTTTACCGGCGAGGGGGGCACATCGGACACTTCGCGCTGTTTTGCCTGATTTTCGCGGGATGACACCGTAACGCTCAAGGTATCGCAGCCGGTCAGCTCGCGCAGTATGCCGGTGAGCTGCGGCAGGTATCTGTCCGCGACGATACCGCGCTTGAATTCGGTCGGAACGCAGACGGACGCTTCATTTTCGCCCGTAAACTCCAGCGACGATTCGCCGAACCAAACGTTAAAAACCATGTCAGAAAGCCCGAGCATTTCTTTCAGGCAGCCCTTGGCAGTCTGCCAGATATTATCGTCGTATTTCATCCGTCCCGGTGTTTCCTTCCAATGATTTATTATAAACATTCAAATTTATTATAACACAACGGAACTGCCATTTCAAGTAATAAATTGATAATAAACACAAAGTATGGTGTGTCCTGCTTGTAAAATCTGTAAGACTGTGATATAATAAAAAACAAGTTTTTTTATATATAAAAAGCAATTTAATTTGAGGTGGAATTGGCGTGAAAATCTGTCTCAGGCGCGTCGCCGGCGTTGCTTTTTTATTATGTATTGCCGTCCTGTCTTCATGTGAAGCCGGAGATACCGTGGACGGGGTTACGACGGAGAAAATAGAGTTTTACACAGGCGACGAGAGTATCTCTGATCTTTCGGCCGCGGAGGAGGTACTGTACAGCCGGGTAAAGGGTTATTTCGACATTTATTATGCCGGAGCAAATTATTCCATAACTTTCGACCCTGATGAGCGCGGCGAATACGGCGGCGACGAATGCTATATCTTCAAGAGCTTTACGGAAGCTGGGCTTGAGGGGTTTTTGATTGCCGCCTCTGTCGACGGAAAGAGCATATACGGCAGCGATCCGGAGCGCGGGCTCATCGCCCTGATCTGGTGCGAAGGCTGGACCGAGCCCGACTTCAGTTATTTTGCGGCGCAGGATACATCAAATCTTTGAGTATGTTTTCAGTTTTAATTCGGTAAAATATTTATTAACATGACAGTGCAATATTGATTTTCGGGCAAGAAAGTATTATCATATATCCGAATATCTTCAAATAAACGCAATTTTCCGCTATAGCGGGAACGAAATGAAAAGGATGAAAAACAATGACTGAAACTGCGGCAAAAATCAAAAAAATCGGTATTCTGACCTCCGGCGGAGATGCTCCCGGCATGAACGCCGCTGTGCGCGCCGTGACGCGCTATGCGCTCAGGCGCGGCATAGAGGTAATGGGTATCTATGAAGGCTACAAAGGCCTTATTAACGGAAAAAATTATATAAAGAAATTCGACGCCCGAGACGTTTCAAATATAATCGACGAGGGCGGCACGATTATATATTCCGCCCGTTGCCCTGAATTCAAGGAAAAAAAGGGTATTGAAATGGCTGCGCAGAACTGCCGTGAACTCGGCATTGAAGGCCTTGTCACAATCGGCGGCGACGGAACCTTCCGCGGCGCATATGACCTTTCGACCATGTTCGGCATACCCTGTATCGGCATCCCCGGCACGATCGACAACGACATAACCGCTACCGACTATTCGATCGGCTACGATACTGCGCTCAACACCACAATGCAGATGATCGACCGCCTGCGCGACACCTGCGAATCGCACGCGCGCTGCAACGTCGTCGAGGTTATGGGCAACAACGCCGGCTATATAGCGCTTTATTCCGCCGTTGCGGTAGGCGCAACCGCCGTTGCGGTCAAAGAGCGCCCGTTTGACGAAGACGCCGCAATCAAAAAGATTATCCAGTGCCGCGAGGCAGGCAAGCGCAACTTTATCGTTGTGATAAGCGAAGGCGCAAACATAAACGCCGAACAGTTTGCCAAAAAGATTCAGACTGTAACCGGCAGCGAAAACAAGGAGATCGAAACCAAATTTGCGCGCTTTGCGCATGTGGTCAGAGGCGGCGCGCCTTCCATGCGCGACCGTGTCATCGCCGCCAAAATGGGCGTCGGAGCCGTCGACCTGCTGCTCGAGGGCAAAACTAACATGTTCATGTGCGAGCGCTACGGCATGATTTTGGGCACCGACATTATGCAGGCAATCTATGCCGACCGCAAATACAAGGCTACGTTTGACCCGAAGATCGCACAGTCATTTGACCCGTCCGAGGGCGACAAATTCAGCCCGGAGGTCCGTGCAGAGATGGAAAGCCTTGTTGAAGAGCGTATAGCCGAAATCGACACCATGCTCGAGCTGTCGGAGAATATTTCAAATTACAGGAATATTGACTGACAGCCGAAACAAGTACAACCGTAAGTTAAAGTGGCTATTTTGACGGAGGGAGGGATATCCGTAAATGAACGATAACCGAAACAGGCGTCCAGGCGGCGGAAACATGCCTCGTAAAATTCCGCCCGGCGGTCCGGATAGGCTGCCGGATATACGTCCGGCTATACGCCGTGTCAGGCGCAGGAGTTTTGCCGGCCCTATAATCGCGGCGATTGTCCTGACACTGATCGTCATACTGGCGATTATCGCGCTTTTTATGCTGCTTTCCGGCAAACTTGAGCTGCCCGGCAATATTGGTTCCGACCCGGATATCACCTCCGGAACAGAGGAAACTTCTAACTTAAATGAAACAGATGAAGTGGCGCCTGACACGGGTGCTGCGACCGAACCCGTGACTGAACCTGCAACCGAACCCGAAACCGAAGCGCCGGCCGGAGTTGCGACAGGCTATAAGACTATAACCCTCGACAATGCGGATGTGCATAAGGGTGACTTGATACTCGTCAACTACATGTACGCATACGCATTCCCCGAAAAGAAGAACACGATTACCATATACGGCAACAAAAACGCCTCGTATAAGCTGAGCACCTCGAAGCTTGAAGTCAGTCCACAGACTCTTGACGCGCTCAACGCCATGATGCAGGCTTTCGCCGACGAAACTGGCAAATACGATGTGTTTGTCAGGAACGCATACCGCAGCCTTGAGGAGCAAAAGTCGCTTTACGACGCGCGCGTCGCGGCATACGGCGAGGAAAACGCGAAAAAATACCTTGCGCAGCCCGGTTATTCGGAGCATCATACAGGAACGTGTTTCGATCTTGGCATCTACACCGAAGAAGGGAAGGCATACGAACTCGACGGGATATCCGGGTATGCAGAGTGGTTTACAGCCAACTGCGCAAAATTCGGATTTGTCATACGATTCCCTGACAACAAAGCTTCAATTACGGGCGTGACGAGCGACAAGTGGCACTTCAGATATGTAGGACAGGTACACGCCGAAACGATGAACGCGTTAGGGCTGTGCCTTGAGGAGTATATCGACGAGCTGAGAAAATATACTTATAACAGCGATCATCTGCTTGTCACAACCTCGTCCGGCAAAAAATTCGAGATTTACTATCAGTACGCTTCCGGCACCGATAAAACCGATGTGCCTGTGCCCGAAAATCTGCCTTACAGCATTTCGGGCGACAATTCACAGGGATTTATCGTGACTGTTTCACTTTCATAATTATGGGACATGGAATTTCTCACAGTGAAGCCCACAGACTTGTGGAAAAGTCTCTGGAAGGACGCAATGTAACGCGGGCGCTGCTTTTGCCGCCGGATTATACGCGGCTGCATTCGTGCGGCGGCGCGATTTGCGCCATGTATTATAAGCTGCTCTCGGAGCGCGGAGCAAATGTCGATGTCATGCCGGCGCTTGGCAGCCACGAGCCGATGACACGATTGCAGGCGGAGCACTTTTTTGGCGGTGTGATACCGTTTGAAAAGCTTTTGGTCCACGACTGGCGCGGCGGCGTTACAAAACTGGGCGAGGTGCCCGGCGACTATGTTGCCGCTGTCTCGGACGGGATTATGAGCGAGCCCATACCCGTTGAAGTCAACCGCCGCATTGTGTCCGGCGACTACGACCTGATTGTTTCAATCGGTCAGGTCGTGCCGCACGAAGTGGCGGGCATGGCTAACTACTCAAAAAACATATTTGTCGGCTGCGGCGGCAGCGCGATGATCTCCGCATCCCACATTCTGGGCGCCGCCTACGGCATGGAGCGCATAATGGGCCGCGCGGATACGCCTGTACGCGCTGTTTTCGATTATGCTGAGGAGCATTTTCTCTGTGACTTTCCGATCCTGTACGCACTGACGGTAACCACGCGCTCTGATGAAGGCGATTTTGACGGCGTTTCGCTTGAAGGCCTTTTCATCGGGCGCGGGCGTGAGCTTTTTGACCGTGCGGCGGATCTTTCGCGCCAGCTCAACTTCATACGCACAGGACGCCCGCCCAAAACTATGGTGTGCAGGCTTGACCCCGACGAATTCCACAGCACCTGGCTTGGCAACAAAGCAGTGTACCGCACCCGGCTTGCCATCGCCGACGGCGGCAGGCTTATTGTGCTTGCCCCGGGAGTGAAGCGGTTCGGCGAGGACCCCGAATGTGACAGGCTGATACGCAAATACGGTTATAAGGGACGCGAGCATATCATGAAGCTGGCAAAAACCGAGCCGGATTTGCGGAAAAACCTTTCAGCCGCGGCTCACCTTATCCACGGCTCGACCGACGGCCGTTTCGAGGTTTTTTATGCGGCGCCGCTACTTTCACCCGCCGAGGTTGAAGGCGTAGGCTACCGCTGGCTTGATTATGATGAAACGATAAAAAAATATAACCCCGCGTCGCTGTGCGAAGGCTGGAACAATGTTGACGGGGAGGATATATACTACATTGACAACCCTGCGCTCGGTCTTTGGAGCGTTTAAATTTTATACCGGGAGGAAAGACAATGAAGCGCAATTATGGTCCGTTTATCATAGGTCTTGTTTTCATCGGGGTCGGAATCGGATATATAGGCAATTACATTGGCTGGTGGAGCGGCTTTGATATCTTTTTCCCGGGCTGGTGGACATTGTTTATCATCGTTCCGTGCCTTATCTCCATCGTAAATTCCGGATTCAACCTGCCCAGTCTCATAGGCTTAGTGATTGGCGTGTTCCTGCTTATCACACAGCAGCAGCAACTGAAACATCTGTGGTCGCTTGTTACACCGGTTACGCTGATAGTAATCGGTCTGTACATCATTTTTAAAAGCAAGCTGTTCAAATACCGCCGCGTCGTGAAGGCGGAGGACGGCGGCGCATTTTACATCCCCATCTACAACTGCTATTTCAACGGGCGGGAAATAAAGTTCGGCCGCTTTGAACTGCACGGCGCGGAAGTAACCACGCTGCTTGGCAATCTTGTGCTCGACCTCTCCGACGCCATAATTACAAAAGATGTCGTCATCGACGTGACAAACGTGTTTGTCGGCGCGAAAATCATTCTTCCGCCTTATGTGAAGATGGCGCCGTCGGCAAGCGGCTTGCTTGGCAGGATCATCGACCACACAACTCCCGACCCTGCCGCAGTGCATACTGTTTACATTAACGCAAACTGCATTTTTGCCGGCACAGAGGTGACGACGGCAAACTGGGATTAAAGCAGCAAACGCCTTTCCCATTACTGTTAAATACCGAAAAAACTGAAAGAATAATCAAAACGCCACTCGCTGATAATACATATCGGGGGGTGGCGTTTATCAATTTATTCAGTTTTGATAGCTCCGAGGTTTTACGGGTTTTAATAACCTCGGTGGTATCGATAGTTGTAATGTATCTGCTTACAAAGCTGATGGGTGAAAAGCAGATACACCATCTCAACATGTTTGACTATATGACCGGCATCACCATCGGGTCGATTGCGGCGGAGCTGGCGACGGACCTAGAAAATCCCGTTCAGCCTCTCACCGCAATGCTTGTCTACGGACTTGCCGCGTTGCTCGTCAGTTATATGACGATGAAGTCCGTCAAGCTGCGCAAGATTATAAACGGACGCTCCGTAGTGCTGATGGATGGGGGAAAACTGTACCGTGCCAATCTTGCATCTTCACATCTGGAGCTCTCTGAGTTCATCGCCATGTGCCGCGAGCAGGGATATTTCGATATATCGCAGATTGAAACCGCGATCCTCGAGCACACCGGTTCGCTCAGCATACTGCCGAAATCCAAATACCGCCCGTACACTCCCGAGGACGCCGGGATTTCTCCGCAACCGGAGCGCCCGAAAATAAACGTCATTATGGACGGCAAAATAATGCCAGATAAACTGCGTCTTGCCGGAGTCGACAAGCGCTGGCTCGCCGGAGAGCTTAAGGCACAGGGCGGTATTAAGCCTGAAGATATTGCGCTTGCCTGCGTGGATGAAAACAAGCACCTTCTTGTTTTCCCGGTGATAAGAGAAAAAAACGACGTGGAATGGTTTGAATAAAGTTTGTCAAAATATTAACAATGTTTGGTGTAATATATTAAATAATTCCTCATTTGGTTGACAAGCGGGAGCACGCGTGTTACCATAAATAATGGCTCAGTTTTTTGCGCTGATATTTTTTTGCGATTTTACCCTGTGGTCAGCCCGGATTTCCGGGCAAATGAAAGGAGATATTTATGGTAACACTAAACGCTGAACATCGAAAGACAGGAGAAAAAAGCAATCGCCTCCGTCGTGAGAACTATGTTCCTGCGATCCTGTACGGCAAGCATCTTTCCCAGTCGATACCGTTAAAGCTGCCGTTGAAGGAAACAGAGCAGTTTTTGAGATCCAACACAGTCGGATCCAGGCTGCAGCTTATGTGTGAGGGAGAATCGCACACCGCAATGCTGAAAGAGCTGGCACGCGAACCCTCAACCGGCAAGCTCGAGCACCTCAGCTTCGTGGCGCTCCGGGTCGGCGAGAAAGTCAAGGGTGTAGCGCACATTGTTATTACAGGGCGCGAAGCATTGCAGCGCAAAGGCGTCGTGCTGCAAACCCTTTCAGAGATAAATTACCGCGCGCTTCCCTCACAGCTTGTGGATGTTATAACGGTGAATGTTGAAAATCTCGAAGTCAACGAAAACATAAAGGTATCGGACCTTGAGATTGCGAACAATCCTGAAATTGAACTGCTGACACCTGCCGACAGCGTAGTCGTCACTGTCTCGCCGATCAGGACACATGAAGTACAGACGGATACCGGAACCGATGAAGGCGATGAAGGCGAGTCCACCGAAGGCGAAACGGCTAAAGAAGAATAAAACTGACATAAAAAAAGCGGCTAAGCCGCTTTTTTACTTTTAAAACAACGTTATTGCTGCCTGTATTACCGCGGCGACAAAGATCGCCGGTACGTAGTTCATAACCTTCAGCTTTGTTATGCCAAGCATATTGAGTGCTATGCCTATTATCAGCACCGAGCCGGCGCATGTCATCTCAGCTATAACAGCATCCGACAGAAACGGAGCAATCCAGCGCGAGAGCAGTACAATCGAACCCTGATAAGCCAGAATAATAACTGCTGACAATGCAACGCCGGCACCAAGCTGCGAAGCGAAGATTATTGACGCAGTGAAGTCAAGCGCGGATTTCAGAAAAATTGTCGTATGTTCGCCGGTCAGCCCGCTTTGCAGCGAGCCAACGATTGACATTGCCCCCACGCAGAACACCAGGCTTGCGGTTACAAAGCCCTGCGCTATCGAGCCGGAAGCCACACCTCCGTCGGGCGCTGTAAGCTTCGCGCCGAAATGCGATTCTATGCGCTTGCCCAGCCGGTGCAGCAGACCGTCGAGATCCACCGCTTCGCCTATCAGCGTGCCTAAAACCACGGAAATGATAAGCACAAGCGTGTTCGAGCCTTTCAGCGCGCCCGATATGCCTATATAAAGCACGCACAGGCCGAGCGCTTTCATAATGCTCTCGCCAAGCCGTACAGGCAGCGCGCGTCCGAGCAGCAGACCTATGACAGATCCGACAATTACTCCGACAGCGTTTACTACAGTACCGAGCATTAAAACTCTCTTTCCGAGCCGCGGCGCTCGCTTATCGCGCGCTCCAGCATCATGTCCTTGACCTTCATAAGGCGAGTGGTATTGCCCCGCTCGTTTTCGCCCAGCTTCATGGATATGCGTTTTATGGCACTTTCAAGCGAGGGTATCATCGTATATTCAAGCGCGTTTACCCGGCGGCGCGTTTTTTCGATTTCGTCCGCCAGAAGCTGGGCTGTCTTTTCGGTTTCGGCAAGTTTTATCATATCGGGCATAAGCTCCGACAGGTTTGCCAGCGTCGAGTCAAGTTCGCCTGAGGTGAACGCAAAGCCGTAGTTGTAGCCGTCGCTTGAGTCGCCGCCCACGATATCGTACCTGAACACGGGCACGATTACGCTCATAATATTGCGGTTTTCCACATTAAGCGCGACTTCTTTTTTCGGAAGCATCAGCGCCTCCTCGAGCAGACGCGGCGACGATACGGCTGACGCCACCGTAAAGCTGCGGTGCACGCCCGAAAGACGCTCCTCGACGGTTTCGCGGAGCGCTTTGTTTGCGCGCACGATGTCGAGGAATTGGCGCATCAGCTCGTCGCGCTTGTCTTTGAGCAGTTTATGCCCGCGCCGCGCGGTTATCAGCCGCTGTTTGAGCTTTTTCAGCTCCATGCGGGTCGGGTTTACTCTGATTTCCATATAGGTTACTTATTCTCTTTGTAATATTTATCAAGCAGCGCAGGTTTGATGCGCTTCAGCTCAGAGCGCGGGAACATCGAAAGCAGCCGCCAGCCGAGATCAAGCGTTTCCTCTATCGACCTGTTCTCGTTGTAGCCCTGATTTATATACTGCAATTCAAACTCGTCTGCAAACCTGGCATAAAGCCTGTCCATAGGGGTGAGCGCCGCCTCGCCAAGCACGACCATCAGTTCCTTTGCCTCGCGGCCGCGCGCGTAGTTTGAGAAAAGCTGGTTCATGGTGTTTGCATGGTCTTCGCGCGTTTTGCCCACGCCTATGCCCTTGTCCTTAAGTCTTGACAGCGAGGGAAGCACGTCGATGGGCGGATTTATGCCCTTGCGGTAAAGCTCGCGCGAGAGTATTATCTGCCCCTCGGTTATATACCCCGTCAGGTCGGGGATCGGGTGGGTCTTGTCGTCCTCCGGCATTGTCAGTATCGGAATCATTGTAATGCTGCCTGTGCTTGTGACCTTGCGTCCGGCGCGCTCGTACATGGTAGCCAGGTCCGTGTAAAGGTATCCCGGATAGCCGCGGCGGCCGGGAACCTCCTTGCGCGCGGCGGAAACTTCGCGGAGCGCCTCGGCGTAGTTGGTTATATCGGTTATGATGACAAGCACGTGCATGTTCTGCTCGAACGCCAGATATTCGGCGGCGGTCAGCGCCATGCGCGGTGTTGTAATGCGCTCGATAGCGGGGTCGGAGGCAAGGTTTATAAACAGTACGGTGCGCTCGATTGCGCCGGTACGCCTAAAGTCACTGATAAAGTAGTCCGCTTCCTCAAATGTGATGCCCACCGCGGCGAAAACCACGGCAAAACGCGAATTCGAGGAAAGCACCTTTGCCTGGCGCGCGATCTGAGCGGCAAGCTGGGCGTGCGGCAGACCCGAGCCGGAGAATATCGGCAGCTTCTGGCCGCGCACCAATGTGTTAAGCCCGTCGATAGAGGATATGCCGGTCTGGATAAACTCCGATGGGTAATCGCGCGCTGCAGGGTTGATGGGCGTACCGTTTATATCGGGCGTCGATTCGGGTATAATGCGCGGGCCGTTGTCGATTGGCTCGCCCATACCGTTGAAAACGCGGCCCAGCATATGTGGGCTGACGCCGAGTCTGACGCCGTGACCGGCAAAACGGACTTTCGACTGGGAAAGGTTAAGCCCTGCGCTGCTTTCAAAAAGCTGCACAAGCACCGAGCTGCCGTTTACCTCAAGCACTCGGCAGCGGCGTATCTCGCCGGTTGGCAGCTCTATTTCGCCAAGTTCGTCGTATTTGACGCCCTCTACATTTCGCACGAGCATAAGAGGCCCGGCGACTTCTTCTATGGTGCGGTATTCCTTAATTATCTCCATTATATTGCCGGACCCTCCTTATATTCGGTTAAAATCGCGTCGATCTGGCTGTCAAGCTCGGCATCGATCTCGGCGTAAACCTGCCTGAAGCTGTCCTCAGGCACCGTTTTCGCGCGTCCGATTCGTTCGCGAACCGGCAGATCCGCCAGCTTGTCGATTGACACGCCGGCCGATATCGCTTTTTTGCATTTATGGTAATAGGATAAAATCAGCTTCATGAGCGCATACTGCTTTTCCGGCGATGCGTATGCGTCGGCCGGGTCAAATGCGTCCTGCTGCAAAAAGTCCTCGCGCACCGACTGCGCACATTCAAGAATCAGTCTGTCGTCAGCCGACAGCGCGTCCACGCCGACCAGCCTGACGATCTCCTGAAGCTCGGCCTCAAGCGATAATAGCTTCATAAGCTCGCCGATCAAAGAAGGCCAGTCGGCTGCAACATGCTCCGAATACCAGGGCGCCAGCTTGTCGCTGTAAAGC
This sequence comes from Clostridia bacterium, assembly GCA_033808535.1. Lineage (GTDB taxonomy): Bacteria > Bacillota > Clostridia > Oscillospirales > CAG-272 > DTU078. The sequence continues at coordinate 42,827 of JAPXNL010000001.1, forward strand.
GAGTACGAGTTAAGCCAGTTTATCGCGGGGAAGTGACGGCGATAGGCAAGCGACGAGTCAAGCCCCCAGAACACCTTGACGATGCGCAGTGTCGCCTGAGTGACCGGCTCCGACAGGTCGCCGCCCTGCGGGGAGACCGCGCCGATAGCCGAGAGTGTGCCGGTGCGCTCATCCGAGCCGAGACACGTCACAATGCCTGCGCGCTCGTAGAACTGCGCCAGACGAGAGGTCAGATATGCCGGGTAGCCCTCCTCGCCGGGCATTTCCTCAAGCCGGCCTGACATCTCGCGCAGCGCCTCTGCCCAGCGCGAGGTGGAGTCGGCTATAATCGCGACCGAATAGCCCATGTCGCGGAAATATTCCGCGATTGTGATGCCGGTGTATATCGACGCCTCGCGCGCCGCAACGGGCATGTCGGAGGTATTTGCAATCAGCACAGTGCGCTTCATAAGCGAATATCCGGTTTTGGGGTCCTGCAGCTCGGGGAATTCCAACAGCACGTCTGTCATCTCGTTGCCGCGCTCGCCGCAGCCGATATAGATAACAATGTCAACGTCTGACCATTTTGCAAGCTGATGCTGGACAACTGTTTTTCCGCTGCCGAACGGGCCGGGAATGCATGCCGTGCCGCCCTTTGCGATGGGGAACAGCGCGTCAATCGTGCGCTGTCCCGTTACCATCGGTTCAAGCGGCGGAATTTTCTTCACATACGGGCGCGCGCGGCGAACGGGCCACTTCTGCATAAGCGTCAGCGCGCGCTCACCGCTTTTGGTATCGAGCGTGCAGACCGTGTCGGTTACCCTGAAGTCGCCGCTTTCGATATGTTTGACCGTACCGCCCTCTCCAGGCGGAACCATTATCTTGTGCAACACAATCTCGCTCTCGTGCACCAGGCCGATTATATCGCCGGGAACGACAATATCGCCCGCCGACACAACTGCTTCAAAGTGCCACAGCGTATCTCTGTCAAGCGCCGGCTCGTCGAGGCCGCGCACTATATTTGGCCCGGCTTTTTCGCGCAGCTTGACAAGCGGCCGCTGGATGCCGTCGTATATGTTTGTTATAAGCCCCGGGCCAAGCTCAACGGATAGCGGCGCGCCTGTGGACACGACTATATCGCCGCGTCCCAGCCCGGCGGTTTCCTCGTAGACCTGTATCGACGCTCTGTCGCCGTGGATTTCGATTATTTCGCCTATCAGCTTTTTATCGCCGACACGCACAACGTCGAACATGCTCGCCTCGCGCATGCCTTCCGCGATGACGAGCGGTCCGGACACCTTTATAATCCTGCCTTCAACCATGTGTTAGTTACTCTCCCTGAACAGAATGTCCGCGCCGACCGCGCGCTCGACGGATTTCCTGATTTCCGCCATGCCCATACCCCTGCTGCCTGACTTGCCCGGTATAACTATTATCGCCGGGAGCGGCGAAGTGCGGTATTCGGCTATTATATCGCCGATCAAAAGCGCAGTCAACTCGACGACAAATATTACTGCGTATCCCTCACGCGCAGCCTGGCGAAGCGCCGTGCCGGCTGTGATCATGTCGTCGGCAATAAAAACCGTGAACCCGACCGCCATAAAGCCGAGCACGCTGTCCTTATCGCCTATCACACCGATTTTATACATAGCTTGACCGCAGCCTTTCTCTTATGGTTTCGGCTTTAAGACCTGCAAGTTTGCCGGCTGCTATAATGCGCAGGTTCCGAACCTCATACTCGCGCGCTATAATATATGCGCCCAGCGGTTCCGGACCGTAGAGCACGCCCTTTGCCGCTTTTGCCGTGTCAAGATAAAAGTCGTCGCACTGTTTTTCCACAAATGTCAGCGACGGTCTGCCCTGCGCTGCTGATATCTTATCTGCAAGCGCGGAATACATTGTTTGCCGCAGCCGGGCGAGTAAAGCCTCCTCGCGCTCCGCTGCAGACCCGGATTCAAAGTCAAATGCCGGCGCGAAAAAGTCAAGGCCCAGCTTTGCATACGGCAACGACATGCGCTCAAAGTAGCCGAGATTTATATGCGCCCCGCTCATGCGCAAAAGTCTGACGGCGGTGAGAAAATTGGTAACGTCTGTTTTCGTCTGCACAAGCTGCACGAAATTTTCGCAGCCGTACGATTTCGCCAGCTCCGTCATGTCTTTGTAGCATGCAGCGTCGAGCGTGACGTCTATCAGCTGCGGGTCGCCGGTTTTGGAATAAAGCTCTGCAGCCTCATTCAGCGCCTTTGCCATATGAGGCGGAAGCAGCTCAGTTGCGCCTTTTTCTTCACGCTGCGCAGCGAGTGTCACGGCGGCAGACGGTTCCACGGAGCCGAATGGCAAAAGCAGCGTGTCAGGCTCCGTGCCTCGCAGCGAGGATTTGAGCGCGGATTTAATATTATGGCAGTCGTACGGGTAGCGGAAGAAATCAAACAGACAGGGCTGCGGCGCAATCCGCGATACAAGCGAAAATGCATCCGACAGAATGCCTGTCAGCGCTTCCTCAAGCGCCGCCAGCACGGCGGATTCGGAGGCGGTTTCTTTTACCTGCGTATGAATTCCGTATTCCTCAAGCGCGCGAAAGAACTCGGCAGCGGTTTTAACGTCTGAAAGCCTTGCGCAGCGTTCGCTGCCGATTATCCCACCTTCCAGCGCGCTGATGCGTGCGCAGGCGTAAATATAATCGTCAGGTTTATATTTCTTTTTCATGTCTTTATTCCGGCTGCTCAAAAAGCATACGGTATATCTCGCCCTCGTGTGCGGCGCGGTAGCCTGCGACAAGAGCGGAAAGCGAGCAGTTGTACTCGATATTTCCGTAACGCAGTATAAATCCGCCGTCCATATCAGCCGGAGCATCCGATAACGTCAGTGTTTTCACGGCTACTGCCGGAGTTGACAAAGCATGACTAACAGCTTTGGCCGCGACGGAGTTCTCGCCGCCGGCAAGATCGCGGGCGCAAAACGACACGATGTATCCGGCACTTGCAGTATTCACGCCGGACCGGTAATATTCGGCGCTTACCGCCTCCGATGCCGCATCGGCCAATATAACTTTGCACAAAAGACGCGCGAGCAGCCCGATGTATTCCTCAGAACCCGAATGCGCCATATCCTGCAGGCGTTCACTGACAGCGTGAAATACGCTGTCAAGAAGCTCTGCCTTTGCGGACAGCACAAAATCACGCGAAATCGACTCTGCCGCCGCTTCGGCGCGATCGAGTATCGCCTTTTCCTCCTTTGCCGCGCGGGAGGCAAAGTCGCGGTTTATATATTCGATATTGCTTTGCGTCGCGTCGTTTATCTCGGAGATATTGCTTTGCGCCGATTCGAGCAGTCCGCGCGCGAACTCTTCGGCATCGGAGATTATGCGTCCGGTAAGTTTCTCAAGATTGACCATCAGCTTATACTTTAAAGAATATGATAAGCAGCAGCGATACGAGCAGCGCTAAAATGGCGTATGTTTCCACAAGCGCGGCGTTTGTGATAGCCTTGCCGACTTCGGTTCTCTGCTTGGAGAGCAGCTGCACGCCCGCAACGCCGGCTTTTGCCTGGTGAATGGCAGAAACAAGTCCCACGATTGCAATCGGCATCGCGGCCAAAAACAGATACATGCCCTGGGCGACGGTCAGATCGACAGGCGTTCCGATAAGTCCGATTTTGACCATTATAAGGAAGGCTGTGATAAGGCCGTAGATACCCTGCGTGCCGGGCAGCGCCACGAGTAATAGCACCTTGCCGAATAAGCCCGGCTCCTCGGAGAGTAGCCCGTCGGCTGCCTGCGCGACCATGCCGACGCCCTTTGCGGATCCCCAGCCGGCAAGCGCGGCGGCTAAAAACGCGCCGAGGACCGCGAGGTTCTGGCCTGTCAGCAGCGTGCTGAGCAAATAGCTGAATGTCATGGAGTATGCGGAGTTGTCCATATCAAACATTTCCTTTCAGAGGGAGAAATATATCTTTTGTTTTTATTTTTATCAGTCCGTGATTTCCGAATATTCAAGCTCGGGCGCAAGCGGCGCAAATGGTCTGCCGCCGTCTTCAAAGAACTTGCCGAAAAACTCTATATACTGAAGGCGGCTTGTGTGAACGAACGAGCCGAGCAGGTTTATAGCAAGGTTTATAACGTTGCTTACCACTAAAATGACGACCATTATTATATATCCGATTATGGAAGGTCCGGCCAGCGTGGAGAGGATGTTGAAAACGCTTGCTATAACCGCCGACGCCATGCCCAGCGCCATGATGCGCGAGTATGACAGCAGGTCGGCCACGAAGTTTACGAATCCGTACAGGCTTAATATGCCTTTCAGCAGCTTCATGACGGGGTTTTTGTCATCGCGGCCCTGCGAAACTATCAGCATCAGGGCACCAGTACCTGCTGTGATAAGTCCCACGGTCGAATTTACAAAGTACAGCCCGATGCCGGCGTAAATTATAAACCAGCTTCCGACGTCGAATATCGCTGCAATCGGGTGGCCGGTCACGCACAGCACGTAAAACTTTATGCACATGCCGGCAATAAGGTGGATGAACCCGACAACAAGCGAAACGATGAGGAATTTTACCGGATCGCCCATGGGGTCAAACCAAAGCGCAGGCGACCCGATTTTAATTCCCAGCATATTTTGCGCAAATACGACAGGAAAGTCGCCAAGGTACCCTCCGAACAGCACGCCGGATAACATGCACGACAGCCCGCAGATCGCAAACAGCGCCACAAGCCGTTTTATCCCGCGGCCAAGATGCAGAAAGCGCAGCGCGAGAAATCCGCCGGCGGATAAAATCAACCCGTATACGAAGTCGCCGAGCATCAATCCGAAGATCACAAAGTAGAACACGCTCATGATAAGCGTCGGATCAAACGTGCCGTATGCAGGCAGCGAGTACATGCCGATGACCGTCTCGAACGGAGAAAAAAGCTTGCTGTTTTGCAGCAGTGTCGGCGGGTCGTCATCGGGTCCGGGTTCGTCAAGCGAGTATGCGCATACGAGCTTGTCCAGTTCCGACCTTACCTTTTCAGCCGCGCGCTCGGGCACCCAGCCGATGAGTATCACGGTTTCGTGGGTGTGCGCATACCTCTGCTTTGCCTCCGCGCGCGCCGCTTTCGAGCGCATAATGTCGCATGCGCGCTTCATATCGGAAAGTCCGGCGGCAAGCTCCGAGAGCCTGGCTTTTACAGACTCAGCTTCGGCTCTCACGTTTTCCAGCTCGCGCTCCAGCTTTGCGCTTGCTTCCCGCGCGGTGCCGGTGTAAACGGATAGCTCCAGTTTCACAAAACCGTTTTGCGACAGCAGCGCGAGTATGTCCGCGTCGTCGTCGATGTGGAAAAACACCACGGTGTAGTGCGCGTTAGTGTCTGCGGCGACGCGCTCTATATGAAATCCCTCTATATGCTGCGCTAATCTCGCCTCAATGTCGTCGAGGTCGGAAGTGGCGGGAAAAGTGCCAAAGAAAACATATGTCTGCCGCGTCGAGTCAAGTTGCAGCGGCAGGTCGTATGCGTGCCACGGCTCAAGCGACGAGATTTCCGACTCAATCCGGGCGGCTTCGGCTTTCAGTTCAGCCAGCCTGTACAGCAGCCTGTCGGCCTCTTCTGCGGACTCAACGGCGCGGTTGAACCACTCGTCCGGCTCAAACAGCTCCGAATACGACAGCCGCTCCGGCAACGGGAACAATCCCGGCTTGTCCGTACGGTATGCAGTCAGCTTTTTAATTGTGTTCTCGAGCCTGAAAACGCCGAGTCTTGCTTCTTCCGCGCTCGTATCGTCAGGAGCCGCCGTGCCGCCGTCAGCCAAGGGCGTGGCGCACAGCTCCACGCACGAGAGCTTTTCCAGAACCTGTGTGAGATGTTCGCTGTCGCCTTGTGTCACCGCGGCGGTGAGCTTTTTCATTTTACAGACAGACAACCGTCACCGCCCCCCCGAATAAAAAGAATAAATATATATCATATTCCGCATCAGCCGATTATGTCCGCAAGAATTTTATCAACACAGACGGGCAGTCTTTTCTTTGCGTCGGCTATAATTTTATCAGCAAGCTCAGCGGCGGATTTTTCGGCTTGCGCCGTGATTTCGGCTGCCCGCGCTTTGGCTGCTTCGATGCGCATCTTATATTGCTTTGCAGCATTTTGCCGGGCTTCCTCAATTGCTTTTTCGCCGTCAGCTGTGGCACGGGCAGTAAGCTCGCGCGCCTTTGCAGCTGCGTCCGCTTTAATGCGTGCGGCTTCGTCCTCCGCTGCCTTTATTTTTTCAAACGCTTCCTTTGCCATTGACCAAAACTCCCGACTGTAATAAGTTTCCCACAATTATATCATAAATAGCCATGTATTTCAAGCAATATATTAAGTTAATATATTAAAACATTCTGTATATTATTGTATATCGTAAAAAAATTCAAAAAAATTAATAATTTTAATAAATTTTATTGACTTACCCCTGTTGCAACTTCAGGAAAAACCGCCGGCACGCCGCGCCTTAGTTTTTTACTGCTTTGAAGTGTGTCCAGTTCGTATGGTTCCGCTGACAAAAACTTTTTATACTGCGACCGGCGGCAATTGCGTCCCGCCTCGGGAGTGAAGGTATTCCGGTGCATATAAAGCGTACCGGGTGAGATCGTGTAATCCCCCGAGCCGCCGTTTTTCGCCTTGAGCTTTCGGTGCGAGCGCGTTATCGCAGAGAGCGGCAGCAGCACGGCGGATTTGCAGTCCCAGTTAAAGCAGAATCTGCGTATATATACAAGAGAATTTTCTTTTATCCTATGCACATCGAGAGAAAAGCTTATGAAACTGTCGCTGCAGAGGTAGATATGGTGTGTGATTTTCACGGAGTCGGCGCCGTGGCCCGGTTCCTGGGCTGCGGCGATAAAGCGCTCGACTGACTGGTTCAGCTTCTCGTGTGACGGGACGCGAACACGGCGTTTCTTTGGTTTTTTGGCACCGGTATCAGTCGAGTCGGGTTGGTACAAATCTTCATTAGGGGAGAAAACCGGGTATTCCGCATAAAAAGAAATGTCGCAGCCCTCGCCGGGTCTGCGTCTTATTTTCTTTATGGTAGCCGTCACGGGCACACCTCCGGATGCGAATTTTTACTTGCGATTTTTATAAATATATGTTATAATAATATGCTGTATTATTATTTTGATAAGTTATTTATCCTGAGGTGAAGACGCATATGCCTATTAAAATACCTTCTGCCCTGCCTGCCCGTGAGATTCTTGAAAATGAAAATATATTCGTCATGGACGAATACAGGGCGATACATCAGGACATCCGACCGCTGCGTATTGCGATCCTCAACCTCATGCCTACCAAGATAACGACCGAAACACAGCTTATACGCCTGCTTTCCAATACGATGCTGCAGATCGAGCTGACGCTGCTTTATACCGCCTCGCACACGCCGAAGCATACGCCCGCTGAGCATATGAGCACCTTTTATAAAAAGTTCGACGACGTGAAAAACGAGAAGTTTGACGGGCTTATCATCACAGGCGCGCCTGTCGAGAACCTGCGGTTTGAGGAAGTCGATTACTGGGACGAGCTGTGCAGGGTTATGGAATGGGCACGCACGCACGTGTTTTCCACAATGCATATCTGCTGGGCTGCGCAGGCGGGACTGTACTATTACTACGGCATACCGAAATATCCGCTGCCGGCAAAGCAGTTCGGCGTATTCATGCACAGGGTCACCGCGCCGCGGCATCCAATCGTGCGCGGGTTCGACGATGTGTTCTGGGCGCCGCACTCCCGCCACACCGAGGTGAAGGCGGAGGATATCCGTGCCGTGCCCGAGCTTGAGGTGCTTGCCGAATCCGATGAGGCCGGCGTGTATATAATCGCGGCGAAAAACTGCCGCAGCCTGTTTATCACCGGCCACTCGGAATACGATGCGGACACGCTTGCAGGCGAGTATTTCCGCGACAAAAACAAGGGGCTGCCGATTCAGATACCCTGCAACTATTTCCCTGACGACGATCCCGAAAAACCGCCGCGCAATATCTGGCGCGGGCATTCAAACCTGCTTTTTTCAAACTGGCTCAACTACTACGTATACCAGAACACGCCTTATAACATAGACGAAATTAACTGATGCGCTATAACCGCGCGCCGATTTAACGCATTGCCAGAACCCGGAGGATGACATTTATGCCACGCAAGTCGCGCATTCGCAACTTCTGCATTATTGCGCATATAGACCACGGCAAATCGACGCTTGCAGACCGCATACTCGAGCAGACCCGTGCCGTTTCCAGCCGTGAAATGGAGGAGCAGCTGCTTGACAACATGGAACTTGAGCGCGAGCGGGGAATTACCATAAAGGCGCGCGCCGTGAATCTTGCCTTTGATGCAGAGGACGGCCAGACTTATACTTTCAACCTCATCGACACGCCGGGACATGTGGACTTCAACTACGAGGTTTCACGCTCCATGAAGGCGTGCGAAGGAGCATTGCTTGTCGTCGACGCAACACAGGGCATCCAGGCGCAGACGCTTGCAAACGCATATCTTGCAATCGACGCCGGACTTGAGATTGTGCCCGTTGTCAACAAAATCGACCTCCCGTCGGCTGATGTGGAGGCCACCCGCGATGAAATTGAAGATATCATCGGCATACCCGCGCGCGACTGTCCGGCGGTTTCCGCAAAATCCGGGCTGAACATCGACGATGTGCTGCGCGCCGTAATTTGTGATATACCCCCGCCCGAGGGCGACGACGACGCGCCGCTGCGCGCGCTTGTTTTCGATTCGTACTATGACGCATATCTCGGCGTTGTGGTCTATATCCGCATAAAAGAGGGCACCGTGCGCGCGGGCGACAATATAAAGCTGATGTCTTCCGGTGCGGTCTACGAGGTTGTGGAAGTCGGAACGATGTCGCCGTTCGGACTTGTGAAACGCGATGTGCTGTTGTCGGGAGAGGTCGGATACCTGACCGCAAGCATAAAAACCGTGTCTGAGACGCGCGTCGGCGATACGATAACCAACGCCGACCGACCTGCCGCAGAGCCGCTGCCGGGATTCAGACACGCCCTGCCGATGGTTTTCGCGGGCATATACCCCGCCGACGGCGCAAAATACGGCGATTTGCGCGACGCGCTTGAAAAACTGCAGCTCAACGACGCGGCGCTCGCGTTTGAGCCTGAGACCTCGATAGCATTGGGATTTGGCTTTCGGTGCGGATTTCTCGGCCTGCTTCACATGGAGATCATCGAGGAGCGGCTCGAGCGCGAGTTCAACCTTGACCTTATCACCACCGCGCCGAGCGTTATATACGAGATAACAAAAAAGGATGGCAATGTGGTGCGCATAGACAACCCGTCCAACTACCCGCCGCCCGACGAGATAATGTCTGCCGCGGAGCCGATTGTGAAGGCGACTATTATCACGCCTACCGAGTATGTCGGCAATATAATGGATCTTTGTCAGGACAGGCGCGGCGTGTTCATCGACATGAAATATCTCGACACAAAACGCGCAGAGCTGCATTATGACCTTCCGCTCAACGAGATTATCTACGACTTTTTCGACGCACTGAAGAGCCGCAGCAAGGGCTACGCCTCGCTCGACTACGAGCTGAAGGGCTATGCGCCGAGCAAACTGGTCAAGCTCGATTTCCTCTTGAACGGCGACCCCGTCGACGCACTGTCGTTTATAGTTCACGAGGAAAAGGCATATCCCCGAGCGCGAAAAATCGCGGAGAAGCTTAAGGAAAATATACCGCGCCACCTTTTTGAGATACCGATTCAGGCCGCGATCGGCGGCAAGATTATAGCGCGCGAAACCGTCAAGGCATTGCGCAAGGATGTGCTTGCAAAGTGCTACGGAGGGGACATAACGCGCAAAAAGAAGCTGCTTGAAAAGCAAAAAGAGGGCAAAAAGAAAATGCGTAAGCTCGGCACCGTTGAAGTCACGCCCGAAACGTTTATGGCGGTGCTCAAGTTCGATGAGGACTGAAGCTGAACCTGTTGACGCATATATTAAACAATAAAAACCCGGCATCGTTCTTCGTGCGGAGCTGATGCCGGTTTTTTTGTTTTGTATACTAATTTAGTCGTACTGTTCCATGCCGGATTACGGATGATTATACGTTCCGTCGGGCAGGCGGGTCTGAGTCCAGCGGGTGACGCCGTCGTCGCAGGGGAAGCGCGCGGCAAGCTCTTCGTTTATATCTATGCCCAGACCCGGACGGTCGTTTGCATAGACGAATCCTTTTCTGTATTCGGGGCAGCCCGGGAAAATCTCGCGCAGTGTATCGTTGAGCCCTGCCCATTCCTGGATGCCAAAGTTGTGCGCCACAAGGTCGAGATGGATGTTCGCCGCATGACCGACCGGCGAAACGTCGCCCGGACCGTGGAACGCGGTGCGGATTCCGAACGCCTCGCACAGTATCGACAGCTTGCGCGCGGGAGTGATGCCGCCGATAGCGCTTACATGCACGCGGATGAAGTCTATAAGCCGCTCGGCGATGAGATAGTCGTATTCTTTGGGGTTGACGAACAGCTCGCCCATGGCGATCGGCGTCGTGCACTGCCGGCGTATCATCCGGTACCACTCCGACTGCTCGGGCGAGAGCGTGTCCTCGTAGAAAAACAGGCGGTATTTTTCAAGGTCTTTTGCCAGTGCCACCGACTGGATTGCAGGCAGCCGCTCGTGCGTGTCGTGCAGCAGCTCCACCTCGTCGCCGATGTTGGTGCGAATGTACTCGAACAGCTTCAGCGTGTTCCTGTAATACTGGTCGGGGCAGTAGTAGACGCCGTCGGGCACGCCGTCCGGCCTGTTTAGCTGGGATGCCCGCCCGCCGTATCCGCCGAACTGGATGCGGATGTGGTCGACGCCCTGCTCCATAAACCGCCGCATGTTCTCGGCCACCTGCTCCAGCGTCGTGCCGTCCGCGTGCCTGTAGACGCGCACCGCCGGGCGCGATTTGCCGCCCAGCAGGTCGTAAACCGGCATGCCTGCCATCTTGCCCTTTATATCCCACAGCGCCATGTCGACACCCGAGATCGCGTTGTTTGTTATCGGCCCGCTGCGCCAGTATGAGTTGCTGTTCATCAGGCTCCACAAATCTTCGATCTGCGAAACGTCGCGACCGGCAAGCAATGGCGAGAGATAATCCTCCACAACGCATTTAACCGCCTTTGTGCGGTATGCAAAAGTGGCGCAGCCCAGCCCGTACAGGCCCGGTTCCGATGTTTCCACCTTTACAACGACGAGGTTGCAGCCTGCCGGCGCCGTGCAAATTGCGCGTATGTTGCGTATTGTTACTGCGGACATAATTTTATCCTCCGATTTATAATCAGAAAAATCAGCTTATCAGTATATTTATCCCGTCTGCGCCGCGCGTCACCATCACAGACCTGCCGTCCGCAAACACCGCGCCCTGCCGCTCCGGCGTGTTTATAATCTCGGCTATCTCGCACGGGTCGGCATCTGCCGACAGCACTGCGCAAGCAATATCGCTGGGGGTATCCGGGGAGATTTCATAATACAGCGTCATCACCGGGCGTGTAACGGAGGCGGCCGACGCCGCGTCGGCGACACGTTTCCACGAACCGCTTGCCGTGCGCACGTCGCAGTGCAGACTGCGGCTGCAGAGATTGACGTAATTGAACCCGCCGTTTGCGACCATGCCGCCGCGTTCAAGGGACGAGTGCCCCTCCCGGATGTCGCCGCGCGCAAGACACTGGTCGACCGCGGTGCGCGTGCCGTCCGGTCCTGTAATGCCGCAGCCGAGTATTACCATGCCGCCGTCAAACGCGATGTAAGCCATGTAACCATTAAGTCTGTCGCCCTCGAGCCGCAGGGCGAGTGCGCCCAGCCTGCCGTCGGCGCAGCCTGCACAGTCGCGGTTTTTCCCGCGCGGACCCGCCCAGCCGCCTGTAAATGAGCGAAGCTCGTCGTCGCTGTATGCGGGCGATGTTGTGCCGGGCAATAGCGACCAGTCCCATACGGGCGCCAAGTTATAATATTCATGCCCGTCAGCCATAAAGCAGGCGTTGCCGCCTCGCGCCAGATTGTAGCCGAGCCGGTTTTCGCCGTTGCCCCACTCGGTGGCGGCGAGATCCGCATGTGCGCCGCGCACGCCCATGTGAAATCCCGGTCGGTTGTGGGAAAGAAAATATGTATGATCGAAATATTTCGTACCGGTAAAGCCTTCGGCACCTTCGTCCAGCGAGTTGTAAAGCATATTCAGCGCGTCGCGATGCTCGTATTCGGCTGTGCGCAGCATATAGCCAATCGCCGACTTTATCGCCTCCGACGACAGAGCGCCTGGTCTTGCAATCTCGCGCCCGGTTGCGATGTAGTCCACCGCATGACACCGCATGAAATATCGCTGGCCGTCGAGAACAAACGATTCAAAGATGCGTATTTTATCGTCAGGCAGCAAATATGCCGTGCCCGACAGCATGTATATCAGTTTTGCCGTGTCAGCCGTGAACGCCCTGCCATAGCCGCAGGAATAAAGCTGCGGCCCGTGCTGGTAAAAGCTGAAGTCGGGTTTTATACCCTCTGCAGCGCCAGGCGCGATTGTAACCTCCGCGGCAAACCGCTCGGACGCGGCGCGCAGCAGCCCGTCGTCCCGGGTCAAAAGCGCATAGTAGATAGTGTTCCGCACGCCCCAGAGCAGGTTTGCGCCTGTCCACTTAAGTATCGGGGGATTATGCGAAAAAGAGCCGCGCGATATGACTTTAAGGCAGCGCTCAAGCCTCTGCCCGTCGATTTTATCGCCCATAAGCAGGCATACGGCTGCGAGGTCTGTCGGTGTGCCGATCTGGTTATGCCACCAGTTGGGGTTTGTGAAATCGTTATCGAGCCAGAAATCGACCGCCGCGAGTATATCGTCGTCGGACAGCCCGTTATCTTCTTCGGTGCGGCTTGCAAGCTCCGAGCGGAGCCTGCCGAGATGGGACCGGCACTGCCACAGCGATACGGTCTTGTCGTTGTAGTCGATATCCGGGTAATACGCATGCGCGCCTTCTTTTATGAGCGCGGGGGATTTCCCTCCGAGCGTCACTCCGTCCACATAGCTCGGCTTGCGTCCGCCTGCGTCCTCGCGCAGTATTTTAACCGCGCGAAGAGCGACTGTGTCAAGGTCGTTCATTTGTGTCGCCTCCGATCAAAAAATGTGCAGGGTGCCATGTTACGCCTATTATAGCCTCACCTTTCATCGGTGTCAATAAAAAAGCCGCATCTCCGCGGCTTTCACTTGATACAAAAATAAAGGTGTGGTATACTATGCAAATGTATATAATATATACAATGTATATTTTTTCATTAACCGGAGGGCGGGCAGATGTGCGGCAGATACACAATCTTCACGGACGCGGACGAGCGGGAACTGTTTGAGATTATAGCGGCTGCAAATAAAAAGTACGGCGACGGGAGTTTCAGAACCGGAGAGATTTTTCCGGGCGATACGGTCCCAGTGCTGACCGTCCCGTCTTTTCGTGAGCCGTCGCTGTTTACATGGGGATTTCCGGCGCGCAGCGGCAGCAGGCCGATTATCAACGCGCGCAGCGAAACCGCGGCCCAAAAGCCGATGTTCCGCGACGCTGTTATTGCCCGGCGCTGCATAATCCCATCGACAGGCTTCTACGAATGGGATGCGGAAAAGAAAAAATATCTTTTCACATTGCCAGACTCAAAAATGCTTTATATGGCGGGACTTTACAGCTACTTTGGCGGCGCCGCGCAGTATGTGATTTTGACTGCACCGGCAAACGCATCCGTAGCGGAGACGCACAACCGCATGCCGGTTGTACTGCGCCGGGAAATGCTCCGCCCGTGGCTGACCGACGAAGGCGCGGCTATGGAGATATTGCATACCGAGCCGCCGGAACTGTCGCGCGAACTCGCAGGCGCCGGCTGACGGGTTTTAGCTGTTCGTGCAAGTACCAAAGGGCTATTGTGCGCTCTCGCACAGGTGCAGGCTGATAGAAATTTAGTATTTATGCAGCACCAAAAAGCTATTGTGCACCCTCGCGTAAGCGCAGAATAAACGACTATATCTCATCAACTGAAGTCAATTAATTTCTCGCCCAGCCGCCTTATAAGCGCGGATATCCTGTTTGCTCTTGTTTCTTCTTTTTTTGCAAGCTCTATGTAATTTTTCTGCTCCCGCTTAAGGTAACCGGGCTGATTTTCAAATGTTTCGTATACGCCTGACGACTGAAGGCGCGATTTTATATACTCAGGCACAACAAGCTCCCGCTTTTTGGTGTCCGGCTCCAGCGTTATATGAACGCTGGAGCCGGTATCTTTGCCGACTGCCCGCCTGATAAATTCGTTATACACTATATAATGCCCGTTTTTTGACGGCAGCATTGTGTGCTCAAATCTGTGTCCGTCCACCGTTATAATAACCGGTATATTGCCCTTCGTTCCGAAATGCTCTGAAGCGGAGAAAGGGAAATATATAACGCTCCATTTAATCTTGCCTTCAAGCCTTGTTATTACGCCGTCAAATTCAAAAACCATATCTCTGTCCCTCGGATTATAATTACTGTTTTCCTGCGGCGCGCAGCAGTCACAGCAAAGCGCCGCGTACAGGATCTCTTAAAACGGAATCCGGACCGCTTATCTGGCGGCCCGGATTTTTTTGAGCAAAATTGCGAGTGAAATTGCGAAGATTTTCTAAAGCTTAAATGCGAGCTTGATAGCGATGCAATTAAGCTCGCATTTGAGGTTTTACATATCCATATATTTTTCGAGATTTTCAACCAGTTTGGAGAGGTTTTTGTTCCACGCCTTCTCCTGCTTGGCTATGACCGAGGCGAACTTGGTGTTTCTTATATTATCGTAGAAGAGGTTGAGCATGCCGCCAACCGTGTCGCCCCATGTGAATGCGAAGTCGGTCGTAATGCTGTCGTGGATGAGGTCGAGCATCGCCGCAGACTGCTCGTCGCGTGAGTACTTGTTCTTGAGCGCGAGGTCATAGTACACCGGCGTTATCATGGAGCTTGACATGGAGCCAAGCGCTTCGAGCGTCGCGCCGATACCGTCGAGGTTGCCCAGCGACGCTGTAATCGGCACACCGTAGAGCGGTACGCCGTCGTACTGGTTGACTATATATTTAGGTTGGGATTCGTCATACTTGGGCAGCGGGATTATGAAATAGTCGGTTTCCATCGCGCGCATTTTTTCATTTTCGCAGGTTCCGAATGTGGAGGGGAAGAACAGCAGCCTGTTGTCAACGAACATAGCGAGCGCGGTCGCATCGAATTTATCGTTTGCTAAAAGCAGCGTCGCGTTACCCGACTCAAAGAACAGGTTGTAGAGCTTGTTGAAAACGTCTATTGTATGCTCGTTGTTGACTGTAATCGTAATGTTGCCTTCCGCATCGCGCGTGCTGTAGTCAACGCCCGAAGCGAATGCCATTCCGTTGAGGACGTGACCCTGCTGCATGGCGAAACCGAATATATCGTTTTCATCGGACTTGCTGTCGCCGTTGATGTCCTGATATGCGCCTATCGAGTACTGCTTAAGCGAATCGAGCGTCCATGTACCGTTGTTGACAACGTCGTAAATGGTCTGTTCTTTGTAGAGGTCGGTCCATAAACCGGAGTTGACATACATGCAGTATATGGTAGATATATAGCTGATTGTAATATCGCCCGTCGACCAGTAATGGACATCCTTGTATGCGATCTCGTCCATATACATCTGGCTCCAGTAGGGCTTTTCGAAGTTGAGATAATTTAAATTGTCGAGATTTTTCAGGTATCCTCTCGAAGCGAGCTGGATATCAAAACGAGCGTGTCCGACAATGATATCATAATCGTCGGAATTGGCCTGTATAAACATTCCGACGGCGTTGGCAAGCTGGTTCATGCCCGTTTCCTTGAGCAGCTGTATATCAACGTTCAAACGGGACTCGAGTGCCTGGTTGCGTTTCCACACCGCTTCGTTGATAATATCTCCGGTGTCCTGCTCCGCTTCGTCAATGTCAATCGAGCGCGCATCCCTGTCGACCTGGAATGTGATAAACCTGATGGCCTGCCCGTCAAAGTTCATCATATCCGGCATGTCATCGGGATACAGGTCTTCAGTTTCCTCCGTGGTTTCAGCAGCAGAGGTATCTGTCGCGGACTGGCTATCCTCAGCACAGGCAAAAAGTGAGGCTGTTATGATAAAAGCAAGCACCGCAGCGAGGGTACGCTTAAAAATATCCGGTGATTTCATTTTAATTTAACCTCATTTCAGTTGTATATAGTAATACAATTATACCATTCGCATTCTGTGATGTCAACAATAATGAAACAAAAGTACAACTGACGGTTTAACAACAAAGCGACGTTTATAAATAGTGACGAATGTGGTTACATATAACCGCCCCTGCGGAGTTCCTCGAGTCCCCCGCCGTCCTCTTTGTCCTGTTCGCGGCCCGAACGCTCTGCAATGTTGGCAAACTTTCCTGTTTTAAGCTCCTCTATAATTTCGTCTACCGTGGACGCGTCCGACTGAACGGGCTTTGTGCACGGCGCGCAGCCGAGCGAACGGTAGCGTGTGCCGTCGCCGTGGTTGAAATACAGCGACACGACCGGAACGCCCTCGCGGCGTATGTATTCCCACACGTCGAGCTCTGTCCAGTCGAGAAGCGGATGGATGCGGACATGTGTGCCCGGCGCGAAGTCGGTTTTATACTGCCCCCAGAACTCCGGCGGCTGGTCGCCGACATCCCAGTCGCTGCGCTTGTCGCGAGGCGAGAAATAGCGCTCCTTGGAGCGGCTGCCTTCCTCGTCGGCACGCACGCCGACAATAACGCCCGTAAACGGCTCGCGGTTGGTGTCCTGCTCGTACTGGCCGGTGGCGTGGTTCATCCTGTAGCGCGGCCATTCGCCCGAAAGCGTGTATTTCAGGGCGTCGGTTTTGAGCAGGCGGCAGCACTCGATGCGCGTGGCGTTGCCGTCGGGGAATGTGCGGCGCGAGTCGAGCGCCTCGCGGTTTTCGCCGAATATCATGTCCAGCTTCCACTCGCGCGCGAGCCGGTCGCGGTACTCGATCATTTCGGGAATTTTGTAATGCGTGTCGATGTGTATAAGCGGAAAAGGCACATGCCCGAAAAACGCCTTTCGGGCGAGACACAGCAGCACGGTGCTGTCCTTGCCTATCGACCAGAGCATGCAAAGATTTTTAAAATTCGCATACGCCTCGCGCAGGATATGCACGCTGCGCGCCTCAAGTTTGTCAAGATAGTTTTCCTCGCGATGGGTAGTGTTATCCATGGCAATTTGTTCTCCTGTAATATGTGAAAACTGCGCCGTTTTAAAGGGATTTATGCGTTTATAAAATCGTTTTCCGGCCTGTTGATAATGTAAAAGCCTATTTCGTTTTTCAGATTCTGCCTGTTATATGTCAGCGGCGTGCCGTCGGTCTGCACCACAATCGCTCCCGCGGCTTCACATATGCACTGCATTGCGGCGGTGTCCCATTCCATTGTGGGCCCGAAACGTATATAAACGTCGGCTTCGCCCGCGGCAACCCTGCAGCCCTTGAGCGAACTGCCCGCAGTAACCGTGCGCGCAATGCGGTCTTTGTTTGCCTCAAGCAATGTTTCCTCGCGCGGGTCGCCGTGCGACCGGCTGCGCATGACGACAAGATCTGACATGCGACTGCTGACATGCAGCCGTTCGACCTCTCCGTCGCTGCGCTTTCTGTATGCTCCGCCGCCCCTGCACGCGCTGTAAAGCTCGCCCGTGATCGGGACATAAACCACTCCGACGACCGGCACGCCGCTCCAAGCAAGCGCGATATTGACCGTAAACTCCCCGTTGCGCTTTATAAACTCCTTTGTCCCGTCGAGCGGGTCGACGATAAAACAGCGTTTTGAATAAAGCCGCGACCTGTCGTCGGCGCTTTCCTCGGCAAGGATGGGTATAAAGGGAAATTCACGCTTTAAAATATCGACGATCACGGCGTTTGCGCGTTTGTCGGCGATTGTGAGCGGAGAGCTGTCAGCTTTCAGCTCGACTTTGAAGTCGTCCGTGCCGTATACAGCCATTATCTCTTTGCCCGCACACAGCGCCGCCTCTGTCATCGCAGGCAAAAACTGACGGCGTATAACCTCCGCAACCACGGCGGATGCGCACTCGTCAACGCTTTGTCCCGCAGTGTCGAGCGTCAGCTCGGGGTTTTCCGGCGCTTCATACGGCGCGGACACGCCGGTGAACTCTGTTATCACGCCTGCGCGCGCTTTTTTGTAAAGCCCCTTGACGTCGCGCTGCTCGCAGATTTCGATCGGCGCACAGACGTATATTTCGACAAAATCGCAGCGTGACAATATGCGCTTGCGCGCCGCAGCCCTGCTCGCTTTGGCGGGTGATATGGCCGACACCAGAACTATCTGCCCGCTGTCGGCAAGCAGATACGCGGCTTCGGTCAGCCTGCGGATGTTCTCGGCGCGGTCGGCGGGCGAGAAGCCCAGATCAGAATTGAGTCCGGTGCGCATGTTGTCGCCGTCGAGTATATAGGCCGAAAATCCCATCTCGACAAGCCTGGCTTCAACTTCGGCTGCCACCGTCGATTTGCCGCTGCCTGAAAGTCCTGTAAACCACAGCACCATTGCGCGCTGGCCGGTGAGTGCGCGCCTTTGCTCGGGCGTAACTGTTGAGGCGCGCGGAAAGATATTTTCATTCATGAGCCATACTCCGGGTTAATATAATTGATAACATGATAGTGAAAGGACGGACAAGACCGTGAATATATACACAAACCGCCCGGCTAACCGCATTTCACGCCGGGCACGCGCCGCAGAGCGGCGTGTGACGCTTGCCGCTGTGCTGCTTACGTTTTCGGTTATTGTTACGCTTGCCACAATAAGGCGCATCATCGACAGCCAGAAAACCGGCAGCCTGTCGGAGGCTGCCGCGCTTGCCTACGCCGCGGTCGTGCCGACTGAAAGCGCATCGGATACGGGCGGCGACACTTTGGCAGACAACGATGATATCACCAACGAAAGTTTTGTCGACGACAATTTTGTCGCCGGTGACATTATAGCATAATACGGGTCGGGTTACAATCGGAAACGCTCAATTTACCGCTAAAAAAAATAGCGCCGGTGCACACGGCGGCAAATCCGCGGCGGGCAAAGCCCGCAAATCCGCAGCGCGACCGGAACGCAAGCTCCGGCGCGCAAAGCCGGAGATAACGGTCTCCCCGCACGCTTTTATTTTTGATTGCATACTGCTCGCCGACGGAACAATATATGCGCTTATCACATTTGCGGCCGCAGCTGTTCACGAGCTCGGGCATCTGGCGGCGGCAGTATTATCGCGCGCGCCGATCCGCCATATATCGTTTTTGCCGCTCGGCGCGGTTATAACGCTCGGCGAGCCCTGCTCATACCGCGCCGATATTGCCGTAAAGCTCGCCGGGGGAGCCGCGAACCTAGCCGCCGCTGGGGCATGCGCGCTGCTGCGGAATGCATTATGCCTTTCCGGCCCGGCCGATATCGCCGCGGTGTATTTTATAATATGCTGCATAGCGCTTGCCGCCTTCAATCTGCTGCCTATACGCACGCTTGACGGCGGTGAGGCGCTTTTTTCGCTTCTCTCCATGCTGTTCGGACCGGACACAGCCGACCGCGCAATGCGTGTCATTTCGCTCTGCGCGCTGATCCCTTTATGGCTTGTGTCGGGGTGGACGATGTTTTACACAGGCGGAAATCTGACGCTGATGCTACTCTGCGGATGGCTGTTTTTTGCGGCGGTTTTGGAGAGCTGTTGACCGGCGAATCGAGAGGATACATGAGTATTTGGGTGATTTTCACGGTTTAAAGCGGGCTAAATCCGGCCAATTGCAATATATCGCTGATAACTCTGAAAAATACGGGAAAATTCAAAGAATTTTTCTAAAAATATTGCATTTTAAAATACAAGGTGTTATAATAGGGTCGATTTTTATTTAGGAGGTCTATCGTAACGCAGAATGACGGGATGCGAAAGCTGCATAATCTCGCTTCGGGGCATCACCAAGTACTATAACGGCGAGGCGGTGCTCAGAGGCATAAACCTCGACATCCACGACAAGGAGTTTATCACGCTGCTGGGGCCTTCCGGCTGCGGAAAAACTACCACGCTGCGGATTATCGGGGGTTTTGTTACGCCTGATGAAGGTGACGTGTTTTTCAACGGCAAGCGCGTCAACGACGTGCCGCCGTATAAGCGTCCGGTGAACACCGTGTTCCAGAAATACGCTTTGTTCCCACACCTGAACGTTTACGATAACATTGCTTTCGGACCTCGCCTTACAAAGGCGTCGGAGAGCGAAATATCGCGCCGGGTCAAAGAAATGCTTGAGCTTGTTAACCTGCGCGGGTTCGAGCGACGCAGCGTAAACCAGTTGTCGGGCGGTCAGCAGCAGCGCGTGGCTATCGCGCGCGCGCTTATCAACAATCCGAAGGTGCTGCTGCTGGACGAGCCGCTTGGCGCGCTCGACCTGAAACTGCGCAAGGACATGCAGGTGGAGCTAAAAAACATCCAGCAGCGCATGTCGATTACATTTATATATGTAACGCACGACCAGGAAGAAGCGCTGTCGATGTCTGACACCGTAGTCGTCATGGACTCGGGCATTATACAGCAGATAGGCACGCCACAAGAGATTTACAACGAGCCGGTCAATGCCTTTGTCGCCGACTTCATCGGAGAATCTAACATTCTGGACGGCATAATGTATGCCGACTATGATGTGGGGATATTCGGCAGACATTTTAAGTGCCTTGACAAAGGTTTTGAAAAGAACGAACCGGTGGATGTTGTCGTGCGTCCCGAGGACATCGATATTGTATCTGTCGAGGACGGAATGCTTTCGGGCGTGGTTACCAACGTGACCTTCAAAGGTCTGCATTACGAGATAATAATAGATATTGAAGGCTTCAAATGGATGGTGCAGACCACGGACTTCCAGCCTGTAGAGGCTGTTGTGGGAATCAAAATCGACCCTGACGCCATCCATATCATGAAAAAATCTGAATATTCGGGCGCGTTCGGCGACTACAGCTCATTTTCCGGCGAGCTGGACAGGCTGTCGGAGCTTGAGGAAGATCCGGAGAAGCCCCCTGCGGAGGAGGAGATCGCGGATTGAACAGGTCGTCGCTTGGAGCACGATTAAACGCGGCTCCGTATATGCTTTGGGCTGCGATATTCGTGG
The DNA here is from genome assembly GCA_033808535.1 of Clostridia bacterium. Taxonomy (GTDB): domain Bacteria; phylum Bacillota; class Clostridia; order Oscillospirales; family CAG-272; genus DTU078. The sequence continues at coordinate 63,948 of JAPXNL010000001.1, forward strand.
TGGCTCCGCTCTTAATGGTGGCGTATTACGCGCTGACCGACAAAAAAGGCGCGTTTACGCTTGCAAATTTCGCACAGCTCGGCGACTTTTCCGACATTTTCGTGCGCTCGATCTGGTTTGCGCTTGTGGCAACTGTCATCTGCCTTATAATTGCGTACCCGATCGCCTACAATATAGCCATGCGCCGCGAGCGCACACAGCGGGTGCTCGTGATGCTTGTCATGCTGCCGATGTGGATGAGCTTCCTTTTGCGCACATATTCATGGATGACGATTCTTGAGGATACGGGCGTGATAAACACGCTGCTCGGCTACTTCGGCTTAAAACCCCTTCACATGATAAACACATCGGGCGCCGTTATATTGGGTATGGTATATAACTTCCTGCCATATATGATTTTGCCCATATACTCGGTGCTCGCAAAGCTCGAGCGCAGCATGATTGAGGCTGCGCAGGATTTGGGCGCAGGCCGCCTTCAGGTTTTGACCAAAATAATCATCCCCCACAGCATGCCCGGCATTGCGTCGGGTCTGACTATGGTGTTCGTGCCGTCGGTTTCGACTTTCTATATCAGCCAGAAGCTGGGCGGCGGCAAGTTTGACCTCATCGGCGACACCATCGAACGTCAGTTCCAGACGCTATACGACTACAACCTTGGTGCGGCGATTTCGTTTGTGCTTATGATTTTGGTCCTTATCTGCATCGCCGTGCTCAATAAATTCACTGACGAAGAAGGGGAGCTGCTGGTATGAAAACCGCCAAACGCATTTACACGGCGCTTGTTTTTATATTCCTGTACCTGCCCATCGCCGTCATGATTTTGTACTCATTTAACAAAATAAACAGTACCGGAGTGTTCGGCGGATTCTCGCTGCGCTGGTATGCGGAACTGTTCAGAGATACTGAAACGCTGACCGCGCTGAGAAACTCTCTTGTGCTTGCCGTTATCTCGTCGCTGTGTGCGACTGTCATCGGAACGGCGGCAGCGGTAGGCATCGACAAGCTGCGCACGCGCTGGGTCAAGACGCTGACGCTGACCGTTACAAACATCCCGATGGTCAACCCCGAGATTGTGACCGGCGTTTCCATGATGCTCTTGTTTGTGTTCGGCGCAAATCTCATGAGAGCTTCGGGAAGCGTGCTTGGGTTCTGGACGATACTCATAGCGCATATTACGTTCAACCTGCCATATGTTATATTGTCGGTTCTGCCAAAACTGCGCCAGATCGACCCGCATCTGCAGGAGGCGGCACAGGATCTGGGCTGTCCGCCGGTCAAGTCGTTTTTCAAGGCGGTGTTTCCGACAATCCTGCCGGGCGTTATCACCGGCGCGGTGATGGCGTTTACGCTCTCGCTCGACGATTTTGTAATCAGCTATTTTACAATCGGCCCGGAATTCCAGACATTGCCCATTCGCATTTTCTCAATGACGAAAAAACGCGTAACGCCTGACATTTACGCGCTGTCGACAATGCTGTTTGCGACAATCCTGCTTCTGCTTATCATCATCAACGCCCTTCAGGCTTACGGTGACAAGCAGCAGGGCAGAAAAGAAAACAGAATCAATCGCAGTTTATAAATAATAAAATATAATATTATCCAAAATATAAATGTCCCGGAGGTAAACTGAATTGAAAAAAATATTTCTTTGCACCCTTGTATTTGCGCTGCTTGCCTCTTTATTGATACCTCTTACCGTGAGCGCGGAGAGCGAGACGGTGGGCAGCGGATATATCAACGTTTATAACTGGGGCGAATACCTCTCTGACGGCTCCGACGACTCGCTGAACATCAACGAGGAGTTTACCCGCCGCACCGGCATCAAGGTAAACTACACAAACTATGCCTCAAATGAAGACCTTTATGCCAAGCTCAAGAGCGGCGGCGCATCGTATGACGTTATCATTCCGTCCGACTATATGATCGAGCGGATGATTGCCGAGGGTATGCTGCAGAAGCTTGATTTCTCCAACATACCCAACTATAAATATATAGCCGACGAATACAAGAATCTGTACTTTGACCCGAACAACGAATACAGCGTGCCGTACAATGTCGGCATGGTCGGGCTTATATATAACAAAACGCTCGTGGAGGGCACGCCCGACTCGTGGTCTGTTCTCTGGGACGAGAGATACGCAAACAAAATCTTAATGTTCAATAACCCCCGCGACGCCTTTGCGATCGCCCAGTTTCTGCTCGGTATGAGTGTAAACACCACCGTTCCGGCTGACTGGGACCGCGCCGCGGCAAAGCTTGAGGAGCAGAAGCCGCTTGTCCAGTCATATGTAATGGACGAGGTATTCAACAAGATGGAAAGCGGCGAGGCTGCGCTGGCTCCCTATTATGCGGGCGATTTTCTGAGCATGCAGGAAAACAATCCTGACCTCGGAATCGTGTTCCCAAAGGAAGGAACCAACATTTTCGTCGACTCTATGTGCATCCCGGTGGGCGCACAGAACAAGACCGCGGCGGAAATGTATATAAACTTCCTGCTCGAACCCGACATCGCGCTCGCCAACGCGGAATTTCTCTGCTATGCTTCGCCGAACACAACCGTTATAGACAATCCGGACTACTCTCTTGCCGGAAATGAAGTTATATATCCTCCGGAAGAGGTTAAGGCAAATACCGAGTACTTCCACAACATGCCCAGAGAAACTCTGGATTATATGGCTTCAAAGTGGAACGACCTTAAAATCGGCGGCCAGAACAACATCGCCGTTTACGTCGGGCTGGGCGCTGTCGTCGTGCTGGCTGTGGTAGTGTTGGTGCTCCGCGCCGCGAAAAAGAAAAAGCAAAGCGCCTACATGGACTGACATAAAAGGGAAAACCCGTGATTGACCTGCACACTCATTCGACAGCCTCCGACGGGACGCTTACACCCGTACAGCTTGTCGAATATGCACATGCAAAGGGCCTTATAGCCATTGCGCTCACCGACCACGACACGGTCGCAGGCATATCTGCGGCAGTTGCCGCCGCTTCTCGCATAGGCGGCATCGAGCTTATACCCGGCATCGAGCTTTCGGTGGAATCAAGGGGCGAAACCCATGTGCTGGGCTATTTCATAGACACATCAAGCCGGAAGCTCACCTGCGCGCTTGAGGACATCAGGCGCGTCAGGGTCGAGCGCGGGTATAAAACAGCCGAAAATCTGACCGTGGCAGGCATGCCCGTCACAGTTGAGGAAGCGCTTGAGTTTTCGGGCGGCGGAGCTATCGCGCGGATCCATTTTGCAAAGCTGCTTGTAAAGAAAGGCTACTCAAAGACCGTTGCGGACGCTATGCGTGACTGGCTGTCACCCGGCAAGCCTGGGCACTCGTCGGCACAGGCGATAACGGCGGAAGAAGCAGTTGAAATTATCAGGTCGGCTGGGGGCGACGCATATATTGCGCATCTGCACACAACCGGTATGCCGGGCGGAGAGCTTTACGATTTTTTAAAACGCCTGAAATCAGCCGGACTTGCCGGAATTGAATGCATGTACAGCGAATATACGCCGGAAATGGCGGCAGAATATGCAGAGCTTGCGGACACGCTGGGTCTGAAACGCTCGGGCGGCACGGATTTCCACGGAAATAATAAGCCGCACATTGAAATAGGTACAGGCTTCGGCAACATGAGAACAGGCTATGAAGTGCTTGCCGCAATGCGCGCTTAAAACAAAATATTAGACGGCGGAGCGCCCGCTCCGCCGCTAAATATTATAAAGCAGGACTGGGATATGAACATCGTTATAGTCGGACACGTTGACCACGGAAAAAGCACCGTAATAGGCAGACTGCTTGCCGACACCGGCTCACTGCCGGATGGCAAGCTCGAGCAGATCAAAGAGTTATGCAGACGCAACTCCAAACCGTTTGAATACGCCTTTTTGCTTGACGCGCTCAAGGACGAGCGTTCGCAGGGCATTACAATCGACACCGCGCGCTGTTTTTTTCACACCGCGAAGCGGAAATATATAATCATCGACGCGCCCGGCCATGTCGAATTTTTGAAAAATATGGTGTCGGGCGCAGCCCGCGCTGAGGCGGCTCTGCTTGTCATCGACGCCGAGGAAGGCGTACGTGAGAATTCGCGCCGCCACGGGTACATGCTTTCCATGCTTGGCATACGGCAGATTGCGGTGCTCGTAAATAAAATGGACCTTGTCGGCTGGTCGGAGACGGCGTTTGAGAATATAAAGCGCGAATACGGGGAATTTTTGCGGGAGATAAACATAACACCGTCGGCATTTATCCCGGTCTCTGCCCGGGAAGGCGATAACATTGCGCTGCGCTCAGCCAATATGCCGTGGTATGCAGGCGCGACGGTGCTCGACGAGCTTGACGCTTTTACTGAAGAGGCAACCGGCGAGGACAAGCCTTTTCGCATGCCCGTTCAGGATGTATACAAATTTACCGCGTTCGGGGACAACCGCCGCATTATTGCCGGAACAATTGAGGCGGGCACTTTGTCGGCGGGCGACGAGGTGGTGTTCTACCCGTCCGGTAAGCGTACCCGGGTAGTTTCAATTGAGGCGTGGAACGCGCCGTCCAAAACCTCGGCGTCCTGCGGCGAGCCGACAGGGTTCACCGTTGAGGAGCAGATCTACATACGGCGCGGCGAGCTGGCGACCAAAAGCGGCCAGCCTGCGCCGGAGGTCAGCACACGGTTTGGCGCAAATGTATTCTGGCTGGGCAAAAACCCGCTTGTAACGGGGAAAAAGTATCATATTAAGATAGGAACCGCCAAAGTCGAAGCGGAGGTTGAGAGCATTGTCAGCGTGCTGGACGCATCCACGCTCGAAAAAAGGCATGGCAATGCGGTCAACCGCAACGATATTGCCGAAGTTATTATAAACTGTGCGCGTCAGGTGGCGTTTGACACCGCCGCACAGTCGGAGACAACCGGCAGGTTTGTAATCGTTGATGAATACGAGATCTCGGGCGGAGGCATAATTACATCAGCGCTGACCGACGAGAATATGCAGACACGCGAGCTTGTGCTGCGCCGCAATCTGCGCTGGGAGCAGAGCGAAATACTCCCGTCGGCGCGTGCGGAGCGCTACGGTCAGCGCCCTGCGCTCGTGATTATCACCGGCGCGCGTCAGACGGCGAAGAAGACAATCGCGCGCAAACTGGAGCGTAAGCTGTTTGATGCGGGACGCAGCGCATATTTTCTCGGAATGGGCAATCTGCTGTATGGAGTCGCGGCGGAAATAAAAACGCCGGGCATTGTGCCCGAACGCGGCGAGCATATCCGCAGGCTTGGCGAGGTCGCAAATCTATTGCTCGACGCGGGACTCATCATGATAGTGACCGCCTCGGAGCTGACCGCCGGCGATATCGACGTTATAACGCTCACCGCTGCGCCCGAAAACATGCTGACGGTCTGGCTGGGCAGCGAGATAACTACAGATATAGTATGCGATCTTCAGATTCCCGCGGAGGATGTCACGGACGAATATATCGAGGCGGCGACCGAGACTGTCAAAGAACGCCTTCGCTCGTCCGGGATAATATTGTGAAAGCCAAACAGGGACTCTGGCACTGATCGCTGTGCAGCACAATATTGCAGGAACGGCTATTTGCCATGAAGCGGTGAGGTCATGCGAACGATAACAATAGGTAAAAACGACGCCGGACAGCGCTTGGACAAATTTCTGACAAAAGCGGTTAAAGCTCTGCCTGTTTCGCTTTTATATAAGTTTATACGCACGAAAAAGATAAAGGTAAACCGCAAGCGTGCGGAGCCGGGGCAGATTTTGTCGGAGGGCGATACCCTTCAGCTGTTTATTTCGGATGAGTTTTTTGCCCGGGACGGAGAGCCGGAGCTGTTTAAATCCATTGTGCCGCAAATAAAGCCTGTTTACGAGGACAGGCACATTATAATATGCAACAAGCCCGCGGGGGTGCTGGTTCATTCGGACACCGAAGGCGACCCCGACACGCTTATAAACCATATCAAAGCCTACCTTTACCGGAAAGGCGAATACAACCCCGACGAAGAGCAGTCATTTTCGCCTGCTCTGTGCAACCGCATTGACCGCAACACATCCGGCCTTGTCATCGCCGCGAAAACTGCCGAGGCATTGCGCGCAATGAACGAGCTTATCCGCACCGGAGGCGTCAAAAAAAAATACCTGTGCGTCGCGCACGGTATTTTTGACAGAAAATCGGACACATTGAAAGGGTTTTTGACAAAAGACGGCGGGGACAACCTTGTCACTGTCTTTAAATCGTCCCCGCCGGGATTCAAGCGCGGCGAGGTTAAGACCATACTGACGCGCTATAAGGTGCTTGCCGAAAAGGTAGAGGGCGCGGACGCGCTTTCACTGCTTGAGGTAGACCTGCTGACGGGACGCACGCATCAGATACGCGCGCACCTTGCGTCTGTCGGCCATCCGCTGCTCGGCGACGGCAAATACGGTATAAACCGTGCCGACCGTGCGAGGGGCTATAAATATCAGGCGCTTTGCGCATATTCGCTCGCATTTGAAGCGTTCGGGCCGTTTGCCGCCGTGAATGTACGGCTGAACCCGTACGACATCTGGTTTGTGCGCGAATTCGGCGCTGTGAACCTTGAATTGTAATCATGCAGTAATGATAAGCACGCCGTCTGGCTCGTAAACCACGCATATGACGGGTAAAATCACGGCTGGGTAGGTGCTAAATAATACAGATATCTGTTTTATCTCTTTCCGCCGTGCATACCGCAATTATATAGCCGGGAATACAGTCGATAATCTCAATAAAATGCGGCTGCAGAA
>JAPXNL010000002.1:0-17536 GCA_033808535.1 Clostridia bacterium
CTCAACGATAAATCTTTTTACAGCTTCAAGCAGGTCGTCGCAATCGTCGGTATGGATTGTCATATCAATCGGCTTGAGCAGATCGAGGCTGAAAATACCCATTATGGATTTGCCGTCAACCACATAACGTCCCGAAGAAAGGTCTATATCCGCGGTTTGGGCAGTCATTATGTTAACAAAGTCGCGAACGTCCTGGATAGTCTCGAGTTTTATTCTTACCTTTTTCATATCGATTTTCATCCTTTCGCGCGGCCCAGCCGCATTTAGTATTTGACTTACTTAAATTATAACCTATGCTGTTTAAATTGTCAATACAGCCAGTAAAATTATAGCAAAATGAGCTGGCAGTCTCTAAAAGATTCATAACATCGCAAACATTGCCGTCCCCGCCATCACCAAAAACCAGCCTCCGGCAACCGCAAGCAGCCGGTTTTTGACTGTGACAAGCTCGTCATACTGATAATACTCGCGGGGATTTACCGGATTATACATCACCCAGCAGGAGTCGCCTGTGTGATACTCTTCCGGATCGTATGTGCGCGGATAGATTCCGGTATATGGTCTGCCGTCGACCTCGTACGTAACGGTCGGAATATAGCTGTTTACCTTTTTAAACCGGCGTCTTTTCGCAACAGTCTTTAGATCCGTTACGGTTGCCGATGTATAGGCGCTGCAGCGTTTCTCTTTGCCTTTAGCCGTTATAACGGGCGACAGCAGATATAGCCCTATGCCTGCCAAAAGCAGCACGAGGAATTTTTCCATAATCACTCCCCCATTGTGTCGTTTTAACAGATTCCGACCGAGGACCGGCTGCGCCGGCCGGCGGCTGAAAGGCGCAGAAAACTTATTTTATAATCGGAAAATCGCCTCTCGGGCTGAACCCATAATCTTTGACTGCGGCAAAAATCCTGTTCTGGCAGTGCGGAGAAATTGCATCCAAATCCTCTATTGACGTTATAGGTTTAACTCCGACCATACCAAAAAAATAGTCGTGTGCGGCGGCGACAACGTCATCGAGCGTATAACCCATGTCGGCAAGGATTTCCTCCAAATCCGCCCTCCTGTTCTCCTGCATATCATAATAAATGCAGCGGTAAGTAAGACCGAACTCCGAAGCCGGGGGTCCTCCGCCGAACGTCAGAAGCAGCGTGAGGTACCTGTCGGTTACATATGCGTCGTATGTAATCCTGTAAATGGTCGACTCTTCATATGTGCCCGATTCCATCTGCTCAATTATCTGCTCATACTTTTCATACAGCGCATCAATCTCCGCCTGTATTTCTATTGCGTCATCGGAGACGGCGGCAAATTTCGGCTTTATAAACAGATTTACTCCATCCATTATATAGTCAGGAAAAACTTCATATGATAACGTGTAGGTTTTCCGATAATCAAGCGTAACGAGCTCCTCTCCGGGTACGGCGGAAAGCTCGTCGCTCTCTGTCTCTGCGTCAGATCCCGCGCCTTCATCGGTCACGGAAGCCGTATCCGTGCTTACATCAGTCACGGCGGCAGTTTCCGTACTTCCATCGGTTCCGGTTACAGACTCGGCACTTTTTCCGCCGTCGCTTTTGCAGGAGAACAGCGCTATAAGAATAATTGCTAAAGTCAAAAGCACAGCGAGCTTTTTCATTATCACCGTCACCCTTTAAGCATATTATTTAAAACCGCGCCGGATCTGTTTTGCTCCGGCGCGTTTGTCTTACGTTTGTATATTGTTGTTATTATGCGGCTGCATCGGCCGACTCGGATTCTGCGGAGGTTGCTTCCTCTTCGGTGAACAGACCGCTCGACGAATCGTAAGGCGCATAGACGAATTTATTGTTGCCTGTCGGCGTGCCGACGTCGAACACATACTCTATAACGTCGCCGTTAGCAACCGTGTTGGTGCTGGCCTTACCTGTTTCGGGGAATTCACCGTTGATTTTATATTCCCAAAGGTAAATTTTACCGTCAATTTCAGTGTTGTAGTACTGATTAATCTTTTCTACCTGCGTGTCGTCCTCATCGTACTTGACCGTGAACGCACCGGGATAAAGCAGCTCGGCTTCTTTCACGATCTGAAGCACTGTGGGGCTTTCGTTTGTTACTGTGATTTCACCGCTGAATATCTGGTCGGATCCGGCTGTGATTTTGAGTGTTACTTTGGTCTCAACTATCTGTCCGGCGCAGGAAACGAGCGCGGCGCCAATCATCACGACCAAAAGCATTACCGCAATACGCGCCATTCTTTTCATTTTATAATTTTCCTCCGACAATGTTTTATACCATGAAGTATACAGAAATACTAATTTGTTTTCAAGTCTTTACAATGAATATATTGTGAACGGATTATTAATTAAGCGTGTTGCGGTCCCGTGTCAGACTACATATATGCTATTTATAAGTAATATAACGCAGGCTGAGACAAAATAGAGTTCATATATAAAATATACAAACAAAACGATGGCGGTTAATTTTGAGAGCTTTGAAAACCACATTGCGGCAGCCAGCGCCGTGACGGCCGCAAACAGCCCGGCAAACAGCGCTGCGGCAGGCGCGTTTATGTCCTGTATCTCCCGCGTACCGAACAGCAGCGGCAGCTCTAGAAACGCCATAATCGTCATGCAGCAGAAGCACAGTATTCCGCGGTATTTTGCGTTTTCAAGCGCTCTGCGTGTGTCGGCGCAGACAATCCCCGCCGCCGCGCCCAGTACTGGAAACGCAAGAAGCTGTATTATATAGAACCAGTGAGCGCCGATCAGCATCGGAGCATCACCGGTAAACGTGCCTCCGCCGCCGATAAACGATGATACTATTGCGGCGCCGAGCATAAGCGCAGCGCATGCCCGGATTGTGTTTATCTTCTCCTCGCTGTACCAGCGCATGTCGCGCATATAAATTTCCCCCGACCGGCATTCTTACCATTACGATAAATATGTCGGCGGGGAGAAATTTATGACGCGGTGTCAGGCGAGGTATGTTTTGTAGACAAGCTCGGCGAACAGGCTGTTTGCCCACGCAAACCACTTGCGCGTGAACCGGGCCGGGTCGTCTGCGTGGAATCCTTCATGGCACACGCCGGTACCGGCATCTGTCGCAAGCACAAGGTCGATCATCTCGCGCGCCTCGGCTTTGTCGGACGCGGTCAGACCTTGCATCGAGAGCGCGATATGCCATATATAGTTTTCGGGCGTGTGCGGGCTTCCTATGCCGCTGGCAGCAGTACCCTTGTAATAATAGGGGTTCTCACCGCTGAGAATGAATGCGCGTGTGTTTTTATACAGCTTGTCGTTTGCATCAGTATAGCCCAGATAGGGGATCGAAAGCAGGCTGGGCACATTTGCGTCGTCCATCAGCGTGTAGTTGCCGAACCCGTCAGTTTCATAAGCATACATATTTCCGTGCACCGGATGACGGTAAATTGCATATGCTTTTATCCCGTAGTTAATTTCATGGCGCAGTTGACGGGCCTTTTCATACAGGTAAGCGTCGCCGTAAATCTGCTCGGCAAACTCCATTATATAGCCGAGGATTACGACGGCAAACATATTTGAGGGTACAAGATACCCGAAAGTGCAGGCGTCGTCGGACGGGCGGAATCCCGACCATGTCATTCCGGTATAATTTACCGGCAGACCGCGGCCGCCGTTCTGCAGCGTTTCGGTATCGCGTCCGCCGCAGTATCTCTCCTCGCGGATGAAATTATACGGCGAATTCTCGAAATGGCGCTGCTCTGTCTTGAAGGTATCGACCACGGTGTGCAGCGCGGCTTTAAAAGTATCGTTGAAGATTCTCCTGCTGCCGCTTGCCTTGTAGTACAGATAGGCAAGCTGAACGGGGTAGCAAAGTGAGTCAACCTCGTACTTGCGCTCCCAGATCATGGCATTGAGCACGGTGCGGTCGTAGTGCGTGCGGTTGTTGTTAGGGCTCTCGTTGAAGGCGTTTGCGTACGGGTCTATCAGAATGCATTTCGCCTGGAGCGCGATAAGCCCCTCGACGATAGCCTGAAGTTCGGGGTCATCTTTGGTGAATGGCAGGTAGTGTCTGACCTGTGCCGACGAATCGCGAAGCCACATCGCGGGGATGTCGCCGGTAATCACGAAACTGTCGCCGTCCGGCAGCCGCTTAACCGTGGTTTCGATGGTGCTGACAAAGCAGTTTTTGAAATTTTCAAGAAGTTTCGGGTTGCCCGACAGCTTTATATCGGCGTCGGCAAGCACTTTTTTCAGTGATGGAGTAAGCATGGCTGACCTCATTTATCAATAGTATTTTATATTCCTTTAAGATTGGCGTATTCCCCGTATTGCATGCGCACGGTCTTTTGCTCCGAAGACCGCGGAGCCTGCAACTATCACGTTTGCCCCTGCTTCGATTACGGTTTTCGCATTTTTAGCCGAAATCCCGCCGTCGACCTCGAGGTTTATATCGCGTCCGCTTGCTTCAATGAGCGCTCTCACCGACCGGATATTTTCAAGCGTGCGCGGTATAAAGCTCTGACCTCCGAACCCCGGCTCGACGGTCATGACGAGCACCGTATCGACAACAGGCAGAAACTTTTCTACTATGTCAGGATGCGTATACGGTTTGATCGAAACGCCCGCGCGAAGCCCGAGCTCTTTTATTGCCATGACGGCGGCAAGCGGGTCAAAACAACTTTCGGCATGTATCGTTATGCCGTCGCTGCCCGCGTCCGCGAATTCCTTTATATAGCGCGCCGGCTCGCGTATCATAAGGTGCGTATCAAAAAACAGCCCGGAGCGCGGTCTTATCGCCTTGATCACCGATGGCCCGAACGATATGTTGGGAACAAAATCGCCGTCCATGACATCAAGATGCAGCCAGTCCGCGCCCGCAGCCTCCACATCGGCGACTTCTTCGCCGATTCTCGCAAAGTCGCAGGCCAAAAGCGAAGGTGCAACGAGTATCATCTGAAATCTCCGAAAAATTTAATTCTTTGCAATTATCTAAATTTTAACGCTCCCCGGCGGCATTAAAGCAGACATACACCGCGGTTTTGACATATATAACAGCCGGCGGACAGAGGACGTCAGTAGCCAAAAACACTGCATCCCACATATTATAATAGTGGCGGTCGGCCGCCGGACGTGCAAACAGATATTTAAATCAACGCGTTGCGGCTCCGGCAAGGAAGTAAGCGCGGTTCCGCGTGAAAATCAAGGCGGTGAATGTTTTTCAGCCGGAGTCGCGCGCGTAGAGTAAGCTGCTTTCCGCGCATAACAACATAAACGGTGCTGCTCCCGAAAACAAAACCGCCGTCCGTTTGACTTGTCGCGAACGTCAGGCCGACCGCCCGGCGAGCAGAGCAACTGCATGTGCCGCGATTCCCAGCCCTTCTCCGGTAAAGCCGAGCCTTTCCTCCGTCGTGGCTTTGACGTTTACAGCCCCGGCCGGGCAGCCGAATGCACGCGCAATGTTTTCACACATACGCGCTACATGAGGCGCCAGCCGGGGTGCCTGTGCAACCACCGTCGCGTCTATATTTACGATTTCATAGCCGCGCTCACGCATAAGCGCGGCTACCTGTCCTGCAAGCGCAAGGCTGTCGGCATCAAGATACTTAACGTCGCTGTCGGGGAACAGGCGGCCGATGTCGCCCTCTCCGAGTGCGCCTATCACCGCGTCCATCACCGCGTGGACAAGCACATCCGCATCGGAGTGCCCGTCCAGTCCCCGCTCATATTCCAGCTCAACGCCGCCTATCACAAGGCGGCGTCCTTCTTTCAGCCTGTGAACATCATATCCGTGGCCGATACGATATAGAAAACCGCTTATGCTCACTTTATGCCCCTGCGCGCACGCGACTCGAGGATTGCGTGCGCTATGTCAAAGTCATCCGGCGTGGTGATTTTTATATTCTCGTAACCGCAGTCAACGAGCTTGATTTTAAAGCCGAGATTTTCGGCCAGCATGCAGTCGTCGGTGACCTCATAGCCGTTTTTCGCGGCTATGTACGCAGCCGCGCGGTAAAGCTCGGTTTTGAATATCTGCGGGGTTTGGGCGTGCCAAAGCAATGCGCGGTCGACGGTCTCGGCTATAAAACCGCTCTTGTCAGCCTTTTTTATCGTGTCCTTGGCGCGCTCTGCTGCAGTAGCCGCGCCATAGATATAAGCCTCACGCGTGACGCGTTCTATTATCTCGGGCGTCACCAGGCAGCGCGCTCCGTCGTGGATAATGACGAACTCGCTGCGGTCGTCTATGACCTTGAAACCCTCGAACACCGACTTCTGGCGCGTTTCTCCTCCCGGCACGACATGCTTGACATTTTTCCAGCCGTACTTTTTTGCAAAATCGCTGTAATAGCATAGCTCGTCGGCGCGGCCGACAACTATTATTTCGTTGATAAAATCGCAGCGCTCGAAAGCGTTTACGGCACGCACGACAACAGGTATACCGTCAAGCTCTGTCATCTGCTTGGTCAGTTTTTTGTCCTTGCCCATGCGTTCGCCGTTGCCCGCCGCGACTATGATGGCGGAATTGAAGCGACTGTGCGGGTCGACGCCGTCGCCGGTAATCGCCCGGATAATATCGCTAAGTCTGCCCGCGAAATTACTCATTCGGACTCCCTGATGTTTTATTATGTATTATCGGCACGCGCTGCCCGCTTTTATCTCCAAAGCTATGTGAACGCCGGAAACATCCGGCGGCAGCATGCAAACACACTATAATATTATAGTATAAACCGCCGCCGCTTCTATGAACAGTCTATTAACAATGCGTATAGTTTCGGAAAATATTATCGAATATCGATAAATTGTTTGAATTTCAGTCTAAGATAACACTCCATTCGCGAGCGGTCTGCCCTGGAATGTCACCGGTCTGCCGTCGCCGCCGCGCAGCTTCACCGATACCGGTTCACCGTCGCGCCAAATTATGTCTATCTCGGCGCCGCCGCGCGCGCGCAGTCCGCGCACCTCGCCGTCCTTCCACTCGGGCGGAAGCGCGGGCAGGATGTCGTACGATTCGCTCTGCGACTGTAGCAAAGTCTCTGCGATGCCTGCGATGCCGCCGAAGTTTCCGTCAATCTGGAACGGCGGGTGCATGTCTAACATGTTGTCGGAGGTGGATTTCGCCAACAGCAGACGCAGATTTTCGCCTGCTTTCCCGCCGTCGCGCAGTCTCGCCCACATGCATATTATCCACGCGCGGCTCCAGCCTGTGTGCCCGCCGCCGTGTGCCAGACGGCGCTCCAGAGTGACGCGCGCTGCCGAATACAGCGGCTCCTCGCCAAGCTGCCAGGACGGATACAGCCCGTAAAGATGCGAGATGTGCCTGTGCCCCGGCTCGGCCTCGTCAAAATCCTGCGGCCATTCCATAATCTGACCGTGACGCCCGATCGAAGGTTTGGGCAGCTTATCGCGCATTTCCGTTACCTTTGCGGCGAAATCCCCGTCGACGCCGAGTTTCTTTGCCGACTCCGCAACCGCGGTAAACAGGTCGCGCAGTATCATCGAGTCCATCGTCGCGCCAAAGCATAGGCAGCCCGACTCGCCCGACGGGAGTATGTATGTGTTCTCTGGCGAGACCGACGGGCAGGTGACGAGCATTCCGTTGTGCTCGACAAGGAAATCCTCAAAGAACTCCGCCGCGCTTTTCAAAATCGGGTAAGCACGGCGCAGGAAATCCATGTCGGAGGGGTTGTAAATATAGTGCTCCCACATATGCAGGGCAAGCCATGCGCCGCCCATCACCCAGTATGTGGCGGGTATGTAGCGGTCCTGCGGAGAGGTATCCCCCCATATATCGGTGTTGTGGTGGGTGACAAACCCGCCGCAGTTATACATCTCACGCGCGGTTTTGCGCCCGGTTTCGGCGATGCGCTCCACCAGATCGAACAGCGGCTCGGCGCACTCGGCAAGATTGCAGCACTCTGCCGGCCAGTAGTTCATCTCGGTGTTTATATTTATTGTATATTTGCTGTCCCACGGAGGCGTGAACTCATGGTTCCATATACCCTGAAGCGTTGCGGCGAGCGTACCGGGACGGCTACAGGAGATAAGCAGATAGCGCCCGAACGCAAAATACAGCTCCGACGCGGCGCGGAACGCGGCGGTATCGCCGCCCTCGCGCACATCTGCAAGCAGCTTGTCGGTGGGATAGCTGTCGTATTTTTCGCGCTCGTCCTCGGTCAGAAGCGTAAGCGAAGCGCGCCCGTAAAGCTGCTTGTAGTCGGCTGTGTGATCGGCTTGCAGCCTCTCCCAGCCTTTTTCAAGCGCCGCGCGTATCTTCGCGCCGGCGGTTTTAAGCGGCTCCGCTGTGCGATATGTGGTTTCGCCGTCGATAACAATCAGCAGTTCGCGGGTGTCCTGCACGATAAGGTATTCGCCGACGGTATAAACTTTTCCGCCGCCTATGGTACATGCTCCCGCCGCGGCGACAAAGCTCACACCGCCCCCGCCGGTCGCGCCCGACAGCCATATAATGCCGTCTTTCGAACCGCAGGCGTCAAAGTACTGCCCGCGATCCATTCTCATCTCAAGCGAAAACGGTGCTTCACCCGTAAACCGCATCGCGATGACCCCGTCGGGCGCCGACGCTATAATCTCGCGTCTGTAGAGCGCGCCGCCGACGCGGTATGATACCATTGCGACCGCATTTTCAAGGTCTAACGTGCGCATGTATTCTGTCGGCTGGCCGCCTGCGGCATGGCAGATGCTTATATAGGCGTCGCAGAGCGTCTGATACATTCTCATGCTCTCGGGCAGGCCGGTAAACGCTCTCACCGCAAGCTGCTCGGCCTCCCTTATTCTGCCCGCGAATATAAGCTCGCGTATTTTCTCAAGATTGGGCATAGCGTCGGAGTTGACTCGGTTCTGCGGGCCGCCGTACCAAAGGCTGTCCTCGTTGAACTGGATTTGCTCGCCGGTGACACCGCCGAAAATCATTGCGCCCAGGCGACCGTTGCCGATTGGCAGCGCGTGGTTCCAGTCGCCGGCAGGAGAGGTGTGATACGTGCGCATTTTATTACCTCCGATATGTAATGCGGGAAAGGAATGACTTCCTGTCCCGGGTATTGTTGTATTAAACTGTAACCCGTCCGCGTAAAATCGCGGCGGCAAATTAACGAACCGGCGGGCGTTACTATGCCTTTCCGCTCTCTATAAGCTCTATAAGATCGGCGATTGCGCCGCCGTCGCAGTGTCCGAGCTTAATATCGCACAATGCTTTCACGCTGTCAAGCGCATTGTCGGGGCAGCACGCCACGTCTGCCGAGCGCAGCATATCGGTGTCGTTGTCGTAATCGCCCACAGCATAAACTGTCAGCGCCTGCCCGCGCCCTGCGTAATACTCTTTCAGCCTTTTCAGCATTTTTCCTTTCGTGGAGCCGGGCGGAAGCAGCTCAAACAGCGTCGGGCACGATCTTGAATACGCAAATTTGTCCGGAAAGCACGAAGTTACTTCCCGCTGCAGCTCGTCAATGCGTCCCTCCGGGCATCCGACCAGCATTTTATGCCAGCCGGACGTCACATGCTCTCTGAAATCAGTGTCGCTTGTATCCTCAGTCTGCGTGTAGCCGTCCCCGACATATATAAACCGCCTTGTTTCGGGGAACTCCCGCCTGATGAACTCCAGTGCCGCGAGTGTATCAAAGGTATCGAGCAGGTCGGCATATATATCGCGCTGTGACCGTGGGTTATACAATGTCGCGCCGTTGCAAAGCACCATCGGTGCGTTTACAATTTCGCGATAAGTCGGCACAAGGCCTGCCATAGACCATATCACGCGCCCGGTCGCGAACGTGAAAAGCCCGCCTCCGGCTTTGAAGCGCTCTATAGCCTCAATATTACGCTCCACAAGCGCGCCCTTGCTGCTCACAAACGTGCCGTCGAGGTCGGTCGCGATTAAGATTCCGTTAAAATCAAACATTTTTTAGTAGTCTTACAGTCTCCGTAAAATATTCGGGCAAAGGCGAGTCAAACCGCAGCCGCTCTCCGGTGACGGGGTGGACAAGCTCGAGTGTCTTTGCGTGCAGACACTGACCCTGCAGCAGCTGCTCATGTGTTCTCTCCCACTTTGTGCCCATGCCGTACACATTGTCGCCAAGCACCGGGTGGCCTATATGCTTCATATGCACGCGGATTTGATGCGTGCGCCCCGTCTCAAGCTGCAGGGCGAGCTGCGTATAGCCGTTGTAGCGCTCGGCAACCGTGTAGTGTGTGGTGGCGCTGCGCCCACCGGGTACCACAGTCATTTTCTTGCGGTCAACCGGGTGCCGGCCTATCGGCGCCGAGATTGTGCCTTGCTCATCCTTTATATTGCCGACCACTATTGCCCTGTACTGCCTCTGCAGCGTGTGGAATGCAATCTGCCGCGCAAGCGACTCATGCGCAGCGTCGGTTTTGGCGACGCATAACAGCCCTGATGTGTCGCGGTCTATGCGGTGCACGATTCCCGGCCTTATTACCCCGCCAATGCCCGAAAGCGAATTCCCGCAATGATAGAGCAAGGCATTGACCAGCGTGCCGCCCGGGTGTCCCGGCGCGGGATGAACAACCATGCCTTTAGGTTTATTGACAATGAGCAGGCTGTCGTCCTCCCAGACAATATCCAGCGGGATGTCCTCCGGCTGCGCGTCGGCGGGCACCGGCTCTGGCAGATCGCACTCGACTATGTCCCCCTCGCGCAGGCGGTAGTTTTTCGGGCGCAGGTCACCGTTCACGGTCACGGCGCCGCACTCAATCAGCCGCTGCGCCGCCGAGCGCGAAATGCATTCCCGTTCGGCAATATAAACGTCCAGCCGTATTCCCGGTGTCACCGGATATTGCTCTTCCATTTCCATATGCTTGTTTATGCTTTATAGTGATTATACCGAAAGCCGCCCCGTTTGGGTTGGGGACCCGAAAAGGGGCGGCAATGCGTGTATGTTCAGATATTCAGTTGCAATATGAGCCTGTCAAACTGACTGACAGACATATGTATTACTTGCTGGTGGCGACTGCAACCGCAAGTGCGACGGATGCGCCGACCATGGGGTTGTTGCCCATGCCGATGAGACCCATCATCTCGACATGCGCGGGCACAGATGAGCTGCCGGCGAACTGTGCGTCGCTGTGCATGCGTCCCATGGAGTCGGTCAGACCGTACGAAGCCGGACCGGCTGCCATGTTGTCGGGATGCAGCGTGCGGCCTGTCCCGCCGCCCGAAGCGACAGAGAAATACTTTTTGCCGTTCTCCGTTGCCCACTTTTTATATGTGCCGGCGACAAGATGCTGG
Organism: Clostridia bacterium; assembly: GCA_033808535.1. GTDB lineage: Bacteria > Bacillota > Clostridia > Oscillospirales > CAG-272 > DTU078. Next base: position 11,215 of record JAPXNL010000002.1, read on the forward strand.
AAGCGGGTGGGGTTTGTGGAGTTGCCGGTGATTGAAACGTCCACAGCCTCGTGCTTCATTATAGCCACGCCCTCGAGCACGTCGTTTGCGCCGTAGCACTTGACCTTGGATTTGTCGCCGTCCGAGAATTTCGTCTCGCTTGCGACTTTCAGCTCGTCGGTGGAAAAATCATATTCGGTTTTCACATATGTGAAACCGTTAATGCGCGAGATGATGAAAGCGGCGTCCTTGCCCAGACCGTTTAATATAACGCGCAGCGGCTCTTTGCGAACCTTGTTTGCGGTGCGGGCGATGCCTATCGCGCCCTCTGCGGCGGCAAACGACTCGTGGCCTGCAAGGAAGCAGAAGCACTTTGTCTCCTCGCGCAGCAGCATGGCGGCGAGGTTGCCGTGACCGAGTCCGACCTTACGGCTCTCGGCGACCGATCCCGGCACGCAGAACGCCTGCAGTCCGATGCCGATCGCTTCTGCGGCGTCGGCGGCAGACTGGACGTTCTTCTTTATTGCGATTGCGGCGCCGAGTGTGTAAGCCCAGACGGCGTTGTCGAACGCTATCGGCTGAACGCCGCGCACGATGGATTCTACGTTAATGCCTCTGTCGCTGCAAATCGCCTTCGCTTCGGCAAGATCCGCGATGCCGTATTCGGCGAGACACTTCTCTATCTTCCGGATACGTCTGTCGTAACCTTCAAATCTGATCTCTGACATTTTAAAGTGCCTCCCTTCTTATTCCTTGCGCGGATCTATGTATTTGACCGCTTCGTCGTATCTGCCGTAGGACTTGATTGCAGACTCGTATGCTTCCTTATGCGGCACGCCTGATTTGATGGCGTCGAGCATCTTTCCTATGTTGACAAACTGATATCCTATAACCTGGTCATTTTCGTCAAGCCCGAGCGACAGGACATAGCCTTCGGTCATCTCAAGATAGCGCACGCCCTTGGCTTTTGTGCCGAACATAGTGCCGACCTGCGAGCGCAGGTTCTTGCCCAGATCCTCAAGCGATGCGCCGACGGGCAGTCCGCCCTCCGAGAATGCAGTCTGCGAACGGCCGTAGACTATCTGCAGAAACAGCTCGCGCATGGCGACGTTGATGGCGTCGCAAACGAGGTCGGTGTTGAGTGCCTCGAGGATTGTTTTGCCCTGCAGGATCTCCGCCGCCATAGCTGCGGAGTGTGTCATGCCGGAGCAGCCGATTGTTTCGACCAGCGCTTCCTCGATTATGCCGTTTTTAACGTTAAGCGTCAGCTTGCATGCGCCCTGCTGGGGTGCGCAGTAGCCGATGCCGTGTGTAAGACCGCTGATGTCTTTCACGTCATAAGCCTTAACCCATTTGCCCTCTTCGGGGATGGGAGCCGGACCGTGATGCGGGCCTTTTGCAACAGTGCACATATGCTGAACTTCATGCGAGTACGCGATGTTGCAAGGGCACGATTCGTTGCTCATTTCCAAGTCTCCTTTTTGATATTATCACTCCTATATTGTAGCCTGACCGGTATATAAATTCAACAAAAAGTTGTAAATTTTTGAACTATGCAGTTTTTTTGGCATTGACATTCAAGCATTTATATACAAAACCGCAATTCTGGTATAAAATCAAATTTATACCCAACCAAACGGGTCAGACGGCAGACTTATGGATGTAATACGGATTGCAAGGAGATACCGCGTTGAACTTATCGATTACGAGAACATATTCGAAGTAGTCGCAGTCCGCAGCTATGACAACGCCGCGATAATCGCGCACTCGGGCTGGAGCTGCAAAAAGGAATAGAAACAAAACAACAGATGCCGGCATGCGGTAAACACCCGCTTGCCGGCATTTTCATAATTTATAGTATACAGCCGCGCAGCTCTTATTCCCGCACAATTGGATTGCGCTTTTACCTCACGCGGCGCTTTAACTGCGCAATTACAGCCGCTGCCGCCGCGGCGACGGCAAACCCGACAGCAGTCATATCATATGTCTGCGGCGCTGCGGGAGTTTGCACCTCAACCGCTTCGGTTTCGGGCGCGGGAGGAGGCTCGAGCGCGGCGCGCTCCGCTTCAACCTTGTCCGCCCACACGGCCTCAAGGTTTATTCCCATATCCGCATAGGGCTCAAGCACATAATGCTCCATGTTGCACATCGCGCACAGATATGTATAGTTGCCCTCCACGGCGCCGGGATGGTAATCCCTGTCGTCTGTTATTATCACCTGGTCAATATAATGGCCTGCTTCGCGGCATATAAATGTGACCGAATTAGAACCGGCTTTCGCATCGATGGGAAAGGGCGTGTGCCAGAACAAATTGTTGGCTAAATTCCAATCGCCGTATCCGTTTGCAAGCGGCTCGGTGCCGCGGTCGGCCATCTGCACCCATGCCCATTTGCCGTAGAACGGGAATTCGGGATCGCCCAAAGGGTCCTCCATAAAATCAAATACACGCTCAACGCCGTCTGACAGCGTATATTTCAAAGAGTTGTCTGTGCCGGACGCACTGAAGACCTTCAGCCACAGCCAGTATTTCCCGGCTTTCGGCGCATCAAAGGTGACTGTAATCTTGTTCGTTTCCGCTTCAACCGCATACAAAGCTTTCCCGACAGCGCCTTCGGTTGCCTCGGCTTCGTAGCCTTCATATACGCAATCTTCGGCTTCGATGAAGATCATCACCGTATCAAGCACCGACTTTGCCGATGCACCGATGCATGCAATAAGCAAAAGCGAAAGTATGCACAAAACAAGGAAAGCACGTTTCAAGCATGATCACCTCTTTTTGTATTTATGGGATAATGTTACAATAACTAACATTATATGTCAACTTGGAGCATTCCATATAGATTTACCCAAAATATTATACAGTTTAATAATACCTGCGTCGTCACATCCTGCTTAAAGCTAAAAGTTCGGCATTATAATAAAAATTGCATTGAATACCTGACGCTGTTATTATAACAATATATTGACACCGGCATTATAAAGTGTTAAAATCATGTTTGTATTTATTTACAACAAACATAACTTTACCAAAGTAATAAATGTGCAAATGTTTAATTTATTATATAAATTATATTTCGGAGGTCTGCAATGGAAAGAACAGCCGCTTATAAGTTTATCGCACCTCTGCTGGCCGCAGCAATGGCATTTTCTCTTGTTGCCTGCTCTACACAAAGCGGTACTGACGGGGGTAACCCCACTGACCCGTCGAATTCGTCGGAGATTACAACAACGGCGGAAACGGAGATTACACATGACCTGCCTGACAGCCTTGACTTTGGCGGAGAAGCAATCAATATCTGGTATTTCACCAAAAACTCCGATGTTTCGGAAAGCTTTATTGATATCGTAGGCGATCTCAACGGCGACGTTGTCGACGAGGCGCTTTACAACCGCAATCTCAAAGTGGAAGAACAGCTCAACGTCGATCTCGTGTTTACCGATACCGGTGTCGGGTCGAGCGATACCGGAAATGCTATCCGCTCGCTGGTCATGAGCGGAGACACTACATACGACATTTTCAACGTCGTTCAGTGGAACGCCGCCATCCTTGTCACCCAGGGCATGTACCGAAACCTTATCGACCTGCCCTATGTGGATATCGAAAAGCCCTGGTGGTCCCAGTATTACATAAAAGAAATCAACATCGGCAAAAATAACAGATTCTTCCTCTGCGGCGACATCTCGATAGACATGATTCGCTGCATAAGCTGCATGTACTTTAACAAAGTTATCTACGAAGACTATTACGGCAATCCCGATCAGATGTATCAGACCGTCCTCGACGGCGACTGGACTATAGACAAACTGAGCAAGTATGTCAAAGATACGTATACCGACACCAACGGAAACGATAAGGCAGACGACGGCGACAGATTCGGCCTGATGCTCAACGACTATAACAACATTGACATACTCTTCTACGGCGCCGGTCTCCGTGCCACCAGCCGCGACCAGGACGACATCCCTTATCTGGCTTTAAATAACGAGCGTACGGCAAGTGTCATGGAAGCGCTGTATGAACTCTGCCATAACACCCTGGGAACACTGCTGCGCTCTACCGGTGAAGGTACGCTGCAGAACAACATCGACTTCAACAACGGTTACAGCCTCTTCCTGATGGGATTCCTTTACACCTCAGAACAGCTGCGCAACATGGAGCAGGACTACGGTATCATTCCGTCTCCCAAATTTGACGAATCCCAGCAGAATTATTCGGCCGTCGTTCACGATATAGCAACCCTCATCTGCCTGCCGCAGACCGCCACCAGGCTCGAAGAAATCGGTGCGGTGCTTGAGCTGATGGCCTACGAAAGCTACAAGACGGTCACACCCGCCTACTACGAAACGGCGATGAAGACCAAGTACACCCGCGACCAGCTCTCCTCGCAGATTATCGACCTGCTTCACGACAGCAACATGACAGACATATCATATGTCTTCGGGGATTCTTTCCAGCGTCTCGGCTATATAGGCAGAGAAATGATTGCCGGCAAACAGAGCAACTTCGCATCGTATTATGAAAAGCGTGAAAAAGCCGCGGTCAAGGCTATGGAGAAACTAATTGAATCGTATCAGAAGCTGGATGAACAGTAAAATCGTGCCGGCAACCGCATTCCAAAAGTAAAACAAAAAGGCGCCGCATACAACTGCGGTGCCTTTTCTGTGTCAGGCGCATCAGTGCTCCCGTTATTATTTGAATTCAGATTAGGATGGACTTATAGCTTGCCCGATTTTATCCGGTTTCAGGACTGCTTATTGTCAGCTTGCATTTCGGTTTCCCGTTCTTTTGCGGCTTTTATCTCTGTCGCGATCATGTATAAGATCATAAGCACCGAGCCTACCGTAACGCAGCTGTCGGCCACGTTGAATACCGCGAAATCTATAAGCGTGAAATCGAAGAAATCGACCACATAACCGACCTTAATGCGGTCTATCATATTCCCTATGCCGCCCGCGGCGATAAGCGACAGCGCGATCCCCGCGAATATCGGTGTCTGGCTGCTCTTGACTATCAGATACACAATTATTGCGACTACCGCAACAGCCGACAGCACCATAAAAATCCACCTGCGGTCGCGCAGTATGCCGAACGCCGCGCCGGTGTTCTCCACATATGTGAGGTGGAAAACATCCTGCCACAGCGGATATGAGCCTATCGGCTTCAGCATGGCGACAGCCAGGTATTTAGTGTACTGGTCAAGAGCTACCGCGGCTGCTATTACCGCAGCCCACAGCGCCAGCTTCAAAGGCCGATTATCTTCATGCAGCGAGAACATAAGTGGCTCCCCTCGACGTCCGTCCCATCTGTCGAATAGTTCCAGCAGCGGTCGCACTTGACGCCGTCAGCGGGCGAAACCATAATTGCATCGTTGTCACCTTTGCTGAGCTCGACCTGCGATACGATGTAAACGGTGGCGAGCTTGTCGAAGTTGTCCGACAGCAGCTTGAATTTGGCTTCGTCGGAGGTGACAACCGACACTTTCGCGTCAAGCGACTTTCCGATGAGCTTTGCTGCCCGCGCCTCCTCCAGCTTCAGCAGCACGTCGTCGCGATGGTCGAAAAGCGCATCCCATGTCGCGGCGCCGGCAAACTCCAGCTCCGAGCAGATCGCTGGCATATCAACAAGCATCGGGCTGCGGCTGTCTTCGCCTTTGCGGTGGGGCATCATTGCCCAAATCTCGTCGGCGGTAAACGAAAGGATGGGGGTTACAAGCCGCACAATCGTATCAAGAATTATAAACATCGCGGTCTGAGCCGAGCGGCGGGCAACACTGTCCGCTTTCTCAACATAAACGCGGTCCTTGGTGATGTCGATGTACAGCTTCGACAGCTCAATTGTGCAGAAGTTGTTTATATCGTGATAAATATAGTGGAACTCATAGTTTTCATACGCGTCAAGCGCGCGTTTTACCAGAGCATTCAGCTTGTGCAGCACCCAGCGGTCAATCTCATAGAGGCTTTCAACCGGCAGCGAGTCGCGGTCGGGGTCGAAGTCGCCGAGGTTTGCAAGCAATATGCGCATTGTGTTGCGGATCTTGCGGTAGACCTCCGAAAGCTGCTTTAGTATATCCTGCGATATGCGCACATCGGATGTGAAGTCGACGCTTGACACCCAGAGTCTCAAAATATCTCCGCCGTACTGGTCAATAATCTCCAGCGGTGAAATGGCGTTGCCAAGCGACTTGTGCATCGCTCTGCCCTCGCCGTCGACCGTCCAGCCGTGCGTGATGACAGTTTTAAACGGCGCCGTACCTTTTGCCGCTATGGAAGTGAGCATCGACGACTGGAACCAGCCGCGGTACTGATCTCCGCCCTCGAGGTATATGTCTGCGGGGAATTTCA
>JAPXNL010000002.1:17546-42006 GCA_033808535.1 Clostridia bacterium
GATTATATACTGACCGCAGTCCCCGCAGTAGAAAATCGGGATCGGCACACCCCAGTTGCGCTGGCGCGATATGCACCAGTCGTTGCGCTCGGTAATCATTGCGACCATACGCTCGTGCCCCCATTTGGGAACCCAGCGTATATCGTCGCATGCCTTCACCGCCGCGTCCTTGAGTACCGAAACATCGGCAAACCACTGCTCGGTCGCGCGGTAGATGATGGGGTTTTTGCAGCGCCAGCAGTGCGGGTACTGGTGGGTGATTGTCTCCGCCGCGAGCAGAGCGCCGCTCTCTTTGAGGTCGGCGAAAATCGCGTCGTTTGCCTTGTTAAATCTCAGCCCTGCGTATTTGCCGGCTTCGGCGGTCATGATACCTTTCGCATCAACAGGCACGACAACACCCAGTTTCGGGTGTCCGACCTTGTCCATGACATTGTTGTCATAGTATTTGCAGATGTCAAAGTCCTCTGCGCCGTGTCCGGGCGCCGTATGAACGCAGCCGGTACCGGCGTCGAGCGTGACATGCGCGCCGCACAACACGGTTGAAAGCCTGTCAAGGAACGGATGATATGTCTCCATCAGCTCAAGTTCCGAGCCGGGCAGTGTGGCTATAATCTCATAGCTTTCAATCCCGGCGGCTTTTGCCACGCGCTCCGCCAGCTCCTTTGCGACTATATAGACCTCGCCGGACTCCACGCGCATAAGCACATACTCATACTCGGCGTTCACGCTGATCGCAAGGTTGCCGGGCAGCGTCCATGTCGTTGTCGTCCAGATAACAAAAAAGATCTTTGACAGGTCAGCGTATTTTGCCAGCTTGCCTTTGTCATCTGCTACGCGGAATTTTACATATATTGAATCGCACTTGTCGTCGCTGTATTCGATTTCAGCTTCGGCAAGCGCCGTTTCATCGTCGGGACACCAGTATACGCTTTTGAACCCACGGTATATAACGCCGCGTTTAGCCATCTCGCCGAAAATGCGGATCTGAGCCGCCTCAAACTCCGGCGTCAGCGTAAGATAAGGATTTTCCCAGTCTCCGAGCACGCCGAGCCGCTTGAATTCACTGCGCTGACGGTCCACATATGTCAGGGCAAAGTCGCGGCACTTGTCGCGGAACTCCGTAACCGACAGCTTCCCGCGGTCAAGCTTTGTCTGTTTTATAATAGCGCTTTCGGTAGGCAGGCCGTGGCAGTCCCAGCCGGGCACATAAGGCGAGTCGTAGCCCGACATATTGCGGTATCTGACTATAAAATCCTTTAAAATTTTATTGAGCGCCGTGCCTATATGAATATCGCCGTTCGCATACGGCGGGCCGTCATGCAGCACAAATTTCGGTTTGCCTGCGTTGCGCGCTCTTATCAGGCCGTAAAGGTCCTCGTCGTACCATTTTTTAAGCATTTTCGGCTCCCGCTGCGGCAGATTTGCGCGCATCGGGAAGTCTGTAACTGGAAGATTCAGCGTTTTGGTATAGTCCTGCGGCATCGTATATTTACTCCGGTCAAATTGAAATGATTTTATTATAAAGCGGTACCGTTAACTTTAGTCCGTCGGGTTTTCGTCATCAGAGATGAGGTCGAATTCCTCTGTCAGCGTAAGCGGCTTTGTTTTGCCTTTCTTTTTATTCTTTGAACCCTTGTCCTTCTCCTCTGCTTCGCCAGTAACACTGCGGATCATCGACAAAAGCTCCTTGTCCTCGGCGTCGGGCGTATAGCCTTCTGTCTGTTTTGTGCTCTGTTCCGCCTGCGAATCGGCGGAATCGCCAAAGGAGAATTTTTTGTTGAGCTCGCGAATCGTTTCCTTAACGCTTGCGCTGCGATACGAGTTCTGCGAAGTCTGGCGCTGCCCGTTTCGCGGAGTTTCAAAGGAATCTCCGGATTTTTTCTGGGGCTCGGCAGTGATTGTCGACGGTCTTGCTCCGGGCTTGATGCTGTCAAGCAGAGCATCAGGATCGTCCGGCTCGTCCGGGATATCCGGCTCGATTTCAGCTGCCTCGACGGTATCGGTTTCAGGCGCGTCAAAGTCAGCGTCGTCGAGATATCCGCCGCCGTCTTCGTCGTCCTCAGCCGGCGCGCTTTCATCCGCGGCAGCAACGGGTTCAGCTTTCGGATTTGCTTCATCCTGCACCGGCTCGTGCTCTTCGGGTGTATTCTCCTGTGACTGAACAGCAGACTTCGAGCGCGTTATTTCGCGAAACGAGGTCTGCGGATTCTCTTCTTTATTTTCGAGGGTCCCGTATACCGGTATTATCGGCTCGTCCTCCGCATCGGTATTCACTTTTCCGTCAGAAGATGACGGCGGAATTTTGCCCTGGGCAATATCTGACTTGACCTGCTCAACCACACGGCGGACGAACACATCGTCGGGCGTATCGGCATCGCTTATTTCGTCGTCTGGCGATATCTCCTCTATGTAGGCTATATGCTGCTGATAGAGGGTGAACAGGCGCGCCTTAAACTCGGAGACGGCGCGGCGAAGTGCCAGAAGCTCCTCGCGCTCTTTTTTCAGCTCGCTTTTGAAGGATGTAATCACCTTGTTGCAGTTTGTGCGTGCGGAACGCATGATGACATCGGCGCGCTCGTTTGCCTCGCTGATAATTTTAGCGCTTGCTTTCTGAGCATTGACAAGCGCGCTGCGTATCGACTCCTCGTCAGCGCGGAACTCCGCAAGCTTCGCCTCGGCGAGCTTGAGTCTGCGTTCAAGCTCGTCGTTCTGGCGGTACAGCTCTGTATATTTATCTATAATAAAATTGATGTGTTCGTCGACTTCGACGGAATTGTAGCCGCGAAGCACCCGGCTGAAGGTCTTATTCTTCAATTCGTGCGGAGGCAGCATCTCTATCTCTCCCTTAAAAGCTGAGTAATATATATGTTATCAGACAACCGTCGACAGGACATTCTGTACAATCACTAAAATTATAAATGTAACAAAAAAGGATAAGTCAAACGGAAGGCTTTGTACGAAATCAAACCTTTCCAAAAATTCGCGCACCGGCGCAATCATCGGCTCGGTGGCGTAGTAAATAAAATCGGTCAGCATATTGTCGCCGTCCGGCATAATCCAGGAAAGCAGCGCCCGCAGAAACATTAAAACTTGCAGCACGACCAGCGCGAAATATACTGTTTTGGTTATAAAAAATAGTATGATCGGCAAAACGTCAAAACAACTCCACTTCGCGGTACAAATTGTGCCGGAGCCTCTGTATGCACAAAGACAACACCGCGCCATCGCCGGCTCAACCGCGCGGCACACCGCAACGCGGGAATTAACAGCAGCCGGTCACACGCCGGCTGCAAGTTCCGGCGTCCGGAGCCGCGGGCAGATATAAGCCGTTACGACCGCGCGCGATTATAAACTGCAGAGATGGTAAAATACCGCGAACCCGCTTCTTGCCATGGACTCATAATGCGTCCGAACCCGGCCGGTCGCGGCGTGTATGTCATTGTTTGAATCAATAAATATCGTCAGTGTTTATCTGACGCTGGTTCTGCGGAGATTGAAGCTGTTCGCCGGAGATATCGACATTGTTGGGCACGACCACAAACGTGTTGTTAGCCACGCGCTGCATATAGCCGTCGATCGAATATGCAACACCGCTCAGAAAGTCTATAAGACGGCGAGCCGACTCTTTGTTTGTAAGCTCGAGATTGAGCACAACTGTGCGGCGGTTGAGCAGATGGTCGGCGATTTTCTGCGCTGTCTGAACGTCATAGCGTTCGGGCTTTACAACTTTAAGCTCGAGTGCCGTGGAATTCAGGCTTACACCGCCGCCGGCCTGGTTCTGCCCCTGCCGGGCGTCACCATGCGGATGATTCTGCGAGTAGCCGTTATTCTGAGCTGTGTAGTCGTTGCCGTCGTAGCCGTATCCGTCGTTTTCATCGCTGTCGAAATCGTAATCGTTATCGTAATTATCTTCAATGTGATCAGGGTTGACTATGCCCTTGATCTTATCCATTATGCCCATTTCTGCCCTCCGTAGCACAATTAAATCAAAAGGTTAATGAGGCTGTTAGTCAGTTGATATGAATTTAACCTATAACTGCCTGTCATTGTATCACAGATTTATAAAAATTGCAAATAGTTTATAATCAATTTAACAGGAAAAACCCGTATTTTTTGTAAAAAAAGCGGTTCCGGCGCTGGTTTGACCGCGACTCTGCGCGCATAATGTCGATTTAAGTGCGTTTGCCGAATATGGCGCTGCCGACGCGTATAAGGTTCGAGCCGCATAAAAGCGCCTGCCGGTATGAGTCGGACATGCCCATCGAAAGTATGTCGCCGGGCTTGCCGAAATAGCGGTCGTAAAGCGTCTTTGTCAGTTCAAAATACTGCCTGTAGTCCTCCGGGTCTGCACAAACCGGCGCCATTGTCATAAGACCGCGCACGCGTATGTTTTCATATTGCGAAAGCGATCCGAGAAACTCCTCTGTCCGGAACGGGTCTATGCCGCCTTTGCTTTCCTCGCCGCCGGCGTTTATCTCCACAAGTATATCCGTGCACACCCCCGCCGCCCGCGAACGCTTGTCTATCTCTTTTGCTAAATCGTCGCTGTCGATCGAGTGGATAAGGCACACCTTTCCGATTAAATACTTGACCTTGTTTCTCTGAAGCCGTCCGATGAAGTGTATATTTATGCGCTTGTCGAGCAGCGGATATTTGTCCACAAGCTCCTGAACACGGTTTTCGCCGATGTCGGTCAGCCCGCACTCACACGCGGCAAAGTTTATGATCTCCGGCGGAACGGTTTTCGTCGCGCCCAGCAGCGTAACATGGCGTCCCGGCGCGAGCAGTGCGATCTCCTCTCTTATTCGCCTGATGTTCCCGCGCAGCACCTCCGCGATATCAGTCGACAATCCGCCCGTCATAGAGCTTCTTCCCCTTCGTGATAATCAAATCGTTGAGCGCAAGGTATCCGGCGCCGCCGTTTTCGAGTGCCGCCGCACGCTTGTCCTCGTCAACGTTTTCATATTCGCTGACAATGAAATACCCCTCCGACTCAAACAGCGGCTCGATGAGCTTGAACCGCACGAAATTGCCGGAAAGCGTATAAACGCCCTGTTTGCCGTCCACGATGCGCACCGCGGAAACCGGCACGCGATAACCCGTGTATGTGCTTCGTACAATTTCTATAGTCTGTTTGCGAAGGAAATTGAAGTTCTCCGGTATCGTTCCGGTGCTGAAAACCAGCACCGCGCGGTCATCGTCTGTCTGTTCGATAATGCGTGTCAGTGTCATCTGAAGCTCGGTATCGCTGCTGTACGGGAATATCACGCTGTATTTTGCACCGGGAGTGAAAAAGCGCAGCCGGTCAACTGTCACCGGACAGGCTATGTACCATAAATAATCGGATACCAGCTTGCCGATGCCGTAGCCGCCGGCATATGCCGCCGCCGGCTCCGCCTCCGTCATGGCATAGAACTCCTCGAGCGTCATTTTGCTTATTTTAGAGGCGTTGAACACCGATTCATAACCGTCGAGCCAGGAGTAAAAATAGCCCGAAATCGGCGCGAGTACCGTTTCCGTTATGTTTGTAAGCTGAGAGGTCAGCCCGCTGCGCTGTATGTTAAGCGACTGTATCTTGTCGTCGTAGCTTGCGACGTTCTGCACTATGATGCGCCGCTTATTGAGCAAAATCAAAAGCTCGTCCTTTTTGCGCAGCGCATATTCAAGGTCGCCGCTGCGTATCCGCTCTCTTATGACCGAATACAGCTTCGCTATCTGCGTGTCGATAACCTTTGTGTCAGACACAGTGATATTCTCGCCGATGTTGCTCGATTCAAGCAGGTCGAGCTTGCGGTCGAGCTCTATGATTTTCGCGCGCACGTTCTCGCCGCCGCTGGCGTAAACATTGGCGACAGCCGCATCCTTTTTAACCTTTGCGCCGTCGGCATAAAGATAATTTACATCGCCCTGACTGGACGAAAACAACACCGTCTCGCTCCGCATTACATAGCCGTCGAGCGTTACGGTCTCGCGTCCCGTCACCGTTTCGGCTGCCAGAGTCTCGATTTCCGAGTCTATGCTGCCGAACAGGTGATAGAGTATATAGGCGATGAGCAAAAGCGATATTATCGCCGAAACGATGTAAACCCCAACGTTTTTAAGAAACTGAGTGTCCATGAATTATAAAATTATATCACATTTAAAGCCGCTCTGATAAGCTCCGTCGCACAATTTACAATATTTTTAAAATTTTCGGCTCCGCCTTCGCCTTCGTCAACGTAAAACCAGTGGATTTCGGGGTCACGGCGAAACCATGTGAGCTGCCGTTTGGCATAGTTGCGGGTGTCCTGTTTGATGCGCTCGACGACAAACGGTATGTCGTCGAACCCGTATCTCCAAAACTCGCTGTAGCCTATTGCCTGCTGTGCGGTTTTGCATATCGGGTCGGGCAGATTCCGCGCCTCGTCCACAAGCCCCGCGGCGATCATCTCGTCAACGCGCGCGTCGATGCGGGCATAGAGCTTTGCGCGGTCATGGAAATCAAGCCCAATTTTAACCGCCCTATAGCGTTTTTGCGACTCGCGCGAGCGGCGGTCCCACTCGGACTTCGGTATGCCGGTGCCGACGAAAATCTCCAGCGCGCGAATGACCCGCCGGACGTTGTTTTTGTGTATCGCGGCCGCAGACTCGGGGTCGCACTCCAGTAACTTTTCGTAAAGCTCGTCGGGCGGCAGCTTTGAAAGCGACCTGCGTACCTCTGGATCGATATCGGGCGAAAACCGCTCGCCCTCCAGCGCGCTGTCGAGATAAAGTCCCGTGCCGCCGCAGAAAATCGGCAGCCTGCCGCGCGCCGTAATATCCTCCACAGCCTGCCCGGCAAGAACCCTGTAGTCTGCGCATGAAAATTCCTCCGCCGGCGTCACAATGTCGATTAAATGGTGAGGAATCTCCGCGCGCTCGGCGGCGGTCGGTTTTGCGGTGCCTATATCCATGCCTTTGTATATCTGCATGGAATCACAGGAGATTATTTCGCCCCCCATGCGGCGCGCAAGCTCCATGGCAAGCGCGGACTTGCCGGAGGCCGTCGGCCCCACGACCGCCGCTACCGCCGGCAAATCGCGGCCTGAATTGTCCGTGATATTCTCATTCATCGCGCTGTTTATATGATGTGTCACCCTGTCAGTGCTTTACATTCTCCGCAACGAGTTTTACAAGCTGGTCGACGCGCACAAACTCCACCTTGTCGTCAAGCAGTGAAAGCTGTCTGGCAAACTCGACCGCGTCGGAATATGTGTGCGACCAGCAATGCACGACCATAACCGAATATGCGTCGGGCGAGGTTATATCATAGCCCAGCTTTTTTATATCGTTTGCCACGGTTTTTACAAAACTGTCTAATTTAACTTCCCATATCGAGTTGCGGACGGATATAAACGGCTTGCCGCCCGCCCAGTATATTTTACCCTTTGCGCCCTTGTAGCAGTCCGGATAGGTAAAAAGCACGCCGCCTTTCAGCCTGTCAATGGAGGCGTATTTTTCAAGCAGCTGTTTTGACGGCACGAAGTTGTCCATTATCGTTATCGTGTCAAAGTCGCAGGCGTCCATGTAGAATTTCAGCTTCTCGAGCTGACGGTCAAACCCCTCGTCGGTTATCTCAGACGGGAAGAAATAGCCTGTCCCCGAGAGCGCGTTGACGAACATGTCGTTTTCCGTCTGCTGTTTATACAGCCACTTTGCGGTCTGCGGCGCCGTGTCGAGCAGTGTCGGCGGTATCATCCACGCCATGGGTATCGAGCCGCGCTCTGCATTGCCGAACCACTTGGGGTTTGTGAAGTCGTTGACCATCCACTGCACATTGTCGCCGTCGGTCATCATCAGCGCGACATAGTGCTTGCCGTCATCTGCGGTCGCACCCTCTGCATAGTCGTTTATCTGCTCAAGCTGCTCGCGCGGCAGCGACGAATATATGCTCAGGTTCCACGCGTGATCGCTCGGTACAGTTACAAGCCCGTGGTTTGACTTGTATTTGACGTGGTCATACTCGCCGCCCGGCCCCCAGCCGAAAACCGGCGCGCCCGGGTCTATATAGCCGTGTATCTCTTCCGCTTCCTTGAGCTGCTTGCGGTTGGTATCATTGTAAAAATAGAATCCGAGCCCGTACGCGATGCCGAAGTCGCGCAGTGCGTAGTTGTCCGGATTCTGCTGCACGAGCGCGATGGTATTGAGCTTGTCCTTGTACTGGCGGATCGCGTCGGCGTCGGTCATGCCCCGAGCGTCGGCGAGCATTGTGTAGCCGAGCGCCTCAAGCTTTGAGGCGTTGCCTTGCGTCGCGAGCAGCACGCCCTCAGCCGAAGCTATCGTGCAGGCGGCGTTGACGCTGTCCGAGTCGTACAGCACATATTCCTTGCGCGGCACGCGGTCGGCAAACTTCTCGAGCGCATCCCAGACGGTGCTTATATACGAAATCTTAACCGTGTCTCCGAGTTGGTCCTTTATAACATCAAGCCACTTCTCCGCGTTGTTGCCCGCGGTGCAGAGAAAAGCCTTTTTGCGGGCGGTTACACCCTGAAGGCTTTCCGCGAGCAGCTTGTCCGAGCTGTTTGCGAAGTTCTGAATAACCACTATCTCGTCGGGTGTCTCGCCCAGCTTCGGCATGTATCCGAGCCAGTCTTTTATTTCGTTTATTCCTTCCATACGCTCTCCGCTGTTGTCTGCTCCGGGCTTTGTTTCCGGAGCTGTCGTTTCGGCTGCCGTGGTATCGGCATCCGTGCCGGTATCTGTAACATCAGAGCTGCCGGTTCCGGCGCCGGCGCAGGATGCCGCAATCCCGCAAGCAATCAGTGCCGCAAGCAGGGAAGCGAATATTCTTCTCATATTATATCCTTTTATGCTTTTTTATTAATTCCCGTATGGGAATCCCCGGGGGCCTTTCGCAAAAAGCCCCCGGGCGTTATATTGTTTATATAGGCTGTGTCTGATCGGGTGATTTACTTATAAAGCGGCCCGTATGCGGCGCAGGCGCGGTAGTCTGCACTCTCGAGGTCCGCCGTACCGAATGCCGACCAGGAGTGCGGGCGATAGATGCGCTCTCTCGGCACATTGTGCATTGACACCGGTATGCGCAGCATCGAAGCCAGCGTTATAATATCGTCGCCGACATGTCCGTATGTGAACGCGCCGTGGTTTGCGCCCCAGTTTGCCATCACGCTGTAAACATCCGTAAACGCGCCGCAGCCGGTCAGAATGGGGGCAAAGTAGGTGGACGGCCAGGTCGGGTCGGTGCGGTTCAGGATAGTGGCGTCGACGTCGTCGGGCAGATTGACTGTGTAGCCCTCTGCAATCTGTATCACCGGGCCGAGACCGTCGACGATATTCACGCGCACCATTGTGACGGGCATCTCGCACTTGGTCGAGAACTGCGAGGAGAATCCGCCGCCGCGGAAGTAGCCCTTGTTGGCCGGCGCCCACTTGGTGGCGGCAAGCATTGCCTTCATATCCTCGTCGGTGAGCTTCCACCAGGGTTTCATCACATTGTTGCCGCACTCGTCCTTTGCGCAGCCCGTGCCGTCGAGCGCCGCGGCGCCCGAGTTGATGAGGTGGATGAATCCGCATGCCGCGCGACCGGTGAGCTCATAGCCCGTCACGCGCTTCACCGCGTCGGGGCTCCAGTAGGTGCGTACGTCGGCGAATACGCCCGAGAGATTGGTGACGAGGTTGAGCATCAGCATCGACAGACCATTGCCGTTATCATTTTCGGTCGCAAGTATTACCGGCGGGCGCTTGCCGTTCCAGTCAAAGCCGGTGTTGAGAATAGCCTCCGTAAAGTCGGCATTGGGTTTGAAGTCTGTCCACATACGCTGGCCCTGGAATCCGCCGAATATCGCGTTGCGGCCGCAGGCTTCCTCTTCGTAGCCCATCTCTGCGAGTTTGGGGTTGCCCAGCATTATATCGCGGATGATAAGCGTCATCTTGGCGATGAACTTCCACTGCTCATCCTCTTCTTCTGGCGTGCTCTGCAGCTCGGGCGGATTGGGGTCAAGCCCTCTCGGGCAGTTGGCCTTTATCCATGCAAGCTCACGCTCATATTCCTCTTGGTCGTATATGCCCTGCTCGACACGGCGGATTATCTCGGACATGTCCACCCATTCGGCGCGCACGCCGAGGTATTTCTGCATGAAAATCGGGTCTAAAGACGAGCCTGCTATGCCCATCGAAACCGAGCCGATACCCACGTATGCCTTGCCGCGCATCAGACCTACCGCTATCGCGCAGCGGGCGAAGCGCAAGATTTTCTCGCGTACATCGGCGGGAATTTCGGTGTCGCCTTTATCCTGCACGTCGTGGCCGTAAATTGCGAATGCGGGCAGTCCGCGCTGCGCGTGGGCTGCCATAACTGCGGCAAGATACACCGCGCCGGGACGCTCCGTGCCGTTGAAGCCCCACACCGCCTTAACGGTCAGCGGGTCAAGGTCCATCGTCTCGCTGCCGTAGCACCAGCAGGGCGTGACCGAGAGCGTGGCGCAGACATCTTCGGTCGAAAACTGCTCCGCGCACATTGCGGCTTCGGCTCCGCCGCCGATCGCACGGTCGGCGACCACGCAGCGGACGGGAGTGCCGTCGGGATAAAACACGTTCTCCTCGATAAGCTTCTTTGCCGCAAGCGCCATTGCTCGGGTCTGTTCCTCAAGCGACTCGCGCACGCCGCGACGCCGCCCGTCGATAATCGGACGTATTCCTATTGTCGGATAAATTGACATTTTGTATAACCTCCATATTTTTTTATGTTCGTTTTATACTCAATTCTTTATTATGACGGAGTTGGTCTTGCCGGCTTATTAAAGCCCAGCGCCGCAAAGCCGCGCGTATTCGCCATGAGCGGCGATGAGCTCGTCATGGGTGCCGCATTCGGCTATCCTGCCGCCCTGCAGCACGATGATTTTATCCGCGGAACGCACTGTCGACAGCCTGTGCGCGATGACGATCATTGTGCGTTTGCCTATAATGCCGTCCATTGCCGCTTTTATCTGGCGCTCGGTCTCGGTGTCGACCGCGGAGGTCGCCTCGTCCAAAATCAGCACCGGCGAGCGGCGCAAAAGCGCGCGCGCTATGCATATGCGCTGCTTTTGTCCGCCTGAAAGCCGCACGCCTCGCTCTCCAATAACAGTGTCAAAACCGTCGGGCATCGCGGCTATGAAGTCGTATGCGCTTGCGGCTCTCGCCGCCTCCTCTATCTCCCGGCGCGTGACGGTGCGCCCCTCCTCCGCGCCATAGGCGATGTTGTCTGCTATCGAGCCGCTCCACAATATTGTGTCCTGCATGACCATAGAGATTGCATTGCGCAGCGTCTTTATAGGCAGCGTCCTTATGTCGCGCCCGTCGAGCCTTATTGTCCCCGAGTCGGGGTCGAAAAACCGCTCGAGCAGCGACGAGATTGTGGTTTTGCCCACGCCTGTCGCGCCGACAAGCGCTATCATTTCGCCCGGCTCTGCGGTAAAGCTGATGTGCTCAAGCACCGGCTCGCCCGGCTCATATGAAAAGCATACGTCGTCAAACTCAATTTTGCCCGAAAACCCGGCAAATTCAGGTTGAGCCATTTCAACCGCGCTGTCGGTGACAACGGGCTCAGTGTCCAGCACCTCGAACACGCGCCTTGCGCCCGCAAGCGACGACTGCACGTCCTCGACAAGCCTTGCCAGCACCGTCAGCGGCTGATAAAACAGCGAAAGGTACATGAAAAAGCCCACGAGATCGGCTACATTCAGCCTGCCTCCGAGTATGAATATGCCGCCGAACCCCAGCACAAATGCCGTGCCGAGCGATGTGAAAAACTCCACAGAAGGCTGGAACACCGCATTTGCGTAGTTTGCACGGATGTTGACGTAGCTGTAATGCTTACAGGCGTCTTGCATCCGCTCGTGCTCGTACTTCTCGCGGCCGAACGCCTGAATTTCGCGCAGGCAGGAGAGGTGCTCCTGCACATTGCCGCTCAGCTCGCCCAGCACCCGGGCGTTGATGTTGAACAGCGGCACGACTCGCTTTGAAAACTGTGTGCTTATGTATAAAACAACCGGTACGGGTATCAGTGTCAACGCCGCAAGCAGCGGGTTTATTATAAATATAACGACGGTGACAAACACAAGCACCAGCACGTTGGTGCAGAAGTCGGGCAGCGAGTGTGCGATCAGCACCTCGAGCGCGCGCGTGTCGTTTATCACGCGGCTCATCAGCTGGCCTGTCTGTTTGTCCTGAAAATAGCGCGGCGACAGCGACTGCAGCTTGTTGTATACCGCCAGCGTCAGATCACCCACGAAGTTCCACGCCGCGACATGCGCCTGCGAAAGCGACGCAAACCTGCACACTGCCCTGAGCATATATGCGCCCGCAAGCACCGCGGCATAAAGCGCGATAACATTTGCGGTCAGCGTGCCGGGGCTGCCGATAATCGCGGTAAAACGCCGCACAACCTCCGGCGTGACAAGCCCGAGAAGTGCTGTACCCAGCACTCCGAGCGTGGCAAGAATAAGCCGCCCCCAGTAGCGGCGTGCCATTTTTACAAGGCGGAAAATAGTCTGCATTATAAAGCCAGGAAGTCCTTTTTATACAAAAATCAAATTCAGGTAAGATCCTCGCAGCCGGCTGCGCGCATCTTTTCAAATGCCTCTTGCTTGCGCTCGAGAGGGTAATACTGCAATCCCATATAAAGCGTGTCGGGCGCGGGCAGCATGGAGACGGCCCAATTTACATTGTCGAGGTTGGCTTGTATGTTATGCAGCTTCTTGCCCGCCGCGCCGATGCGCCTGTATACTTCCGTCCAGTCGGATAGCTCCGGCGTGCCGCTGCCGGGCACCCACTGGATTCCCTTTATGTGTTCGGACGCGAGCAGCATGTCGAGATGCGGCAGCTCGCCTATACCGTCGAGGTGGTAGAACGGCTTGTCAAGGCGCGCCGCCGACGTTTCCAGCTCGGGCATTACAAACTGCGAGAACATCTCCGGCCCGATCATGTAAGAAAAATCACTCTGCAGCATGTAGTTGGGCTTTGTGTTGTATATTGCATCCCAGTGTGAATATCCCTTTGCATACGGCGCTATGATGGAGGTAAAATCGTCGAAATACTTAAACCACGCGGTCTGTATTTCGCCAACGCAGCGCAGCACCTCCTCGGGCTCGTCGACAAGGTCGCAGAGCAGATTTTCCGCACCGCGGAAAGATGACAAAATGTCAAGCACGCCGCCCAGGTCCGTCATCGTCATAACCGCGCGCGAAGCGTATTTCTGTGCGAATATAACGTAAAACTCGCGGAGACGGCGGTAGTATTTGTTGTCGGTATTATATTCGAAATGCAGCTCGCGGATCGGCAATTTTTCCGGGCAGTCAAACCAGACCGTATAGTCGGCTACGTGCACCTCGGCGCCCAAAAACGCCGCCGCAACGCCCGGACCGAACGCGCTCATGTTGATAATTGGATACGCATCGCCGTAGTATTCGTGGCATGAGAGGTCATAGTCCACCCTGTCGAGTATCTCTTCCGGCGAGTAGCGTTCGTCATACGCCGATGTAAATCCCAGCCCCGGCGCACTCGGTCTCGGGCGGCCGGGATCGGCGCCCCATAAAATCAGCGGAATTATCGGTCTGCCAAGTTTGTTGTTCCACCAGCGGTCGTATCTTTCCGCCAGCGCGGAAAAATCAACTTCACCGTATCTCATGCTTTTTTACCTCCAAGGTCGCCCCCAGTAGCGGCGCGCCATTTATAAAATGCGGAAAATAGTTTGCATTATAAGTCAGGAAATCCTATATACAAAAATCATGTTCAGGTCAAATCCTCGCAGCCTGCCGCGCGCATTTTCTCAAATGCTTCCTGTTTACGCTCGCGCGGGTAATACTGTATGTTCATAAACAGCGTGTCGGGTGAGGGCAGCATTGATACAGCCCAGTTTACATTGTCGAGATTGGCTCGTATGTTATGCAGCTTCTTGCCTGCCGCGCCGATGCGTCTGTAAACTTCCGTCCAGTCGGTAAGTTCGGGAGTGCCGGTGCCGGGCACCCACTGGATGCCCTTTATGTGTTCGGACGCGAGCAGCATATCGAGATGCGGCAGCTCACCTATCCCGTCGAGATGGTAGAATGTCCTGTCGAGCCTTGCCGCCGACGATTCAAGCTCTGGCATCACAAAGCGTGCGAACATCTCAGGACCTATCATATACGAAAAATCGCTCTGGAGAATGTAGTTGGGCTTTGGGTTGAATATTGCATCCCAGTGCGAATATCCCTTCGCATACGGCGCCATGACAGAGGTAAAATCGTCGAAATACTTAAACCATGCGGTCTGTATCTCGCCGACACAGCGAAATACCTCCTCCGGCTCGTCGATAAGATCGCAGAGCAGGTTTTCTGCGCCGCGGAAGCACGACAAAATGTCGAGCACGCCGCCAAGGCTTAACATCGTCATAACCGCGCGGGAGGCGTATTTCTGAGCGAATATAGCGTAAAACTCGCGCGCGCGGTGGTAGTACTTGTTGTCGGTGTTATACTCGAAATGAAGCTCCTTTAGGGGCGGCTTTTCGGGGCAGTCAAACCAGACAGTGTAGTCTGCCGGATGCACCTCGGCACCCATAAGCGCAGCCCCAAAGTTCGGCCCGAACGTGTTCATTCTGATAATGGGAAATGCCTCGCCGTAATATTCGTGGCAGGAGAGGTCATAGTCCACCCTGTCGAGTATCTCCTCCGGCGAGTAGCGCTCGTCATACGCCGACGTAAAACCCAGACTCGGCGCATCCGGCTTCGGGCGGCCGGGATCGGCGCCAGAGATTATAAGCGGGATAATCGGTCTGCCCAGTGTACCGTTCCACCAGCGGTCGTATCTGTTTGCCAGCGCGGAAAAATCAACCTCACCGTATCTCATGCTTTTACCTCCGCGGTCACGGTTCCGAGACAAGCATTTGGTTACATCATATAATATCACGCCGCGGCTCCGAATTCAAGTAGCGCAGGTGATTTTATACATATACTTTTGCCGGCCGCTTTAAGGCGTTGACATAATATGGTTTTAATTTTCGTTTGTCGTTATATATTGACACTGATATAGCCGGCGGGTAAAATTACTTTATATTAATTAATTATAAAGGACTTAAAATGAACGGAAAAGTACTGCTTATTTTGGTCGACGGCATGCGTCCTGACGCAGTTACCTCGTGCACGCATCCCGCGGTGCGCGATTTCATGGAAAACTCGCTTTACACTCTTTCCGCCCGCACGGTTATGCCTTCCGTAACGCTTCCCACCCATATGTCATTGTTCCACAGCGTTCCGCCCGAACGGCACGGGATAATCACAAATACATTCACGCCCATGGTCAGGCCGCTCGACGGTCTGTGCGAGCGCATCAATGCCGCCGGCGGCCGCTGCGCTTTCTTTTACAACTGGGAGCAGCTTCGCGACCTGTCCAGACCCGGCACACTCTGCCAGTCCTCCTTTTTCAGCGGCTATATGCATGGGCATGAGTCATCAAACGAGCTTGTCACGCGCGCGGCGTTGGAAAGTCTCGAGCGCGGCACGCCCGATTTCATGTTTGTTTACCTCGGCTGGGTCGACGAAGCCGGTCACGGTCACGGCTGGCTGAGCGATGAATATATGCGCGCCGTATACATATCGTGGGACGAGATTGCCAGATTGACTGCCGCGGCGTTTGAGCGCGGCTACACGGTTATTATTACCGCCGACCACGGCGGGCACGAGCGCTCGCACGGCTCGGATATGGACGAGGACATGACAATTCCGCTGTTCATTCGCGGCGAAAATGTTAGCGCCGGCCAGCTTAAAGGCGATATATCAATCATGGACATCGCACCCACCGTGGCGGCTATAGCCGGCGCACAGCCCGCCCGCGAATGGGAAGGCAAATCGCTTGTGTAACCCGATAAACTGATGTGTCGAAGCGGTCGGCTGCAATCCGTTTAACCGCAAACCTTTCCCGTTTTATCCATTGACACTATTTTGCATATAACAGATTTTACGCGCGACACTGATTTAAGTATCACAGAACCTGTAAGCGGATGCAATTTAATTTGGAGGATATATATGAACGGGAAAAGAATTGTTTCTGCGCTGCTTATTGCTTTAATGCTTACGGCTGCGGGCTGCGGCAAGAGCCAAACTGCCGGCGAGGAGTCCGTCCAGACCACTGCCGAAACCTCGGCTGAAACCTCGGTGTTCGACGACTTGCCTGACAAGGATTTCGAAGGCAGAGATTTCAATTTTGCTTTCCGCGCCGATCAGCAGTACCAGTTTTACACCGACTCGCTCGACGGCGAAATAATCAACGACAGCGTTTACGAGCGCAACCAGGCGGTTGAAAACAAGTATAATATCAAAATCAAACCCATTCCGGTGGTCGGCGACTGGGACAACAGAGATGCCTTCCTGAAGACTCTCAAAGCAGCCGTTATGGCAGGCGACGGAGCCTTTGACCTTGTTGACGGGTACGCCGCCTATATCGGCACGATATTCACCGACCATCTGCTTTTAAATCTAAATAACGTCGCTCACCTCCGGCTATCCAAGCCGTGGTGGTCGCAGTTCGCCGTCGAGGAGCTTACCGTCAACGGAAAACTCTTTGCAATCCCCGGCGATATTTCGCTGAACCTGTGGCAGTACATGCAGGTTTTGTATTTCAACAAGACAGTGCTTTCCGACTATAAGCGACCTGAGCCTTATGAGCTTGTAAAATCGGGCACATGGACATATGATGCGTACCTGTCGCTAATAAAGGGCATCTATTCCGACCTTGACGGGGACAGCGCGGTGTCGCAGGGCGACAAATTCGGCTCGATATACTATGACGACCTCACGTTTGACAACTTCCACAATGCGTTCAACATAATGTATACAAAGAAGAACGACGACGGCACGCGCGAGCTTTTGCTCAACACCGACGAGGTTGTCAATATGTATGAACTCATCAACGAGCTGGCGTACAGCAACCCCGATGTCCTTTACATAAAGGATAACGGTCAGCAGCCCTGCCTGCAGATATTTACCTCCGACCGCGCGCTTATCTACGCCTCCACACTCACCGACGCCGAAATCATGCGCACTATGGACAGCGACTTCGGCATAATACCTTACCCGAAATATGACGAGGCGCAGGAACACTACAAAACCACCTCGCGCGACGGGCGCTCGATGTTCTGCATTCCGATCGACGTTCCCGGCTCCGACTATGCCGGGCTTATAACGGAAGCGCTCTGCGTTGTCAGCAACAGCAAGGTTGTCCCCGCCTATTATGACATAGTGCTGAAAGGCAAGATCACGCGCGACAACGACAGCGAGGCAATGCTCGACATCATCCGCGCGGGCGTTACGTTTGACTTTGTTTCCGAGTACGCCATCCAGACCCAGCGCGCCGGCTTTATCCTGCGCGACTGCATATATGGCCAGCACAACATTGTGACATATCATAAACAGAACGATAAGATTTTCAACAAGTCGTTTGATAAATTCGTCTCCCTCTACTACGAAGAATAAAATGACGCCTGGACGCGGTTATAGAAGCTATAAGTTTTAAAACTACTTCACGGCAAATCAATAGAACGGCAAACCGGCTTAGCTTTTCAGGCTGAGCCGGTATTTTTATTTTTATTCATGCATTCTTGTCGGAATATATGAATATATGTTTTTTCTGCAAGTAATTGAACATATAAATTTTCAGCCACTATAAATTTTCCTGCTTGACATGGCCGGTAATTTGTGGTATTATTTGGTATATAAAACTGTATCGAGCAAGGAATATGCGCAAAATTATATTTTAAACATACAAGGGGGACAACCATGAAAAAAATACCGGCACTGATACTGACGGCAATTTTTGTTCTGGCGCTTACTTTGAACGTCCCGGCGCAATCCGATAAGGTTTTGATGGGCACGCCTGTCATCGACGGAGTTTTAGACGAGATTTACAAGCAAAGCGTCGCGGTAACGCTCGGAGAAGCTTTCCACACCACAGGCGAAACCCTCGATACCGATGTAACCGCAACCGCATATCTGCTCTATGACGCCGATAATTTCTATGTCTGCGTCGTTGTAAACGATAATGATATTCTGGTCCGCGAAAAGGAATACATAGACAGCAGCGATAACCCCTGGGAAAACGAACTGGTTGAAATCTGGGTCGACGAAGAAATGCTTGGAGAGAAGACCAAAATATCGTTTGACCCTTATGGCACCCGCAAATTCGGATCCCCCGACCCGTTTGGACTGGTCGGTGAAAGCGTTGCAGCCGCCTTCATAAGCGACACATTTTACACTGTGGAATATGCGATTCCGCTTTCCGAAAAAGGTGCGGAGGGCGGCACATACGGCTTTTCGCTGCAGGTCAACGACCTGTTCCCGGACAACCATGTCGTCGCGCTCGGTTCGCAGGAACCGGTTGAGTACACCTTCGGAGGGGCTGTCGAGCTGCCAGCTCCCGAACCCGAACCCGAGCCGCCGGCTGAGGATGTCGTGCCCGACACAGTCGTAAGCGAACCCGTGGCCGCTCCTCAAACGACTGATTTCGTCTTCACTGCGATTATGGCATTTGCCGGCTCCGCTGCAGCGCTTATAACGGCAAAGAAAAAGCATTAAGCACAAATTTTTCCGTATAAATTAACCGCCGCTCCGTCCGGACGGCGGTTTTTATGTGTTTTTTCACGGGGCAAATCTCGGAGTGCTCCGTCCGTGTGGCGGTTTGCCTCAGCTTTTCAGCTCGTCGATCTGTTCCTTTGTCAGCGGTTTGACTATACCCATGACATATTTGGTGAGCATTATGATTCTCGCATATCCCTCAGCCGACTCCATGCGGTGCCATGCCTCTGTCAGGTTGCGCCCCCACGTGACAAGTCCGTGATGAGCGAGCAATACTGCTCTGTGAGTTTTGCAATACGGCGCTATAGAATCGCCGACCGCCGGAGTGCCCGGTATCGCGTACGGCGCGCAGGGCACCTCGCCAAGCAAAACCATTGCTTCGGGATATACAGGCAGGTCCAGCGGCTGCTCGGCAACGGCAAACGCAGTCGAGTATGGCGGATGGGCATGAACAACCGCTTTCACCTCGGGATTTTCGCTATATATCCGAAGGTGCATATAGGTTTCGGAGGATTTCCTGCCCCTGCCGCATATAATCTCGCCGCTGGGTCGCACGCAGAGCAGCATGTCGGCGGTCATATCGCCCTTTGAAACGCCTGTCGGAGTGATCCATATGCTGCCATCATCGGCACGCGCGCTTATATTGCCGTCGTTTGCCGCAACATAGCCGCGCTCGTACATCCTTTTGCCGATTTCGATTATCTTTGCAACTATTTCCTGGTTGTTCATATTATCGCATTCCGCAGTTTTTACCGCTATGATATCACGACCGGATGCTTTTTGCAAGCCCGACTCTTTAAAACCGCAAGAAAATGCCCGGCTGCAGTTTGATCTGCAGCCGGGTATGTATATCCGGGGGGTTATTTTGGTATCCGCAGAATCAGCTCGACGGCGTCGGGCAGTTCGCGGCGTTCCTTTGTCACGTTTATGCCCGCGCTGACCACTGTTTCGACCGCGCGGTCGATTGTGTTGTAGAAAATTCTTATGTCCTTGAGTATCAGCTTGCGCTTGCCCCGAACGGCTTCGGGCGCGCTCATCTCCTCGCAGAGCAGCTTTTCAACATACGTCTCTGTCTTTGAAACATTGAGGCCGTGCGTTGCCACATGCTGTATGGCTTTCGCCCTTTTATCCTGCGGCAGCCGCAGCAGCGCGCGCGCGTGGCGCTCTGTCAGCCCTGCGCGCAGTATAGCCTCGCGTTCTGCCGAGTCGAACCGCAGCAGGCGCAGCTTGTTTGCCACATACGACTGGCTTGCCGAGAGCCGCCTTGCTACCTGCTCCTGCGTGTATTTGTATATGAATATCAGCTCTGCTATCGCGGCGGCCTCTTCGAACATATTAAGGTTTTCGCGCTGGATATTTTCTATTATCGATAGCTCTGCCGAGCGCAGCCCGTCAACGTCGAGTATCAGGCAGGGCACACTGTCAAGCCCGATAAGTTTTGCTGCCCGCAGCCTGCGCTCTCCTGCGACAAGCTCGTACTTGCCATCCGCGTCGGGCGAGCGGCGCACCGTCAGCGGCTGGAGTATGCCATACTGCGAGATACTGTCAGCCAGCCGGGCAATGGCTTCTCCGTCAAACTCGCGCCTTGGCTGTGACGGGTTGGGAAGAATTTTATCACACGCAATTTCATAAACGGTATCAATGCCGTTAACCAACTTTTCTACCTCCGTGTTTTTGTATGTAACTAAATCATACCACGAAGGCATATTTCCCGCATGAAAATCGTGCGCGTGAATAAAATTTTGTTTTGTCCCGCAGTATCACCCGACCTGACTTTTAGGCGTACTTAGTGATAAACCCCCGTTATAAGGGGTTTTTGGTTATATGAGCGTAGCGGCGCGGATAGATTTTCGGCGTGGGTGATACTTTTTGTATTATTATCAAACTGCGCGACAGCTCCTCCTCGCCGCCCCGCAGCGTCAGAGTAATATTTTCCGCTATTTCTCCTCCGGTCTCTGTCAGCGCATGTCGAGCCTGCGCTATTTCCTCGGCGGCACTGAGGCTTTTCATGGCGATAAATCTGCCGCCGACCCGCAGAAACGGCAGGCAAAGCTCACACAGGATGTTCAGTTTACCCACCGCGCGCGCAGTCACAACGTCATACCGGCCGCGATACGGCGGGCCGCTGCCCAGTTCTTCCGCGCGACCGCAGAGCGCGGAAAAATTGCGCAGCCCGAGGTCTACCGCAGCGTCTGCGGCGAATGTCACCTTTTTCTGAGTAGCGTCAAGCGCTGTCACGCGCAGCGACGGCTCGGCGATTGCGAGCGGCAAAGCCGGAAATCCCGCGCCGCTGCCCACGTCGAGCAGTGTTTCGCCCGGGTTCAGATACGGTAAAAGTGTCAGCGAATCGGCAAAATGCAGCAGCGCCACGCCCTCCGGCGTGTCGATGGAGGTGAGGTTCACAAGCTCGTTTGCCGCGATCAGTCTTTCGGACAGCTGCGCAAGCAGCTCTACGGCTTCCTCCCGCAGCGATATATCATTTGCTGCGAGCGTATTGTTGATTAAATTGATATTCTCTTCCAAATTCATCGCAATACCCATATCCAATTTATATTCCGCAGTTGTATTTATATCACATTTCCGGGCATCTTTTATAGACTCTCCGGAAACGATATTTACGGCGCGCCCCACACGCGCCGGCGGTATGGGACGCGACTATTTGACCTTAAACCAGATCAGAAGAACGCCTATGTCAGCAGGTGAAACACCGCTGATCCGCGATGCCTGCCCGATATCGGCAGGCTTGATTTTGTTCAGCTTCTGCCTTGCCTCAAGACTCAGGCCGCTTATAACCGAATAGTCGAAGTCGACAGGCAGCTTCTTCTGCGACAGTTTTTTAACGCGCTCGGCTTCGGCGAGCTGACGCTTTATATAGCCTTCGTATTTGAGTTCTATTTCGGCTTTCCTGCGCAGCGCCGGCGGAAGTTCGCCCCGCGTCGGGTCAAACGGCGTCAAAATCTCGCAGTCGACCTCCGGTCTGCGCAAAAGGTCCGCCAGTTTCACTGCGCCCGTCAGCGGGCTGCCGCCCAGCGATTCGAGCAGCCTGTTCAGTTCCGGCGACGGCTTTATAGTCGTTGACTCGAACCGCGCAAGCTCTCTTTTAACAAGACGCGCGTGCTCCAGATACGCATTGTACCGCTCCTCCGAGAGCAGCCCGACCTCGTGTCCTACAGCCGCAAGCCGGTCGTATGCGTTGTCCTGCCGCAGCAGGAGCCTGAACTCCGAGCGTGAGGTCATAACGCGGTAGGGCTCGTTTGTGCCCTTTGTGACAAGGTCGTCGATCAGCATTCCAATATAGCTCGACTCGCGCGTGAAAGTCACCGGTGAAAGCTCTTTCAGCTTGCGCGCGGCGTTTATTCCTGCCACCAGACCCTGAACCGCAGCCTCTTCATAGCCTGAGGTTCCGTTAAACTGGCCAGCACCGTAAAGCCCCTCTATATGCTTGAACTCAAGCGTGGCGTAAAGCTGCGTCGGGTCGGCGCAGTCATATTCGATTGCATAACCGGGTCGAGTCATTTGCGCCTTTTCAAAACCTTCGAGCGAGTGCAGCATCAAAAGCTGCACATCCTCCGGCAGCGATGAGGAAAAGCCCTGAAGGTAAAGCTCCTTCGTGTTGCGACCCAGAGGCTCGACAAACAGCTGGTGGCGGTCCTTGTCCGCAAACCGAACAATTTTGTCTTCTATGCTCGGGCAGTAGCGCGGGCCGACGCCCTCAATCACACCGGAATAGAGCGGCGAACGGTGGAGATTCTCGCGTATTATTGCATGTGTCTTGGCGTTGGTATAGACTATGCGGCAGGGGATCTGCTCGCGGGAGTTAAGCTCCTCCTCGTCCGTGAGCGTTGAAAACGGCGTTATATGCTGCTCGCCGTGCTGTATCTCAAGCCGCTCCGGATCGACCGTGTCGGCATGGATGCGGGGCGGCGTGCCGGTTTTAAACCGCATAAGACTTATGCCCGCCGCTTTAAGTGAATCTGACAGTCCCAGCGACGGCAGCATGCCGTCCGGCCCCGATGCGTACGCCGCCTCGCCGACTACAATGCGGCTGTCAAGAAATGTGCCGGTGCAGATTATCACCGCCCGCACGCTCCACTCGGCGCCAAGCCGCGTTCGCACTCCG
Source organism: Clostridia bacterium (assembly GCA_033808535.1). Taxonomy (GTDB): domain Bacteria; phylum Bacillota; class Clostridia; order Oscillospirales; family CAG-272; genus DTU078. The sequence continues at coordinate 40,227 of JAPXNL010000002.1, forward strand.
ACGACCCGCCGGCGCCCGTCTGATGCCGGCTCTGTGACAATATCAGTGATCTCCGCCTGTACTATCTGCAGGCCGGGCTGATTTTCAAGCACCGACCTCATTATCGCACGATATGCGTAGCGGTCGGCCTGCACCCGTTTTGAATGCACTGCCGGCCCCTTGCTCGCATTCAGCGTGCGCGACTGAAGCGTCACAATATCTGCGACGCGTCCCATCTCGCCGCCTAGCGCGTCGAGCTCGAACACGAGCTGACCCTTGCCGGTACCGCCTATCGAGGGATTGCACGGCATGTTGCCCACCGCGTCGAGGTTGAGCGTGAACAGAACTGTTCGCATTCCCAGCCGCGCGGCTGCAAGCGCCGCCTCGATGCCGGCATGTCCCGCGCCGATTACCGCGATGTCGGCCGAATAATAGCTTTTAAAATTTATGTTCTCCGTATTTATATGTGAGTTCATCAAACGATTCTTTCCGTTATCAGATTGCGCCGCCGACATGGTGCCGGACGGGGTAAAAGGGGTGCAAAATTCAGGCTAAGCTAAAAAACCGCGCCTGTCCAGCGGCGCGGTTTAAATACGGGCGCGCGCAAAGCCGTCAGGTCAGCTCAACTGCGTCCTGAGTGTGCGGTGTTATTTTAACCTTTCCTGCTCCGAAATCCACGGTGCTCCCGGGCACGACATATGCCGTTGTGATTTTGTCGCCGCAAATCACAAGCTCACGCCAGCCCCACATGGAGTCTGCGGGGTCCGGCATGCTCGAATACGAGTAGTTGCCCGTGCGGCACAAAAATTTCCCGCCGTATTCGTCGCCCGCCGGTATTATCCCCGATTTGTGCGTGTGACCTGCAAACATTGCGATTATCTCCGGTGTTTCGCGAACCATTCGCTTGAACTCGTCGCGCTCATTTGCCAGCGCGAAGTCGTGCGCGCAGAGGAAAATCTTTTTGCCGGGATTTTGCTGTCTCACACTGCGTATAAAGTCTGTGTCCGAATACGAATATGTACCGTGGTTGTGCTCGGGCGCGTTGAGATTTTCGCCAAAGTTGTCGAGCATTATAAAAACAGCGTCGCCTAACGTGACGGAAAAGCTGCGTTTTGAGCCGGTGATACGCTCCCAGTCTTCATGCGTATACTGTTCGTGGTTGCCGGGTATGAAATAAGCCGGGCAGGGGAAACGGCTCACATAGTCGCGCAGGAAAGCGGCTGTGTTGCTGACCCCTCCGTTTGAATATGAGCCGTACAGCGGCCCGCACTCCCAGTAATCGAGCGAATAATCGCCGAGCATGAGTATGGCGTCATACGGCTCGCGGTTATACTCGTCGCACAGGTCGGCAACCAGTTTCTCCATACGGCTGCGTGAGTCCATGCCGTACCATTCGATATGGCACAGGTGCGTGTCAGAAAGAAATAAAACCTTCAACAGCTTAACCGTCCGTTTTAATGCACTGTCTTTATTATAACAAATAAATATTATTTGTCAACACACTAAAAAATGCGCATAACGAGCTCGGTGACAAATACCGCGGCAACCGACGCCCCGCTCACGACGAGCAGTTTTCCGCCCGCAAGCGAAAGCCCGAGCGCCACGGCGCCCCCAATTACCGCAGGGATAATAGAATCGGTGCACAGCAGCACGCCGGGGAAAACCAGCGCCGCAAGCACCCCGTAGGGCACATATGTGAGTAGCGAGCGTATGTATGTATTTTTGAACCTGCCGCGCCACACCGCAAGCGGTATCATGCGGATCAGATATGTAACGGCGGCGCTGTCTCTTATACACATCT
>JAPXNL010000003.1:0-24651 GCA_033808535.1 Clostridia bacterium
GGTATGTAATCTCGGCTTTCATTTGACCTCGGCCGCACTCCTTTCCGCGGGATTTTCAGGCTTCGGCTGCACACTGCCGTCCTCTGTCCCCTCGCGCACCGGGAAGACTGCCGCGGCAATCGCAGCCGCCGCAATGCCGCTGATTATAATCCTCCAGCCGTCGTCAATAAAACCAAACGCCGGAATAAAGCGCAGCGCGCAGTTCAGTCCCGCCGCACTTGTCACAACCGCCAGAATCGGCTTCGATTTTTTGGCGGGCGGCACGATAAGCGCGATGAACATCGCGTAAAGCGCAATTCCCAGCGCGGACAGCACCGGGTCGGGAATAACGCCGCTTGCCAGTCCGCCTATCACGGTGCCGCTTACCCAGCCGGAATAGGAGCAGAGTATAAGCCCGAGCAGGTATTTGAAGTTGAGCGGCTCCGTCCTTGTCATGGCGACGGCGAAAACCTCGTCGGTGTTGCCGAATCCCACAATCAGGCGCTGCCACAGCGTTATCTCCGCAGGCAGGCGCTGGGATAGCGAGAGCGACATAAGCAGATACCGAGCGTTTATCACCGCCAGCGCGAACGTCGACTGTGCGATAGCGGTGAGCGCGGCGATAAGGTCGAGCCATACAAACTGTCCGGTGCCCGTAAACGCGGTCATTGAAACCGCCGCGGCGAGCCATACCGGCACATCCCGAATTGCGGCAAGTATGCCGAACGCGACGGAGACCGACAGGTATCCAAAAAATATCGGCAGGGCGTCGGCAAGTCCCTGCCTGAATGTAAGCCGGGTTTCCACGTGTTTTTCTCCGATATGTACTTATGCAAGCCGGGAGCATCTGCTCCCGGCCTTTAATTTTAATTTAATATTGAAATTTTAGCACGATATGAATAAATCAGAGCCGCAGCTTTGCCGCCGTCAGTGTGTTTTTCAGCAGCATCGTGATTGTCATCGGCCCTACGCCGCCCGGAACGGGAGTTATATACGACGCGATCGGCTCAACAGCCGCGAAATCCACATCTCCGCACAGCTTTCCGTCCGCGCTGCGGTTTATGCCCACGTCAACAACGACCGCACCTGGCGACACCATGTCGGCGGTGATGAAATTCGCGCGCCCGACGGCTGAGACGAGTATCTCCGCGCGCCTGCACTCGGCGGCAAGGTCGCGGGTTTTCGAGTGTGTTATCGTCACCGTGCCGTTTGCGTGCAATAGTAGCATTGCCATCGGCTTGCCGACTATATCGGAGCGCCCGACGACAACGCAGCGCCTGCCCGCGACCTCGATGCCCGAGCGCTTGAGCAGTTCCATTATGCCGGCCGGCGTACAGGGCAGAAACGTGTAGTCGCCTATCATTATCCTGCCCACGTTAAACGGGTGGAAGGCGTCCACATCCTTGTCTTTGTCGATATTGTTGACGACTATCGACTCGTCCAGTTGCGCGGGCAATGGCGACTGCACAAGTATTCCGTGTATCTTCTCGTCACTGTTGAGCCTGTGAACAAGCGCCAGCAGTTCATCCTGCGTCGTCTGCGCCGGCAATGTGTAGACCTCGGAATACATTCCGACTTCCTCGCACGCCAGCTTTTTGTTCTTCACATATGTATGTGAAGCCATGTCGTCGCCGACCAAAATGACCGCAAGCCCGGGCTTGACGCTCATTTTAGCTATCTCGTCGCGCAGTTCCGCGCGTATCTGTGCCGATATCTTTTTGCCGTCGATGATTTTTGCCATCCGATTACTTGCCCTCGCTGTCTTTACTCTCGTTTTCAGTTTCTTTTGTTTCTCCCGGCTCCCCGCCGTCCGTGCTCTCCGCATTCTCGGGCGTGTCGGTCCCGGCTTCAGCGACAGGTTCTGTCGCGGCAGATTCTGCCGCGGCAGATTTTGCAGTTTTAGATTCTGCCAATACAGATTCTGCAGGTGCAGGCTCTGCATTATCGCCTGCGGCGGCTGTGCCGGCTGCTGCTTCCATAAACACCGTCGGCGCAAATCTGCCGCGGCGAGCCAGCGCCAGCATCACAACCAGCAGCATAGATGCACATACAAACGTGACAAACGCCACAAGCTGTGAAATGCGTATGTCGCCTACATACAGGCTGTCGGTGCGCAGCCCCTCGATGAACATGCGCCCGAGCCCGTACCAAGCGACGTACATCAATAGTACCTGACCGTCAAACCTCTTTTTCTTGTAGAGCAGATTTATGACTGTAAACCCTAACAGATTCCACAGCGATTCGTACAGAAAGGTCGGATGGACATATATAGTTTCCGGGTAATATTTGTTCCGTATTCCCATCCGCCACGGCAATGTTGTCGCCTCGCCGAACGCCTCGGCGTTCATGAAATTGCCCCAGCGCCCGATTACCTGACCCAACATTACCGCCGGACCGAGCATATCAAAAACCCGTGCTATGCTGATATGTTTTACTTTCAAAAAGATCGCCGCTGCTATCGACCCTCCGATTATCCCGCCGTATATGGCAAGTCCGCCTTCCCAGACGGCAATTATTTTATACAGCGTATCATATGACGACAGTTTCATCAGCACATAATACAGGCGCGCTCCGACAAGACCCGCCAGCACAACATAAATCGCAAGGTCAAGCACGTCGTCGGTTTTAATCTTCTCCTGATGCGCGCGCCAGATTACATAGCTCACGGCTGCGACGATGCCCAGCGTGATTATTATCCCGTACCAGACGATTTCAAAGTTGCCGATTTTAAAGGCGACTGAGTTTATTTTAAATTCTTCAATTCCCAATCCGGGAAATGATATAAAGCTTTCAAGATTGCGGGAGCTCATACCTTGTCTTTTACCTCAAGCGGCAGCACTTTCGCCAGTGTGTAGTGGCTTTCCTCGAATATCGAGTTGAAAACAGCCGTAATATACTCAAAATCAAGCCCGCGTATAACTTCCGCGTAATCGAGCATATCGCCGCCGTCAAACACGAAGTTGCCAAGGAAGTTGTTGGCTATTTCCTCTGTGCTGTCGAAGCTCTTGATATAGCCTGCATACATCACCCTGCGGCAGCGCTCGAAATCCTCCAGTGAAAGCCCGCTCTGCTTTTTATCGTTTATATACTCTACAAATCGCTCGTAAACCTTGTCCGGGTCGTCCGAGTCGCCCTGAACGCATATAAGCGACATGCTGCGGTTGTGTTCGTGCCACGCGCCGAAGTTCTTTGAAATCAGCCCTTCCTTATAAAGGTCATTGAAAAACTCGCTGCCGCCGCCGAACAGCATGTTCTCAAGCACCGTCATCGCGGCGTTTTTCTTCATGCGCTCCGCGGGATCGTCGGAGATGACGGTATCTTTTATACCGATTGAGAATAGCGGCTTTGCCACCTGCATCCTGCGGGCGAATCTGGGCCTGTTGACCTCGGGAGCCTCCTCAAACGGCGCGTTTTCCACCTCGTGGGTTTCCTGGGGCTTGAGGAATTTATCCGCGACCGCGATCACCTGCTCAGGCGTGACGTCGCCGCAGACGCACAATGCCATGTTTCCGAGGTTATAGAAGGTATTGTAGCATTTATAAAGCAGCTTGTAGTCGATTTTAGCTATCGACTCCACGGTGCCTGCGACTTCTATCCGTGCGTTGTGGTTTTTATACACCGCTTTCAGCATGCCGAACAGCAGCGCACGGTTGGGGTTGTCGTCACCCATGCGTATTTCCTGCGCAATAATGCCCTGCTCCTTCTGAACGGACGCCTCGGTGAAATACGGCGAGGTCACATAGTCGAGCAGTATCTCCAGCGACTCGTCAAAACGGTCGGTGCAGGAGAAAAGATACATGGTCACAAAGAACGATGTGTACGCATTTGCCGACGCACCCGTCGCCGCAAACCTTGAAAATGTGTCGACACCGTCCTCGTTTTCAAACATTTTGTGCTCAAGGAAATGGGCGATGCCGTCGGGCACCTCCGTATACTCTTCTTCGCCCTTTATGCGGAACTTGTTGTTCACCGAACCGTATTTCGTCCCGAATACCGCATAATATGTCGAAAGCTTTTTGGGCACGACATAAATGTCCAGCCCGCTCTTGTGCTTTATATAGTAGTATTTTTCGCCGATCGCGGCGTTTTCCTTTACGACAATCATGTTTTCACTCATACTTCGTCGCTCCCTTCGCCGGGCAAAAGCGTCCCGTTCAGGAAATATACTGTGTCAAGTGTCACGCGTTTCGCCATCTCGGCTATATCGGCGGCAGTCACCGTTTCAAGCATCGCCGCAGCGTCCTCGGGCGAATCATCGCGACCCGCAAGCAGGCGGGAGGTGTACCACGATTTCAGTGAGCCGGCGTCGTCGTACAACTCGCGGTAACCGTTGACAAGCGTGTTCCGCGCGGCGGTAATCTCAGACTCTGTGATCTCGCCCGCTTTTGTCAGCTCGAGCTGGCGGAGTATCTCGTCCTGCGCCTTTTTCTTGTTTGTCACCTCAATGCCGCTGGTAACTATCATAATACCCTTGTGAGCTTCGGGGATCGCGTGGCAGTAATAGCACAAACTGAGCTTTTCGCGCACGTTCATGAACAGCTTTGACGAAGGCGAGCCGCCGTACAGCTCGCGGAACATCGCGAACACATGGAAGTCGCGGTCGGCCAGCGTGCAGTCGGTGCGGAAACCAAGCGACAGCTTGCCCTGTTTCACCGGCTGATCCTCTATCACCTCGCGCACCGTCTGTGCGCGGCGTATCACCTGGGTCGAAGGCTCGGGAGCCGCCGTGTTTGCGCATCGCGCGAACATCGTCGAAAGCTGGTCGGTCAGCGCGGCTGTATCCGTGCTTCCCACAAAGTACAGCTCAACGCGCGAGCCGGTGATAAGCGACTGATAGAATTTATAAAGCGACTCGGGCGTAATAGCCATTACGTCCTCGACTTCGCCGATTTCAGAGACGGAGAAGGCCTCGCCGCGGCACATCTCATCGCGGCAGCGTTTGACCGCATAGGCGTTTTTGTTGTTGATCTGAGCCCTGATGCGGTCGCACAGGTTGCGTTTCTCGCCCTCCGTATAGTCGGCGCGGAATACGCCGCCCTCGGTGGCAGGCTTGAAGATTATCTCCTCAAGCACGCCCAGCAGCTCCGACAGCACCGGCGTAGGCTCAAGCGCATACTCGTCTGCCAGCACATACGATGAAAATCCGATGATATGCGTTTCGCCCAGCTTGTATACGCGCGGGCCTATGTGCGAGCCGTACAGGTAGTCAAACCGCTTGTTCAGTGCGGCCATGTCGGGATATTTCTCTGTTCCGCGCAGCAGCACATATGGCAGCAGCGCGCCGTGTGCCGCTGTTTCTTTGCGCAGCGGGATAAAAAACTCTGCCGATATAAAGTTGGTTTTGAATTTCTTTGTTTCTATGATGTTGAGGTACACAGTGTCGGCGAGTTTTATTCTTGCCGGCGGCATTGAAACACTCCTTCCGTTATGGGCGCCCGCCGGGCAATAAGCCTTTACGTTCGGCGGGCGCCGAATATTTCACTCTCAGGTTAAATTTGGTCAGGTTTCATTTATAACCTATTATACTACCGGCCGGGTTTTATTTCAACCGTTATTTCAAGCAAATGTCGCTTTTTATCAAACTTAAATGAATTATTTACAATTTTTCCATCCAGCTTATATTCGGTTTTATTGCCCGACTCCGCCCGTATCGTATACTGCGTGCCGCGCCTGTTTACCTGCAGGGTAAAGATCGGAAACCGCCCGGACAGCTTCGGCGTTATCGTAAAGCCGTCGCTCCGCTCGTTATAGCCGAGCAGATACTCAAGCACAGCCTTGTAATACCACGTAGCCGCGCCAGTGTATATCGACCAGCCGCAGCGCCCGGCAAAATCGGGGTTGGAATATACGTCGCCCGCAAGTGCGTAAGGCTCGGCTCCGTATCTTTCGGCCAGCTTTGTATCTGCGTCTGCATACCGCGAGGCAGGGTTGAGCGCTATAAGCAGCTCCGTGCCGCTGTCTGTCATGCCTGCGTCGAGCAACGCTATCGCCGCCCAGACCGCAGCATGCGTGTACTGGCCGCCGTTCTCTCGCACGCCCGGCACATAGCCCTGTATATAACCGGGGTTTCTGCCCGTGCCCGGAACAAACGGCGGCGAAAACAGCTTCATAATCTTGTACTCCCGGTCAAACAGCGTGCCATACATATTGACAAGCGCCGTTTCGGTGCGCTTTTTGCCGTTTCCGTCGTCGCCGCCCATTCCCGACAGCCGCGCGAACGCCTGCGGCAGAATGTCAATCTGACAGCCGCCCTCCGTTTCCGCGGTGCCGAGCGGCACACCGTCTCCGTAGAAAGCCCGGGCGTAGCGGTCGCCCGCCCATGCGTGCTTTTCCACCGCCAGCAGCAGCGAAGACGCCGCCACACTGTATTTTTCGCATCCGTCAAGGTCTCCCCGCAGCTCCGACAGCGCCGAGAATTTTTGCAGTGTTATTGCCAGAAACTGTGCGAGCCACACGCTTTCCCCGCCGGTCTCGCTTCCGTCCGCGCCGATGCCTATGCGGTTCATTCCGTCGTTCCAGTCGCAGCTGCCTATATACGGTAGACCGCGCGGCGACAGCCTGTCCAGCGCCAGTTCGAGCGCACGCGCGCAGTGGGTGTAAACATCTTCTTTAAAATCCGTCTTTCCGATTTCGCTGTACCGCTCGAACTCACCCGATGCAAGCTCCGGCGCGTCTGCATATCTCACCTTGACAGACAGCAGGCTTGTGTCGCCCGTGCGCATTACATACTCCGCCGCGGCATACGGCAGCCAGATATAGTCGTCCGAGCACAGCGTGCGCACGCCGCGCGTCACCACGGTGTCGCGGGCGGGCAGGTTATGCCACCAGTGCAGGGCGTCGCCCTGTGCAAACTGATGAGCCGCCGCGCGGATTATGTGGACGCGCGCCCTGTTCGGGTTCGAATACATTATCGCAAGGCAGTCCTGAAGCTGGTCGCGGAAACCGTACGCACCGCCCGACTGATAGAACCCGGTGCGAGCCAGAAGCCTTGCGGTCAGCGCCTGGTACGGCACATAGAAATTGAACATCTCGTCGAGCGCCCGATCGGACGACTCGAGCAAAAATCCGCCGGACACATATTCCGCGCGAGCCGCGTATGAGGAGAATCCTCCGGCTACGTCAGAGCGCGTTTTGTATTTTTCGCGTATATATTCGCCGCACTTATCGTCGCGTTCGCCTGTCGTGCCGAGCAGATATATAACTCCGTGGTCGCACGGACGGCAGGTCACAAAAATCCGCCGGTGCGTAAAATCGCCGAACATGCACCTGTAGGTTGCCGTGTCGCCCTTGCATTCCCTTTCAATGGCTTCAGGGTCGCACGGGTCGGCGCCGAAGCAGAGCGTCAGCTCAAACGCCAGTCGCAGCCCGCTCCGGTTGAGCGTTATTCCCTCCGGCGCGAACAGTCCGCCCACATTGTCGCGCACCTCCGCGCGCGGCACTATTTCCGCGCGGTCAAAGGTTACGGTTATCAGCTTGACGGGCAGCAGCGGGTCCACGCCGACGGATATTTCATAGCCTGTCGATATGCCCGTGCACTCAATCCTACCGCTGTAGACCGCATATCCCCGCCCGAAGCTGACAGTATGCGCCGAGGCTGCCAGATCCCAGCTCGCGCCGGGCGTGTACAGCACAAGTCTTTCACCTTGCATACCCTCCGGCGCGACACCATTCCACGGGGTCAGCCTGCGCTCGCGCGCGTTTCCAAACCATGTGTAGCCAAGCCCGTTGTGCGTTATAAGCGTACCGAACGCGCAGTTTGCGTATATATACGACTGCGGCAGCTTCTGCTCGCGCGTTTTGACCGTATAGTTATCCACACCGAAAAAACCGCCGCGCACAGGCAATCTGACGTCTGTTTCCACAGAATAATCCACAGTTTGTGGATTGTACGCGTGGATTTTGGGCGCAACAGGGAAAACAAGCTCGGGACGCTCGCGCATAACGCGCGCGTATACGCTTGAAAGAGTATTTGTACCGTCGAGCACAATGTCAAGTCTTGACAGCATGCGCAGCAGTGCGGTATCGGGCGAACCGCGCAGCAGGTAAACCCCGCCCGGCGCGCCCAGCATACTCACGTCTCCGTGTTCGCGCGCAAGGTCGATGAGCAGCGTCCGCACCGGCTCGCCGTAGGCGGCGATCTCGCCATAGCATATCACAAGTTCGGTTTTCACGCCCATTATGCGCAGCCAGCGGTGGGCGGCCATAAACGCCGCAATCAGATGACAGCTCGCATCTCCGGGCATAAGCCGCGTGCTTATGCTTATAACCGTAAACGGCAGGTCGCCTGAAATCGAGTTGCGCCACAGCGCCGATCTCGGCTGCGGCTCGGCAAGACGCGGTTTTTCGCTGTCCGGATTGTTCGGATCAGTGTCGGTCCGCAGCCTGTGGAACGTTACCGCAAGCAGCAGTTCCGCCGCACGCATGGAGTCGGGCGCGGAAAGCACCGATAATCCTGCCCGCGCCCAGCGGCGCAGGCTTGCGATTGCAGAGTCCGCATAGTTGCGCTCGCGATGTTCGCGCACATACCGGATATTCTGCACCGCCTCCGAGCGCGACTTGGCGGGCGCAATCAAAAATGAACATGCATACCGCCCGCTTTTTGTATACGACCGCTTTTTGATCGCGCAAAACGGCGTGATGCACGCGCCCGTCGTATTGTCAAGCGATTTCTCGGTCAGCATTGCAAGCTCGCGGTCGCCGTACAGCATGGGAAGTATACCTTCCCGGCGCGTCGCAAACGACACTCCGCCGCCAGACGTTTCAAGCGTTACCGCAAGCCATCGCTCGCTCTCGCCTTCCCTTGACAGGACTCTGTAGAGCAGGATGTTTTCCTCTGCGCAGTACTCAGATTCGACTGAAAGGTCGTGATATCCCGGATGAGCGCTGTATTCCTTTTCGGGCTTAAGCGCCGGGATGAAGCAGAGCAGAGGGCAAACATCGGCCGCTCCGCCCTCGTAAACAAGCGTGGCTACAAAGCAGGCGCAGTCGCCGCGAACGGTTAAAATAGCCATTGTTTTTGCCCTTGCTCCTCCTCCTCCCGCATCGGCTATATATTTCACCGATGTGGACGAGGCGGAACGGCAGAAGCCGCCGTTCAGCGCGTCTATGACCCTTGTTCCCCGCTTGTCGCTGACTTCCATAAACAATCTGAGCCCGCCGTAGCTTCTGCCTGCCCCGAACGGCGACGTAGTCACAAGTCTGTCGCCGTTATACAGGCACACTTTGCCCGCCGCTGTCGCGACAATCCGCGCTCCGCCGTTTGACACTATAGCGGTGCGCGGCACAGCGTGGTTGTCCTCGCGGTAGTGCTGCGCGGTCGGCAGCGAGAATGTGCGCAACGGCAGGTCCTTGCGATATGGCACAGTCTTGTGTATCACAGCGTCGACAGGTATCTTCTCGCAGAGCAGGTTGTCGGCTGCGCCCATGCGGGGGTCGCTCATGAAGTAGCCCACAAACGCATTGTCGGTGCACAGGTTTGCCGCCGCAATGATGCTCATGCCCACATGGTGCGCCATAAAGTTGCGTATCACCGCGCAGCCGCCGCCCACGCGCGAGCGCGTGAAGTCGACAGCCTCGAAAAACCCGTATTTGCCGTACATACCGAATTTTTTAAGCCGCTCGAGGTTGCGCATTGAGGCAAGCGGGGCATAGGTCAAGGTCAGAAACGACGAATAGGGTGATATGACCGCCTCTTTATCAAGCCCGCGCTTCATAGCCAGCCGCTGCACGCCGTATGCCGAATACTGGTATGTCATTGCATCGAACGCAAAATAACAGGACTCGGATTTGCCCCACATATTGCGGCAGCGCTCCTTTTTCTGCTGTGTAAACGCAAAGGCAAGCGCTTCGTCGATAAGTGAGCCACGGTAGACGGGCAGAAACAGCGATGCCATAAAGTATTCGAACATCGTGCCCGACCATGACAGCAAACCAATATGCCCGTCCGCGCTTATTACCGGACGGCCGAGCCGCTGCCAGTGAATGCGCGGAACGATGCCCGCAGCCACGGTGTAATAGCTTGTTATGCGCGATTCGCTCATGAGCAGGTCATAGCCGCCGCCAGGCTTGCCGGCTGCGGTGTCAAACCCCAGATAGAACAAATCGCGGTCGGGGTTGTACAGCACGGAAAAATCCATCGCGGCGAGCAGCGCGTCTATGCGTGTGCGCAGATTGTCGGCGCGCTCGCCGGCCAGTTCCTTTTCGGCCTCAAGCCCGCGCGACAAAGTGAGCAGGCAGACCGCAAAGTTTCCGCTGTCCACCGTGGAAACATACGGTGTGCCCAGCACGGAAAGCGTCGCCGTATCGTACCAGTTGTAAAGATGCCCGTGCCATTTGGGCATGGATTCCACGGAGGTCAGGGTGTTTTCAAGCCGCATGAACAGCTCGTCGGTCGTTATGTCGCCAAGCTTGCAGACGGCAAGGCAGGACAGCAGATACAGCCCTATGTTGGTCGGCGATGTGCGTCTTGCAAGCATCTCGACGGGCGCAAGCTGGATGTTGTCCGGCGGCAGCCAGTTGTCGGAAGCGGTTACGGTGTCGGCGAAATACTTCCACATGTCAAAGACATACTTTGTCAGCACGGCGCGCCGCGCAGGGGTGATAGCAGACTCTGCTTCCGTGATTGTCTCCCGTCCGGTGAGCGTGAAAAAAAGCGGCAGCCCCAGCCAGAGCAGTCCGAGAAATTTATATAAGCCGTATGGCGCGAAAACGACCAGCACCGCCCCCGTTATAAACGAAGGGAATGTCAGCCACAGGTTATACCGCAATGTATCGCGGCGGTTCCGGTCGGCCTCCGCCGCCGTTACCCATTGCAGCAGGTGCTGCCTTGAAACCGTCATGCGCCAAAGCGCGCGCAGCATTGCGTCGGCTGCGATTATCGCATTGTGCAACAGGCACGCGATGTTCCACACCGACATTCCCAATGCCTGCCACACACCGCCAGTGACGGACGAATAAAAACGGCGGGGCAGGCTGCGGGCTGCGGTCGCCGACGCCGTTATTACCGGAAGGACAAGATATAGCAGCGCGAATACTATGGCTGTCAGCGCGGCATCACGTCCCGCCGCAAGTCCGTATGCCATGGCAAGTATTGCGCAAACCGGCGTGACTGCACGTCTTATGTTGTCAAACAGCTTGTATTTTGAAAGAGTATTTATCGGGTTTTTCACCCTTGCGCGGCGGCGGTATTCGCTCAGCCCGGCGCTGTCGGTTATCCCCAGCGCCGAGGGAGAGGGTGCGCGTTCTGCCGCGCTGCCGGTTACGATAGTGTTTCCGGCATAGGCTGCAGCCTGAGTGTCGCCCCGTATCCAGCGGTGAAGCCGGTTGAAATAGGACGCAGCCGTTTTCGGGCAGCTGTCTGTTGCGGTGACGCCTGAAAGATACGCGCAACGGAGCCTTGTTCCCTCAAGCAGGTCGTGGCTTAATATCGTTTCGGGCGCAAATGCATTCTCAAGCAGCTCCCAGTATATCTTAACGTCGAATATACCCTTGCCGCAGAAGTTGCCCTCGCCGAACAGCGTCTGGTAGGTTTCGTATGCCGCGGTTGAGTAGACGTCGCTGCCGCCGCAGCCCGAGATCAGGCGCGAAAATGGCGTTTTGCCCGCCGCCTCGAGCGAGGTTTCCATTCGGGGCTGCATAATAGCGTATCCTTCGGTAACCACGCCGTTTTTTACAACAGGGCGGTTTGCCGGATGGAGCATCGCGCCTATCATGTCGCAGGCTCCGCCCAGCCCGAGCCTCGTGTCCGAGTCGAGCGTTATGACATATTTCACGCGGGACAGAAACTCCTCGTCGCCTGTCACGGTCAGCGTGCCGCGTTTGCCCGCGGCGATAAGCCCCGCAAGCTCAAGCAGAGCGCCGCGCTTTCGCTCGCGGCCCATATAGCGCTCCTCCGTCGCCGAATAGGTGCGCGAGCGCGTGAAGAGATAAAAGCCCGAGCCGTATTTTTTATTGAGCGCATTTATGCGCTTGCGCGCGTTCTTGAGCGTTTCGGCGTCGGACGGCAGTTCAGGCGACGCCGCGTCGGGCAGGTCGCCGAGTATACCGAACGCTATGTTTCCGCCTTTGTCGCGGTTGGCGTGATAGCAGCGCTCCAGCGACTCGAACAGCGCGTTGTCGCTTTTGCCGCCGAACAGCAATGTGGTTATAACAACCAGCGTTTCGGGCACGTTGTCGCTGCGCTCCAGCTTAAAACGCGGGACCGCGCCGGGTGGGACGAATCGCGAAAGCAGAAAATCAAGGCTCTGGCGCATAAATTCCGTCAGCGGGAAATAGAGCAGCAGCGCCAGCACTAAATCCCCGTTTGCATAAACCGCAGCCGCGATTGCAAGCACAAACGCGGCTATATACATAACCGGGAAGTAAAGCTTCCGGAGCACAGGGTGCTTTTTGACCGGAGATCGCATGGCGAGCACAAGCTCTGCCGCATCGCGCTGGCTCACCTTGTGGCGGCGTGCATATTCAGCCGCAGCCTGTCTGTAAAGCTGCTTTGTATCCTGGTCGCAGCGCGGGTATATGCCCCGCTTGTCGGCAAGCAGCGTGCGCTCTATCTCCGATGCCTTTTCGAGAAAGCGCTCAAAGGATATTTCCTCGAACCCTCGCAGCAGCTCGGCTCCGATTGACGCGGCGTCGGCGGCAAGCTCCGCGGGCCTTTTGCCCTGCTCGGTCTGCTCCTCCGAAGCCGTTTCTTCCTTATGCTTTAAATCATGTTCCGCCCGGTTGTATTCATAGAGCGTGAACAGCAGCGAAAGCGATATACAATCTGGAACAAAGCACAGTTCGTCGAGCGTGAACGCGTCATCCTGGCCGTCCGGCTTGTACTCGTCAAGTCTTGCTGCTATATAATCGGGCGTGAGCTTTTCATCCGACGGTATTCCGGACACCTCCGTGAATTCCCGCACAATGTCATCTACTGCCCGGAAGATTCTTTTCTCTATCTTTTGTCTTCGGCAGTGCTCGCAGGCCGCTGCCGCTCTGCGCAATATAAAGTCCACGTTGCCGTCGTCTGCGGCATATTTAACGCGTAGTTTGCGCAGGATATTGCCGCACTCGCGAAGATCGCGCGCGGCCTTGTGACCGGTGTTCCGCAAGTTGTAAGCCCTCTTTTTTCATATTTTGTCGTTTCTTTATCTTTTCCCCCCGCCCGTTTTTTTATTCAAAAGCGACCGTCCGCCGGACTTCGCGCCGAACAGTTGAAATTTTATCAACATCCGTCTTCTGAGATAAAAAACAGCCGGTCCGGGACTGTTCCCGAACCGGTAAAATCGGAGATGAGCTTTATGAAAATCACATGCCAAGATTATCACTCGCAGAATTCGGCATAAATCGCGCGCATGGCTTCCTCGAAATCGCTGTCTTCGATGCCGATTATAATGTTCAACTCGCTCGAACCCTGGTCTATCATGCGGATGTTTATGCCGCGTTTCGCGACCGCGGTCAGAATACGTGCCGCTGTACCCTTGGTATTTATCATGCCGCGACCGACCACGGCGATGAGCGCCAGTCCGTCCTCTATGTAGACAGACTCAGGCTCCGTCATCGAGCAGATGCCGTTGACAATCGTTTCACGGCACTTATCAAGCGCGTTTGTGGCGACGACGACGCACATCGTGTCTATTCCCGACGGCAGATGCTCAAAGGATACGGAGTGTTTCTCCAGCACCTCCAGCACGCGGCGGCCGAAACCGAGCTCGGAGTTCATCATATCCTTCTCAATTGTAATGACCGAAAAGCCCTTTTTGCCCGCGATGCCCGTTATAATCCAGTCGGAGCGCGATGTGGTCTGGGGAACTATCATCGTTCCCTCTGCTTCGGGGTCATTTGTATTTCGTATGTTTATCGGGATGCCGGCAAAGCGCACGGGGAAAATCGAATCCTCATGCAGCACCGTCGCGCCCATATAAGAAAGCTCGCGCAGCTCACGGTAGGTTATGATATCAATGACGCGCGGATTTTTGACTATCCGAGGGTCAGCCATCAGAAATCCCGAAACATCCGTCCAGTTTTCATATAGATCCGCCTGTACCGCACGCGCGAGTATCGCGCCGGTGATATCGGAACCGCCGCGCGAAAATGTTTTAATTGTATCGTTCGGCATAGAGCCGTAGAAGCCGGGAATAACCGCTGTTTTGTGCTTTGTCAGCCGCTCTCCCAGCACCTCGTTTGTACGCTCGGCGTCGAATGTGCCGTTGTCGTAGAAGAATATAACCTCGGCAGCGTCGATAAAATCGAAGCCGAGATATTTTGAGAGTATCAGCCCGCTCAGGTACTCGCCGCGGCTGGCGGCATAGTCGCGCCCTGCCTTGTGCAATAGTGCGTTTTTTATCGTGTCATACTCTTCATCAAGCGACATGTTAAGCCCTAGCCCCGCGATTATTGAGTCGAACCGCTCGGTGATCTTTGTGAATATTCCGTCTATATCCTGCCCTTTAGCTGCTGCGTCGTAACAGGAGTACAGAAGGTCGGTTACTTTTGCGTCGTCCGGAAATCGCTTGCCCGGCGCTGAGGGTACTACGTATCTTCTGCTTTCGTCCGAAAGGATTATGTCTTTTACCTTTCTGAATTGCCCGGCGTCAGCAAGCGATGTTCCGCCGAATTTTACGACCTTTACTGATTCAACGTACACTGTGTTTGCGCTCCTGTGTATTGTATAAGTATAGGATGGTTTTACATAAAAGGTTACGGTCACACCGTTTGGTGCCCATATTAAAGTTTATGTTCAAAAAAATTATTTTGCGTTCGGTTCACGCCAGCTAACGCCGTTTTTATCGCAGAATTTAGCCGCTGCCGAATCTGCCGGCGTTATAACCGTCACATTCGGCGAGCCGTGGAACTGCCCCTCTCCCACTTTGGTCACTTCCGCGGGTATATTTATAGTTTCAAGCGACGAACATCCTGCAAACACATACCCCCCGATCTCGGTTATGTTTTTGGGTATCTCGACTGAAACAAGCGAGGAGCAATTGTAGAACATCCGGTCAGAAAGCTTATCAAGCCGCTCGTTGAAAGTAATGCTTTCAAGCGTCGTGCAGCCGTAAAACGCGTATTTTCCGATCGATTTAACGCGCGAGGGTATCGTAAGCGACTTAAACCCGACGCACTCGGAAAAGCTGTATTTGCCTATCGATGCAAGGGATACCGGAAAGTTCAGCTCGACAAGCGATGTTTGAGCAAACGCATAGTCGTCTATCGTTTCGAGCCGCTGATTGAACTCGACGGTATTAAGTTCTGCACATTTCTGGAATGCGTAGCGGTCTATATAGCGCAGGTTCTCGGGAAGTTTGATGTTTTTCAGAGTTTTGTTGCCCCAGAAGGCCTTTTCGCCAATTTTGAGGACAACTTTGCCTGCGGCTTCGTCGGGTATTATAACGTCGGTATCGTCGCCCTCGTAGGAAATCAGCTCCGCATATGAGGTGTAGATATTGAAAACGAAATCGTCGATCTGTATAGTCTCGACGAGTTTCTCATTTTCGGGCACACCGAGTGTCACCACAGGTTCAAGCTTTGGCTCCTCGGCGCAACCGGTCAACAGCGCCGCAGCCACAAACAGTAATAATACCGCAAGTAAAGAGAAAATCAGACTTTTCATAAATGAAATCATATTTTTCATTTATAGCCTCTCCATAATTCTCCAAGCAGCTTTGCACTTTCACGCGCCACCCCGGCAAGCGAGCGCGCGGTGGAGGTTATCTGCGCCGCCATCGCGTCGCGGTTTGCTATAACACGCTCCGCCTGCTGTATCAGCGCCCCGGCTGTGAGCGACTGTGCCTGTATAGGAGTTATGCTGCCCCGCTCATCCGAGGCACTGTTCAGGCTTTCAACCAGCGCGTCAACCTTTACGTCGTATGAAACGGGTATCACCGGCGTTCCCGCAACCGCCGAATAAATCAGCGAGTGCAGGCGCATCCCGACTGTGAAGCGGCATGCGGAAATCAGTCCGATAAGCTCCGGGGCTGTAAGTTCCGATATGAACAGACCACCGGTTGAAGCGGCAAGCGAGCGCGCGAGTCCGACGTCATTCGGCCTTTGCATTGCGATAAATGCAGGGATCAGGCCATATTTTTCGCGCAGCTCGCTGCAGGCTTTTTTGATCTCACCCTCAAACCCGGACGAAAGCCCCTCGCAGCGGCGCAAAGCGAAGCATACGTACTGTCTGTCAGGCAAAAACCCCTCGCGGGTTAGCAGATATCTGAGCCAGTCGCCGTCGCAGGGCGAAAGCATAAACGCCGGGTCGGCTGTGACGACTACATTTTTATTTTTAACGCCAAGCCTGTCAAGCTCGGCGTGCGACAGCTCCTCGCGCAGTGAAATGACATCGCATTCCTCAAGCGCATTGCGCGCCAGTTTTGCGCCATACTCGCCTTCCACCGGACCGACGCCGTTTGCATACAGCATCACGCCCAGACCGCGGCGCTTTGCTAGCCGCATCAGCGAGGTGTAATACCACAGCGAGCGCGTCGAGGTCATGGAGTTTGTGAGCAGCGTTCCGCCGCCGTTGACAAACAGCTTTGAGCGCTTCATCAAGCGGTTGATTTTTATAACGTTATACCGCCCGATGCTCTCTATCCCGTACCGCCGCGAGGTCTGCGCCGGCATTCTCGACAATGCCGCTATGCCCACGTCGGACAGCTCGTTTCGTATAGCGCCCACAATCACGCCGAGCAGCGCGTCGTCGCCGCTGTTGCGGTAGCCGTAATAGCCGCTTAAAATAATACCGCCCTCTTTATGGGGATGGTACGGTTTCAGCTTTTGATATGCCGCTTCGTAATCGTCTGTCATGCGGCTGACCGAATAATGGCGCTGGATTATCGAGCGGTTGTATGCGCCCATATCCGCCAGCGTTTTTTCGTCGGCGGAAAGCAGCGCGGAGATGTCGCGCTCAAGCGCCTCGGCCGTTGTCTGTTCACATCCGCGGCAGCAGAAGTTGGTGTCAAACGCGGCTGACAGCTTGCTTTCGTCGAAGATGCCCAGATAACCCTCGTTGCCCGCCAGCACGCAGGGCTTTTGTGCTGCCATCGCCTCCAGCGCCGCGCGTGAAACGCCGACAAAAACGTCCGCTGACGCGATAGCAAGGTTTATATCCGTGCGGGAGCCGCACAGCTTTACATACGGCTTGTCCGATGCATTGTTTGCCTCGTCCGCGGCAGCTTTAAGCCGGCTGAAATCGTCGCCGCTGCCGACAATCACAACCTCAAGCTCCGGGAAGCGCTTTTTCAGCCCGGGCGCCGCTTTGCAAAGCAATATAGGAGCAAGGCTGCGGTCGCGGTCTATGCGGCTGACGCATACGACTCTGCGCGCCGATTTATCCAGCCTGAGCTCATCTATAAACGGGGCAGCGTCGGTCTCTCCGCTGAATTTTCCTATGTCTATTCCGTTTATCGTTACCGATATGTTATCGGAGCAGACACCGTAATTTTCAATCAGATATTGCTTGATATCATAACTGACCGCCACGCTGCGCTCGCCCCAGTCGGCTATCATCTTCCATAAGGTGTTGACCTTGAATACCCAATGTGCGCTGGTCATGAATCTGAAGCCCAGCTTTTTGCTAAGTGCGCCGCATATAAACGCCGGAATGCGCGCGTGAGCGTGGACAATATCGAACCTCTCGGTTTTTATCAGCTTTTTGAGCCCGAAATATGAGCGGATCACAGACGATATGCGCTTGGTATGCAGCGGCAGCTTTACATGGCGGATGCCCTGACGTTCCAGCTCATTTACATATACGCCGCCGTTGGAGGCGACAACAATCTCGTGACCGCGCCGCCGCAGCTCACCGCACAGCTCGACAATGTGCGTCTCCGCACCCCCGATGTCGAGCTTCATGGTCGTCATCAGAATTTTCATCCTGTCTGACCCGCGCCGTCCTCGCCGGATGTTTCATCTGCCCCGGTCTCTTCGCCGCCGGTGCGCACGATCTTACCGTTTTCAAACACACCTTCATACACTCTGCCCTGCGGCCAGGTGTATTTGCCGGTGCCGTTCATCATGTTGTCCTTGAACTCGCCCTCGTACATTTCGCCGTTCGCCCATGTATATTTGCCGAAACCTGTGCGAACGTCGTTTACAAAGTCGCCTTCGTAAACATCGCCGTTTGAAAATTTATAGACGCCGCGCCCGTTTTTCAGGTCGTCCTTGTATTCGCCTTCATACGAGGAGCCGTCAGCCCACATGTATTTGCCGGTGCCGTGCTTCTTATCGTTTTGAAACTCGCCTATATACATGGAGCCGTCCGCCCATATATAGGTGCCGTAACCTTCCTTCACGCCGTCTGCAAGCGAACCCTCATATGTGTCGCCGTTTGAAAAACTGAACTTACCCGTGCCGGTGATAGTATCTTCCTTGAATTCGCCCTCGTAGATGTCGCCGGTGGAAAACATCAGCTTGCCCTGCCCGTGCTTGAGCAGGTTTTTAAGCTCGCCTACATAAACATCGCCGTTTGAATAGGTCACGGTTTGGGTCGACATATCGACCTCAGCGGTAGTGCCGTCGGAATAGTACAGCCTCCCCTTGCTCGGTGCGCCAAGACTGTCGACCCGACCGAAAAACTTTATAAACCCGCCGCCGTCGGTGTTGATCTTTATATATCGTATGCCTGAAATATAAATGCCTAAAAAGGTGCCCGCGACGCATATCACCGCGATTATAACAGTGATGGCGAGTATAGCCGCAGTGCTCATATGCCTTCGCCCGGAGCGGGCTCGCGCACGTTCGCTGGAATATTTTGCCATTTACCAAATCCCGCCGGAACGGCTTCCGCGCGGAAATCCCCCTTTATTCTAGATTATCTTGTTCCGAAATATTTATCTATTTCCTGGAAAAGGCCTGATAGCAGACCCATAAGGCCGGGTACGACCGCAAGGCAGAACAGTACCACCGCCAGAAACAGCGCTATCGAAAGCAGCGCCGTGAAAATCGTCGTACCCTCGCGGATATACATCAGCTCGGCGCGCTCGTTTACTTCCGGCGGAATGTAAAATCGCAGGAGATTCAGGTTTCGTTTCCGGGTTTTCTGATTGACCGCCCTGAGTGCCGCATTGCCGGCAAACGGATCGAAATCGTGTACCACTTTTCGCAAAATGCCGTTGTTCCGCAGTGACCAGCGGACGAGCATACTCCGCGCCAGCCCAAGCTCCGCGAGCGTGAGCGATTTTGCCGGACTGTGAGCGTCGCGGTCGTACAACAGCCGCACAATCCTACCCGTGACTCTGCGGTTGTATACAGCCATAAACGACGCCACGACAAGGCCGGCAAACATCGACCACAGCACGCGTTCGAGAGACATTTCCGTGCCCGTTAACAGCTCCGTTAAATCCATTTTCGCCGTTCCTTTATATTATTCATTTTTACGGATTATATCCGTTCCGACATACTTGCGAAGCACTTCGGGGACAACAACGCTGCCGTCCGCCTGCTGGTTCTGCTCGACGATTGCGGGCAGTATGCGGCTTGTCGCAAGCCCGCTTCCGTTGAGGGTGTGCACATACTCTATTGTCTTGCCGTCTGCTCGGCGGAATCGCATATTGCCGCGGCGCGCCTGATAGTCGCGCGCGTTTGACACCGAGCTGACTTCCTTGTACCCGTTCATCGAGGGGATGTGAATTTCTATATCATAGGTGCGCGCCATGGACGCAGAGCAATCCCCCGCCGCCAGCTTAACGGTGCGGAAATGGAAGCCCAGTCCCTTGACAAGATTTTCGGCGTGCGTCACCAGCTCCTCAAACGCCTCATCAGACATTTCGGGAGCTGTATACTGCACCATTTCCACCTTGTTGAACTGATGTCCGCGAACCATGCCGCGCTCATCCGCGCGGTACGAGCCGGCTTCGCGTCTGAAACAGGGCGTATAGCTTATATATTTGAGCGGCAGCTCGGATTCGGCAAGAATTTCATCGCGGTGCATGGATACAAGCGCGGTTTCCGCAGTCGGGAGCATGAAGCGGCGGCGCTCGTCCTCCGCAGTTTCAAGCCAGAAAACATCGTCGGCGAACTTGGGGAACTGGCCGGCGGTCAAACCGCATTCATACCCAAGCATGTGCGGGACAAGCACCAGCTCGTACCCGTTTGAAAGGTGCGTTTCGATAAAATAATTGAGCAGCGCCCACTCGAGTCGCGCTCCCATGCCGCGGTAAACCCAGAACCCGTTGCCCGACAGCTTGACACCGCGCTTATAGTCGATGAGTCCGAGGTCTGTGCAGATGTCAACATGGTTTTTCGGCTCAAAATCAAACTTGTGCGGCTCGCCGTAATAGCGCAGAGGCTCGTTGTTTTCCTTGCCGCCGCCCGCAAGGTCGGTATCGGGCAGGTTGGGCAGGCCGAGCATCAGCGTCCGATAGCGCTCCTCCACAATCTGAAGCTCCGCGTCGTTTTCTTTTATCTTTTCGGACAGCTTTTTCATCTCCGCAAATATCTCTGCGGTATCGCGCCTTTCTTTTTTATATTGCGGCACCAGCTTCGAGGTGCGGTTCTGCTCCGCTTTAAGCTGTTCTGTAGCGGCGATCATGGAGCGGCGCTTTGCGTCAAGCTCGAGAATTTCGGCAATCTCCGCCGCAGCATCGCGCCCCTTTAGCGCAAAGCGCGCTATGGCTTCTTCGGTATGCTCCCTTAAATATTTGATGTCTATCATATTGTCTCCTTCAAAATTATGTTTCGTCGAATATATTGTCGCCGCAAAGCAAGGTAATTATTTGGTTCAAATCGTTATTGTCGCTGTAATGTATCTCAATTTTTTTATCTTTTCCGCGATTGTGTATAAACACTTTGCGTCCCAGTTTTGAAGTCATTTTATTTTGCAGCGCTTCTATATAGTCCACCTGCGCCGCGTTCTGTTTGGGTTCCGGCTTTTCGGGCGCGACTGCAACTTTGTTTATAGCTCTGACAGTCTGCTCGAGCATTCGCACCGACATTCCCTTTTGTTTTGCGGTGCGCGCGACTTGCGATATTTTTTGCTGATCACGCAGCCCAAGCAGCGCCCGCGCGTGTCCTGCCGACAGCTCTCCCCCGCGCACCATTTCGATAACATCGCCGGGCAGTTCAAGCAGGCGCAGCGAGTTTGCAATAGCACTTCTGCTCTTGCTGACCTGCCGGGATATCTCCTCCTGGGTCAGCCCGTGCTCCTCAGCAAGCGCGCGGTATGCCTCCGCCTCTTCGATGGCGTTCAGATCCTCGCGCTGAATGTTTTCAATTATCGCAAGCTCTGCAGCCTTGCGGTCATCCGCATCGACAATTACGACGGGAATTTCCGTCAGTCCCGCCATCTTCGATGCGCGCCACCGCCGTTCTCCGGCAATGATCTGATAAAGCCCGTTTTCTTCCGCTCTGACCACAACCGGCTGGATAAGTCCATGGGTGGCAATAGAATCCGCGAGCTGCGCCATAGCCTCGCGGTCGAAATCCTTTCTGGGCTGACCGGGACGAGGCTCAATATCCGAGATTCTCAGCATTATAACGCCATCGCCCTTGCCGGGCGAGCTCTCGCCGAAAATAGCGTCAAGCCCGCGCCCGAGTCCTGTTGTCCTGGGTTTCGACATTTTTCAACCATCCTTTTTATGTGGGGTACGCATCCAAAAAATTATATCCTTTGTAACACCTCTGCAGTCACTTCGTCATACGCAGCAGCGCCGGCACAGTATTTATCGTGATACTGAATAGGCCTTCCGTAGCTCGGAGCCTCGCTGAGCCTGACGTTTCGCGGTATAGAGGTGGAAAACAGCTTGTCTGCGTAGTATTTTTTCAGCTCGTCCATCACCTGCAGCGAAAGATTGAGCCTGCCGTTGTACATTGTAATCAATATCCCGACAATCTCAAGCGACGGGTTATAAAGCTTTTTAACCTGTTCGATTGAAATTGTAAGCTGGTACAATCCCTCAAGCGCATAATACTCGCACTGCAGCGGAATTATGACGCCGTCCGCCGCAGCAAGCGCGTTGAGCGTCAGAATTCCAAGCGACGGCGGGCAGTCTATAAATATGTAGTCATACTCGTCCCGTATCGGCTGAAGTGCATTCTTCAGTCTGACCGCACGGTTGTCTGCGTTCACAAGCTCGAACTCCGCGCCTGCCAGCGTTATATTGGACGGCATAACACAAAGGTTTGTATATTCCGTCTCCATAATGCACGACGCTGCTTTGCTGCGGTTTATAAGCGTGTCATACGTTGACAGCTTCATCGATCTTTTGTTTACTCCGACGCCGCTGGATGTGTTCCCCTGCGGGTCCATATCTATAAGCAGCGTCTTTTTGCCCTTCAGGCCGGCGGCTGCGGCTATATTCACCGCAGAAGTCGTCTTTCCGACCCCGCCCTTCTGGTTGGCGAAGGCAATTATTTTGCCCACCCTTAAGACCTCCGTTGTCTTATTTCTAATACAGATATTATAGCAGTATTCGGCCGGTATGTCAATTAACGCCGGTTAAAATTCAGTCCAACAGGTATAAAAATGTTTCACGTGAAACTTTTTATGCTTTATATATGAATAATAAACAAATGAAAGACCATAATATATTTAATATTTGTTTACCCGTCGTTAAAAATGTGTTGACATTTTGGCAACCATGTGATATACTATTTATAAAAAGATAGAATTATGTAAAAGGGAGGGGATTAAAAGGTGAAAGTGTCGCTGATGAAGATTTTGCTTTGCTCCGTTTTACCGCTCTGTGTTTTCGCAGCCTTCAGTGTTTTTGCCGCAGAGACCTCCGCCGCCGTAGAATCGGCGTATTCTGCCTCCCAAACGATGGACATTGGTATTATCACCGGCGTTGCAGCGCTTGCGATCTCCGCAATTGTTATTTACATCTTACGGAAGCGCCGCAAATAAGCAGGTTTACATCGCCCGCCGGCATGGCGGGCAATTTTCTGTTATACCCTACATAATAATGTTTCACGTGAAACATTCGGAGGACTAATGTTTATCGACGATACGATTGCTGCGGTTTCCACGCCGAACGGCAAAGGCGCGATATCTGTGATCCGTGTGTCCGGTCCGGATGCCGCAAAGATCGCGGGCAGAGTTTTCAGGCCACTTTCAGGCACTCTTGAAACGCTTCTCCCACGTTATTCCGCTTACGGCCGTTTTTATGCCGACGGAAAAGTTATAGACGACGGCATCGCGGTATATTACCGCGCTCCGAACTCATTTACGGGACAGGATGTTGTTGAGCTTTCCTGCCACGGCGGGATACTTGTGACCCGCTGCATTCTCGAGCAGCTATTGGCATCAGGCGCGCGGGCTGCCGAAGCGGGCGAGTTTACGCGCCGCGCATACTGTCTTGGCAAACTCGACCTCACACAGGCAGAGGCGATAGCCCTGACGCTTGACGCGAAAAACCGCGGCGCGCTCACCATTAGCGCCGCGCAGCGCGAGGGCGTGCTGAGCGGCAGGATAAAGTCAATTTTCGGCGAGCTGACAAATATAATCGCGTCGGTGTATGTTTACATCGATTTCCCCGACGAGGATTTGTCAGATGTGTCATCCGCGGAGCTTGTGTCCAGAATCAAAGCCATTATAGGCGAGCTTGAAAAGCTGCGCTCAAGCTACGGCACCGGCAGAGCGGTTACGGAGGGGATACCAACGGCAATATGCGGTAAACCCAACTCGGGCAAATCTTCGCTTCTCAACAGGCTGCTTGGCACCGAGCGCGCGATTGTGACCGAAATCGCCGGCACAACACGCGATACGATTGAAGAAACCGCGGTTGCCGGCGGCGTGACGCTGAGGCTTTGCGACACCGCCGGGATACACGAAACCGCAGACAAGGTAGAAAAGCTGGGCATATCACGCGCGATTTCCGCTGCCGAGTCAGCCGAGCTGATACTCGCCGTGTTCGACGGGTCGACGGCGCTTGATGCGGATGACGAGAAAATCTTTGAGCTGCTTTCATCGCTGCGGGAAGCCGGGAAGAAGATTATTGCCGTAGTCAACAAAGCAGATCTGGCGCTATGCATAACCGAGGCCGCAATTGCTTCAAGGATTGAAGCCGACGAGGTTGTATGTGTTTCGTCGCTGACCGGAGATGGGTTTGACAGGCTGACCGGTGCAATCGCAGCGCTTTATATCGACGGCTCGCTCGACTACAGCACCGATGCAATTATAACCGGAGCGCGCCAGTACGCAGCTGTCGACGCCGCCCTGCATCGGCTTGAAAACGCGTTGAAATCAATCGAGCTTGGCATGACAGCCGATGTTGTGGGGTTTGATCTTGAAGAAGCGCTGGGCAAGCTCGGCGAGCTTGACGGCAGGAGCGTAAGTGAAGAAATCGTTGACAACATATTCCACAATTTCTGTGTCGGAAAATAAGATGATAAAGCTGTATATTGCAAAACTCAAGCCAAATGAGAAGCTGCATGACGCCGCATTAAGGGCGCTCGACAAGGCGCTGTGGGACACATTCGGCAAAAGGCTGTCTGACTGCAAAATAGAAAAAACGCAGTCCGGAAAGCCGTTTTTCCCGGACTGCGCAGATATAAAATTCAATTTGTCCCATTCAGGCGAATATGCGGCAGCCGCAGTGTCGGACCGCGAGGTCGGCGTTGATATTGAGCGGATCAGGCCGATAAACCCGCGCATAGCGGAGCGATATCTGCAGGGGATTGTCCGTGGCTCAGGAGATGCCGACATTATCGAGGCGTGGTGCAGAAAGGAAAGCTACGGCAAATTCACCGGCAGCGGCCTGCTCA
>JAPXNL010000004.1:0-34426 GCA_033808535.1 Clostridia bacterium
CGGTAAAGGTCATAATAAACGCCTTTTGCGGCGAGCAGCTCCTCGTGATTGCCCGATTCGACTATATGTCCGTCAGCAAGCACTATAATTTTGTCGGCGTCGCGGATTGTGGAGAGGCGATGGGCGATTATCAGGCTTGTTCGGCCTTCCATCAGTTTTATCATCGCCTGCTGGATCTGCATTTCGGTGCGGGTGTCGACGCTGGAGGTAGCCTCGTCTAATATGAGTATCTTCGGGTCGGCGAGCACCGCGCGCGCAATGGATAAAAGCTGGCGCTGACCCTGGCTCAGGTTGCCGCCCGACTCGGTAAGCGGCGTATCATACTGCTGCGGCAGACGCTCGATAAACGGGTCGGCTTCGGCGGTAATTGCTGCCCGGCGCACCTCATCGTCGGTCGCGGAAAGCCTGCCGAACCGTATATTTTCGCCTATGGTATCGGAGAACAGCACAGTGTCCTGAAGCACAATCGCAATCGCAGACCGCAGGTCGGATTTTTTAATATTGCGTATATCGCGGCCGTCGAGCTTAATTGCGCCCGCATCGGTATCATAAAAGCGCGTGAGCAGGTTGACTATTGTGGTCTTGCCCGAACCGGTACGGCCAACAATGGCGATTTTCTGACCGGCTTTAACCTCAAGGTTAAAATCGCTCAGCACCGGTTCATCGGGTTTGTACGAAAAATCGACATGCTCCAGCGAAAGGTCGCCGCGCACTGAGGATATGTCCAGCGGTTCGCCGCCCTCATCGCGTTCGCCGGGAGCGTCCATTATCTCAAAAACACGCTCCGCGCCGGCGACTGCGGTTATAATACCCGTATACTGGTTTGCAAGCTCGGTCAGCGGGCGTGTAAACTGCTTTGAATACTGGATGAAAGCCTGGATAACGCCTATAGTTATCACGCCTTTAATCGCGAGCCAACCGCCTGTCACGGCTATAAGCAAAAAGCCTATATTGCCGATGACGTTCATCAGCGGGCCCATCAGACCGCCAAACACACTGGCGGTAACACCTACACGGCGCAGTTCGTCGCTGTACTGTTCAAATTCTTCGGTCGCCTGCTTCTCGCGCTCGTAAGCGACTACGGTTTTAAATCCTGTGACGATTTCCTCGATATGGCTGTTTAGGCTGCCGAGCGCCCGCTGCTGCTTGACAAAATATTTGCGCATGAAATTAGACAGCTTTGAGGTCGATATCAGCGTCAGGGGAATCACGACAATCGCCGCGAGCGTCATGACGGGGCTGTAGTAAAGCATCATCGCAAGCGAGCCGATAAGCGTTATCACGCCCGAGAAAAGCGACGAGATGGAGCCCGAAATCGCGTTTGATATGTTATCGACATCGTTTGTCATACGACTCATCAAATCGCCGTGACGGTGCGTGTCGGTGTATTTTATCGGAAGATATGATATGCGCGTGAAAAGGTCAGAGCGCATGCGGTATACGGTATTCTGCGACAGCTTTGCCGACCAGATGCCCGAAAAATAGGTGAAAAGGGAAGATATGAGATATACTGCTCCCATCGCGGTCAGCGAGAAAACAAGGCGCTCCCACTCAAACGAATAGGTGCCGTCGGGATTTTTGTGGCGGATGGCGTCGATAGCTATCCCCTGAAGCGCCGGACCCGCAAGCGAGGCAAGTGTGGTCAGCACCGTCATAAGAAGTAGCCCGACTACAAGCAGCTTGGCTGAACCGAGATAAGCAAACAGTCTGCGGACTGTTTTTTTCATGTCTTTCGGCTTTTCCTTGACCATGCCGCGCATCATCGGGCCGTGACCCTGACCCTTGCTTTTTGCTTCAGCCAGACGATGTTTTATAAACTCGTTGTCGTCTAACTCATCCGGACGCGCGCGCTTTTTGCGTGGTGCGCCGGTTTCTTTGGCGCCTCCGGGCATTGAGTCGGTATCATGCGCACTCGGTGTATCGGTCGCAAATAGCTCCGGTTTTTTCTTCTTAGCCACCAATCGCACCTCCCTCCGAGAAAATGCCGAGTTCGGCAATGTCGCCGTCGGACAGACCGCGCTGACCGAGCTGCGAATTGTAAATATCGCGGTAAGTCGCGCTCGTTTTCATAAGCTCATCGTGCGGTTCGCATGCGGTTATAACTCCATCTTCGATAACCGCAATGCGGTCTGCAGTCATAACGCTCGCAATGCGCTGCGCTATCATTATAATTGTCGTGCCCGCAAGCTCGCGGCGGAGCGCAGCACGCAGCCGGCTCTCTGTCCCGACGTCGAGCGCGGAGGTGCTGTCGTCGAAAATTATAATTTCCGGCTTGCGCAGTATGGCACGCGCAATGGCTATGCGCTGTTTCTGCCCGCCCGACAAGGACGCGCCTTTTTCGGCGATAAATGTATCGTAACCGTCAGAAAACGAGTTTATAAACTCGTCCGCCTGAGCAATCTCAGCGGCGCGGCGAACCTCATCGTCGCTCGCGTCTTCGCGTCCCCAGCGGATATTGTCGGCTATCGTGCCGGAAAACAGCTCGCTTGTCTGCAGGACAAACGAAATGCGGCTGCGCAGTTCGTGGAGGTCATAATCGCGCACGTCGACTTCGTCGACAAGCACGCGCCCATCAGACGCGTCATAAAATCGGGGGATGAGCTTGACAAGCGTCGATTTGCCCGAGCCGGTAGCGCCCAGTATCGCGATGTATTCGCCGGGCTTAATATCGAGGTCGATATCGGCGAGCACCGGTTTGCCCGATGTGCCGGGGTAACGGAAGCTGACACCTTCAAATCTGACACTGCCGCCGACCTGCGCGCGTTCGGGAATAACATTGCCCGACATTATCGCCGGCGTTTCGTCCAACACCTCGTTTATACGGCGGGTAGACGCCATCGCGCGCGAGAGCATCTGAAACATCATTGCGACCATCCTAAGTGAAAACAGAATCTGCACAACATATGTGATCGCAGCCATGATTTTGCCGACCTCGAGCGCACCCGCCTGCACCTGAAGTCCGCCGACAAGGATTATAGCCACAACGGATGCGTTCATTATAATCATCATGACGGGGGAAAGCATCGAAATCAGTTTCTGCACATAAAGCGTTGTGTCGCGCAGCGCACGGTTGGCATCGTCAAAGACGCTTATTCGGTGCTCCTCACGCACATATGCTTTAACCACGCGCGCGCCGGTTATGCTTTCCTGAACAACCGAGTTGACGGCGTCCAGCTTTTTTTGCACCGACTCAAACAGCGGACGCGCTTTTACCACGACGATCGCAACCACAATAAGCTCAATCGGCAGGGCGCATGCGAGCACGATCGAGAAGTTGACGTCAAGTGATAAGGCCATAAAAATGCCGCCTATGAACATCATAGGCGCGCGAATAAACATGCGCAATACCATTGCGACGAGGTTCTGCAGGGTAGTAACGTCGTTTGTTAGGCGTGTCACCAGCGAACCGGTTGAAAATTTATCTGTCTGCTGCAGCGACAGGCTCATGACATGGCGGAAAATATCGCTGCGCAGATCGCATCCGAACCCCTGCGACGCCACCGAGGAAAAATACGAGGCAGACAGTCCGCCGATGCCCCCGATAACCACAAGCGCCAGCATCAGCATGCCTGTGCTGATAAGTATCTGCATATCGCCGGCTATAACGCCACGGTCAACGATGACGCTCATCAGTGTGGGCTGAATAAGGTCAACTGTCACCTCCACCACCATCGCAAGCGGGGAGAGAAGTGCAAATAAAATGTAAGGTTTCAGGTATTTAATCAACTTCATATAATGCTTTCACTTGAATAAATTAAAAAATTACTCTGCCGGCGGGACGGGACGCTCCTGCTGTCTGATATTGTCGCGAATGCGGACAAGCAGCGACATGAGCGTATGCAGCTCCTCGTCGGTAAAGCCGGACGCAATATTGCGTTCGATTATATCAATCTTTTTGCGGATGTTTCTGTTGTATTCCTCGCCTTTTTCGGTGAGGTAAACGAGGGTCTGGCGCATGTCACGCTCGTTTGGAACACGCCTGACATAACCGTCGGCTTCCATCTTTTGAAGTGTTACGCTGATTGTGGGAGGCTTTAGATGGGTCATGTTTGCCAGTTCAAGCTGCGTGCGTCCTCCGCGGATTGCAAGGTGGAAAAGCAGCATACGATAGCTGTTCTGCAGATTCTGGTCGCGGATACGGTCGCGGAACAGCTTTGATATTTCATTTATCAGCATCATCGGTGTCTGCGGCAGCGGAGGTTGACTGCCGGACTGCGGTTCCGGCTGCGGATTTTCCGGGGCTGGAGCTCCGTTTGCCGGTTCCGGGCACGCGCGTGATGCATTTACCTGCAGGCTTTCGTCCTGTGCGGTCTTGCTTTCTATTTTTTCTTCGCCGCCGGGCAATTCGTTATAATCACAATTTTTATCTTTCAAAATATATTCCTTCCTTTACCCTCGTAAAGCGAAATATGCTGCCAAACCACGCCGATAAATATAAAACAGCCGTATTCTGACGGCCTGCGTATCGTTCGTTATCTAACTAATATAAGTAAATTATATCGTAAATAAAATATTTGTCAATATAAATACGTCCAAATTAACAATAATAACGGATTTTCTTCATACACATGTCAGGGCAAATGTCACATAAATGCAGGCGGATAAACATAAAAAAGTCCGGAAGAGAAAAAAATCGCTCTTCCGGTACCGGTGTGGGGATATGCGTTTGTATTTCACAGCTCTGCAAGGCGCTCGACAGCTACATATATAATGGATATTCGATACCATGTGGCGAAATCCACAATGCCGGTCTGAGGCAGGTCAAATACCTGCTGGAATATCATAACGGCATTGCGCGTCTGCTCGCCGAATATGCCGTCGACCCTTAATTTGGGAATTGCGGGGAATTTGTCGGATATTGCGTTCAGCTGTTCCTGTATAGTTCGCACACTCGGCCCGACCGACCCTACCTGCAGCGGCGTGCCCGGATATGAAACCGGTATGCCCGCAACTCTTTGAGCCTCCATGAGGAATATATCAAATCCGTAATAAGTGCGCAGGATTTGCACCGCATCATACCCCTGATCGCCCAGCATCTTTGAGCCCCATTGGCTCAGCCATTCGGGACAAGTTACGGTTGATCCGTTGCAATATTGCGTTAAAAGCGGCTGCCTGATGCCGGGTCTTGTTATAAACGTAGTGAACAGGTAATCAACTATATTTGAAATTTCAGAGAAAAAGTTGCGTCCGTATACGAATTTCTGGTCAAATTCGGTTGTGCTGGTTATTGTAAAGTCATATCCCTTGCCGCGATACCATTCGGTGTAAACACGGTTCAAAGTAAATGATATAATGGCAAGCACATTGGCTTCAATTGCTTCAACCGGCCATGTCGAATATATTTCGTTGCATGCGACATTCTTTATGTAATCGGTAAAGGAAACATAGTAATTGGGAGCGTTCGGATCGTCCGGCACGCCGTCGTGAACAACAACAATTTCGGGGACGACAGGCTCCGGCAATACAACAAATTCCTGGCTTTCCGGCAGCGGTTTCACCGGATCCTCCGGAATTTTCGGCGAGTATTCATACCAAAGAGTATGAGGCGGAATCACTATATTCTCGGGTATCTCTACCGCCATTTCAAGCAAGGGCAGGCGAACATTTTGAACAGCTCTCGTTTCTGGTAAAATCTGCACTCCCTGCACTCGCACAGGCTCAAAACCGTCGGCAAAAACGGTCAGATCATACTCTGAATACGGCTGTATCTCAGTTTCGGGCGTCAGCGACAGATCAAGCGGCGGCGCCGCGAGCGGTACGCTCTCGCTCAGACCGGATGAGTCGGTGGTAAGCTCTTCTATGATTACATCATCCGCACCGGTCGGCGCTATACGCACCGTCGCATCACTTACCGGTGCGATTCCATCTGCCTGCAGAACAAGTACATTCAGAAACCCGGTGTCCGGACCGTTAAATTGCATATATTGTCACCTCACACTGTTCCTGTAAGTAATATTATGCCGCTCGTGCCGATATAATTACAATATCGGACCGTGTTTCAATCACGCCGGCAAGGCTGCCGCATATGCATATATTGTTAAGGCAAATCTGGCAAATATAATGACTAAACGTCGCGATATGCCTGAAAGGGAGAAATATATGACACTGGACAATATTAACGCCTTTCAGAATCTGCTAAGATTTGACCCGCGATTAGTCCTGGAAGGGCGGACAGAGCTTATCGTAAAATATAACGGGGACATCGAGCGTGTCGCGCGCAGCGTGGGCGCTACAGTCGAGATCCTTAACAGTACTTTCGCAATAATGACTATTGAGGTAGATGAAATCCCAAGTTTATACAATTTCAGCGAGATTGAGTTTCTGGAACTGCCCAAAACGCTTACATTCGAACTATACAACAACATTTCCAACGCTTGCATCAGCCGCGTTCAAGGACCGCGATTCGGGCTGCGCGGAAGGGGAACAATAATCGGAATAATCGATTCGGGCATTGACTACACCCACCCGGATTTTATAAACGATGACGGCACCACGCGAATAATGTATATCTGGGATCAGCTCGGCAGTTCTGAGCTGGGTAGTCCGCCGCAGGGGTTTATACATGGTGTTGAATATACAGCCAGCCAGATTAACGAAGCGCTGCAATCTTCCGATTCGTTTTCCGTTGTTCCGGTAACCGATACTATCGGTCACGGAACTGCAGTTACGGGAATTGCGGCGGGCAACGGCCGGGCAAGTAACGGCGTTCAGACGGGAGCGGCACCCGAGGCAAGCATAATTGTGGTAAAACTCGGACGCACCGGATTCGAGGCATTTGCACGCACAACCGAAATAATGCGTGCAATGAAATATCTGACAGACAAAGCAAGGCAGGCAAACATGCCTCTGAGCATTAACCTTAGCTATGGTACAAATAACAGCCCCCATGACGGCAACACGCTGTTTGAGTCATATATAAATTCCGTGTCTCAGGAATGGAAAACGGTCATTTCGGTGGCAACCGGCAATGAAGGAGCCGCAGGGCATCATTATACCGGATTTTTAACTGCCGGACGGCAAACGAATGTGGAGTTTTACATCTTTGGTGAAATATACAAATTTTATATTACAATGTGGAAAAGTTTCGCAGACACAATCACATTCAGTATTGTTTCGCCCGGTGGCAGCCAAACTGGACAATTGCGCCCGACGACACGATTTTTCATCGGCAATCTGGAGGGTGTAAACCTGACAATTTTCAATAATCAGCCGTCGATTTATACCACTGCCCAGGAGATTTTTATCCTTTTTGAAGGTCTAGATAGACCTATACCGCAGGGATTGTGGCGTATCGAAATATTCGCTGAAGTTGTCGTTAACGGGCAGATTGACGCGTGGCTGCCTAATATTGAGGAGCGCGCAATCAGCATCGCTTTTGCAACGCCCAGCGTTGAAACTACGCTTACTATGCCGTCGACGGCATCGCAGGTTATTTCCGTGGGTGGATATGACGCGCGCAGCGGGACGATCGCGGTATTCTCTGGAAGGGGATATACGCGATTCATTGAGATGATAAAACCTGATCTGGTCGCGCCAGCAGTTGATATTATTACAGCAGTACCAGGCGGCGGTTACGACCGGTTCAGCGGCACCAGCATGGCAGCCCCTTTTGTTTCAGGTGCGGCGGCACTGATGATGGAGTGGGGAATAGTCAACCGGCACGACGTTTTCTTATACGGCCAACGGGTTAAAGCGTTTCTGCAAAAGGGAGCGCAGCGTAACCGAAATATCGATTATCCGAACAATCAGTGGGGGTACGGATCGCTCTGCCTTGAGGATACCATGCTGCTGCTTGAACAATATACCGCAGGAGGGCTAACTATATGAATAACGATATGACTTCTGAAGAACTGATGGAATTTCTGAACGATCCGGACACTGTGGATTTTGTATTCCGTACAAACGAATTTGTTATACTGGATATTGAAAATATTCCGCTATTCAGATTTACAAGGGTGCTTTCGGACAGATATGTGATTGCATATGCAAGTCGCAATGATATAGATGAAATACGAGACTTACTTGGCACAAACTACTTTTTTTCCAGGTCGATCGTTCTCGGATTGCTCGACCGAGAAGCACTGGAGGCGTCGGGAATAAGACAGGTGCAGGAACAGTCGTTCCTCTCATTGACCGGACGCGGCGTGCTTATAGGGTTGATCGACACCGGCATCGACTATACCAACCCCGCGTTTATATACGAAGACGGAACAACGAAAATAGTTTCCATATATGACATGGGCGATACGACCGGCCCGGCGCCTGATGGATTTTATATAGGCACCGAATACACGCGCGACCAGATTAACGAAGCGCTGCGCTCCGATGACCCGTATAGTATTGTCAGACAGCGCGATACCTCGGGTCACGGTACCTTTCTTGCGTCAATCATGGCCAGCCGGGAGCCCGGCGAATATATCGGCGCCGCTCCCGACGCGGAAATCGTAGCGGTTAAA
This sequence comes from Clostridia bacterium, assembly GCA_033808535.1. Classification (GTDB taxonomy): domain Bacteria; phylum Bacillota; class Clostridia; order Oscillospirales; family CAG-272; genus DTU078. The sequence goes on from JAPXNL010000004.1 coordinate 8,457, forward strand.
CTTAAACGCGCGAGGCCGTTTTATCTTGAATATTACATGATACCCGAGGATCAGGAAAATGCATTTGAATCCAGTGCGGTGATGTTAGGCGTTGAGTATGTGCTGGAGCAGGCAAGAAGACTCAACAGACCTGTTGCGATATGCCTCGGTATCGGCACAAACCAAAGCACGCACGACGGATATTCGATTATTGAACAGTATCTGGAACAAATTGCTACCATAAGCGGCGTTTGCGTGTGCACTGCAGTGGGCAATGAAAGCCAGACTCGCCATCACATGCGCGGCAATATCCCAGAAACAGGTGCAATTGCAACCATTGATATAAATTGCAGCGAACTGGGAAGCAACATATTCACTAACATAATCAGTCCCGTATCAGATCGCATATCGGTATCAATACAATCGCCTTCGGGCGAGGTTGTAGGCCGAGTCCCGGCAAAAAGCGGAACTTTGCTGACAACAAGCCTGATTTTTGAAAAGTCGAGGATTTCGGTTGAGTATTATTATCCGGTGACAGGCAGCAGCGGGCAGATAACAATTGTAAAAATTCAGGGTGCTACCCCTGGAATCTGGTCGATAAGAGTTCACGGAGATATAATTACAAACGGAAGATTTGACGCATATCTGCCCTTAACAGGTCTTGGATCTCCGGGTGTCGAATTTCTTGCCCCTGATCCGTATTACACGACGGTGGTGCCTTCGACAGCAATTTCTACAATAACAGTAGGTGCATATAACAGCATTGAAAACAGCCTGTATGTGAATTCATCATGGGGACCGACTTTGCTGCCGTTAAATGCCCCCGACTTAGTCGCGCCCGGTGTGATGGTCGGCGGCATATATCCGACGGGAACCGGTACCATGACCGGTACAAGTGTTGCAGCCGCAATAACCACCGGCGCCTCCGCGCTCATGCTGCAATGGGGTATCGTAGAAGGGAACAACCTGGCGATCAGTACATATCAGATAAAAGGATATTTCATACGAGGCTGCGAACGCAGCGAGTTTGAGACATATCCAAACTTTCAGTGGGGATACGGCAAGCTGGATCTGTTCAATTCGTTCAACCTTATGCGCGAGTTGTAGTGTGCCGGTTTTTCCATGCAAAAACGCCGGAGGGCAGTTTCGCTCTCCGGCGTAAATATTGGCGATAAATGGTAAGTTATAACAGAGGGAAGGGTAACACAGCTATTTTTCCTCCGTGTTGCCGCGCGGACTGTTGAGCGCATAAGCACCCGTAAATCCCGCAAAAAACATAAGTATGCAGATCAGGGCTTCGGCGGGAGTTTCAAATGTATTCGGCACAATGAGCAGTGTGGAGGCAAAAACTATGCCAAGCACGGTAAAATAGGTGGCCTGATAATGCTTTTGAAATAAGCTGTCAACAAGTTTTGCCGAAAGCACTACGGTGATTGCGATCCCGCCGATGAGAGGCAGGATGACATCCGGCTGCAGATCGGCAATTCCTGATGCAATCGGTTCATACAGACCGAGGAATATCAGAATCGACGATGAGCTTAGCCCGGGAACGACAAGGCTCAGCCCCCAGATAATGCCGCACAAAATATACCAGCCGATGTTGGGTGTTATTTCTGCAGCCGCGCCGTTTTTGAGGAGCGACAGCAGCGCATACATCAAAAACGCTGAGACAGTCATGGCTACATATGAAGTCTTGCGCACATTGCCGTCACCGGCTTCGGTGTATAGATGCGGCAGAGTGCCCGCGACAAGCCCTGCGAAAATGCTCACCGCAGCGGTTGACGATACGGAAAAGAGAAGCTCGGTTAGCCGCGCCAGTCCGCAGAAACCAAGTATCCATCCGATTAAAAAAGGCAGAATCAGTCTGTAGTGTTTTTTATATGATTTTACCGGATGGGACAACAGCTCCATCAACGGCTTGTAAATTCCGAACGCAACACAAAGCACGCCGCCGCTGACACCGGGCAAAATCGCGCCTCCGCCCACGATTGCGCCTTGAATAATTCGCAGCGGAAAATTGCGCAGCCGCTCGCGGTCGGCCGGGATGTCTTTATTAGACATTGTTATAATCATTACTCCCGAAAATTAAGAAATCGTCTGCTATATTATAACACAGGCGTCTTTGACCGGCAATGAAAAATTTTTAATTGCGAAAGCAGAGAATTAATGAGATTTGACCATAAGTATGACTTAGTCGTCCAAATCTAAGCGGGTTGCGACGGGAACTGAATAAAACATACAAGCCGGCACAATAATTGTGATAGTATTATACTAAATATTTATTTTGTGCAATAGCGGGAACGAGAAAAAGCAGAATTGCAGTTATATCTATTATACTCATTTGCGCCGCGTGGTTTTATTTTGGCTGAATATATAAAATTCAGATTGAATTTTAACCTTGAATTTTAACCGCCAATATGTTATACTGACTGCGAAAATAAAATTGAGTAAATGGCGGTGATTATTATTAGTAAAAAATATGTTATCGGCATAGACTTCGGCACACTGTCGGGCCGCGCGCTCATTGTCGATGCGGTTACCGGCGATGAACTGGCTACTGCATCGCTCGATTATCCGCACGCCGTTATGGACGACACATTTTTAGACGGCAGTCCGCTGCCGCCGGATTTCGCACTGCAGCATCCCAGCGATTATCTGGAGGTCGTATACCAAACCGTGCCTCGCGTAATTGCTGATTCGGGCGTTACGCCCGACGAAATTGCCGGCATCGGCATCGATTTCACAACCTGCTCTCCACTGCCTGTAACCGCAGACGGCACACCGCTTTGCTTTTTGGAAAAATATAAATCCGAGCCGCATGCGTATGTGAAACTCTGGAAACACCACGCGGCGCAAAAATATGCCACCTGCTTTAACGAAACGCTTTCTGCTCTCTATCCTTCCCTACTGGAAAAATATGGGGGCAAAATTTCTTCCGAGTGGATGATACCGAAGGTCTGGCAGACGATGGCAGAAGCGCCTGACATTTTCGACGCCGCCGAATATTTTGTCGAGTCAGGCGACTGGGTTGTATGGCAGCTTTGCGGTGAGTTCACCCGCAACGCCTGCATGGCAGGTTATAAGGCTATGTATACGCCGGGCGTCGGATATCCCCCTCGCGAGCTTTTTGCGGCGCTCGATCCGAAGCTTGCGGATCTGACCGAAACCAAGCTGAGCGGAAGGGTCGCTCCTGTCGGTTCGCGCGCAGGCGGGTTAACCGAAGCAATGGCAAGCAGGCTGGGACTGCGCCCCGGCACACCTATTGCCGTCGCGTCAGGCGACGCGCATGTGACAGTTCCTGCGCTGGGTATCGGCAGAGAAGGCAAATTGCTCGCGATTATGGGAACATCGACATGCCACATGATCCTCGGTCGCGCGGGCGAGCCGGCGAAAGTCGTGCCCGGAATGTGCGGCGCAGTCGAGGACGGCATCGTGCCGGGATTCACCGGCTACGAAGCCGGTCAGTCGTGCGTAGGCGACCATTTCGCATGGTTTGTCGACAACTTTGTGCCCGCACAATATGAAGAAGCCGCAAAGCAACGCGGCGTTTCGATCCACGAATATCTGTCACAGCTCTCATCAAAACTCAACCCCGGTGAATCGGGCATTATCGCGCTCGACTGGTGGAACGGCAACCGCAGCATACTGGTCGATGCCGACCTGACAGGGCTTTTCATAGGAATGACGCTTTCGACTAAGCCTGAGGAGCTTTACCGCGCGCTTATCGAAGCGACTGCCTTTGGCACGCGTGTTATAGTTGAAAACTTCATCGCCAACGGAATACCTGTGGACGAGCTTTACGCTGCGGGCGGCATTGCCGAGAAAAATCCCTTTACAATGCAGGTCTATTCTGATGTGCTCGGCATGGAAATAAAGATTTCCGGCTCGGCACAGGCGCCTGCGCTCGGCGCGGCGATATTCGGCGCGGTAGCCGGCGGCGTTTACGGCACGGTGTCAGAGGCGTCTGCTGCGATGGGCAAGCTAAAAGAGCTTGTTTATAAGCCGAATTCCGCAGCGAAGGCAGTATACGACAAGCTCTACGCCGAATACAAGCTGCTGCACGACTACTTTGGCCGCGGCGTAAACGATGTTATGAAACGGATGAAGGCAATCGCGGCGGAGTCGCAAAAGAAATAACTGAAAATATATAAAAATAAGGAGTTATTATGTTTGCCAATATTCAGAACGTAAAAGTCGGCATTGTCGCGGTCAGCCGCGACTGCTTCCCCAAATCTCTGAGCCAGAAACGCCGCCAGGCGGTTGTCGCCGCATGCAAAAAAGCCGGAATCGATATTTTTGAATCAAGCGTTATACTCGAAAACGAGCGCGACGCAATCGCGGCGCTCGAGGAAGTGAAATCAGCCGGCGTAAACGCGCTATGCGTCTATCTCGGCAACTTCGGACCTGAGGGTCCGGAAACAATGCTTGCCGCAAAGTTCGGCGGTCCGGTCATGTTCGTTGCAGCAGCGGAAGAAACTCAAAACGATCTTATCGACGGCCGCGGCGACGCATATTGCGGCATGCTGAATGCCTCGTATAACCTCGGTCTGCGCGGCGTTAAAGCCTACATACCCGAATATCCGGTCGGAACCGCCGCGGAAGTCGCCGAGATGATAGCCGAATTTACGGCGATTGCGAAAATAAAACTGGCACTCTCCAAACTCAAGATATTCTCGTTCGGCCCGCGTCCGTACGACTTCCTTGCCTGCAATGCGCCGATTAAGGGACTTTTCGACCTCGGCGTAGAGCTTCAGGAAAACAGCGAGCTCGACCTTTACGAGGCGTTTATCAAGCACGAAAACGACCCCAGAATCCCCGAAGTTGTTGCCGACATGGAGGCTGAGCTGACCGCCGAAGGCAACCGTTATCCCGGTGTGCTGCCGCGCCTTGCGCAGTATGAGCTTACGCTGCTCGACTGGGCCGAGCGCAACATCGGCGCGTCCGAGCATTTTGTGTTTGCAAACAAGTGCTGGCCGGCATTCCAGACGATGTTCCATTTCGTGCCGTGCTATGTAAACTCAAGGCTTGCATCGCGCGGAATTCCCGTCGCGTGCGAGACCGACATCTACGGCGCGCTGTCGGAGTTCATTCTTTATCAGGCAACCGGTTCTGCTCCCACTTTGCTTGACCTCAACAACACCGTTCCGCGCGACAAATACGACAAGTATAAGGATGTAATCGGCGGATACAAGCCGACTGACCTGTTCATGGGCTTCCACTGCGGCAACACCGCAAGCTGCCTGCTCAAAAACGGCAAGATGGCGCATCAGCTTATAATGAAGCGCTGCCTTGAGCCCGACTCCGAGCCGAACATCTCGAGGGGTACGCTTGAAGGCGACCTTGCTCCCTCGCCGGTGACGCTGTTCAGGCTCCAGTGCAATGCCGACACGTCGCTGTCCGCCTATATCGCCGAGGGCGAGGTGCTTGATGTTCCCTCTTCTTCGTTCGGCGCGATAGGCGTCATCGCCGTGCCCGATATGGCGCGCTTCTACCGCCATGTGCTTATAGAAAAACATTTCCCGCATCATGCCGGCGTTGGATTCGATCATGTCGGTCGTGTGCTCTTTGAGCTGCTTAAACAGATTGGCGTAACCGATGTCGGTTATAATCATCCTGCGGGAGTGCTGTACCCGACCGAAAACCCGTTTTCGAAATAATACAGGGGTATACCGTGATGCTCGAAGAGCTCCGGAAGGAAGTATGCGCAGCTAACCTGCTTCTGGTAAAGTACGGGCTGGTATTGTTCACATGGGGCAACGTCAGCGGTATTGACCGGGAGAGCGGGCTTATCGTTATCAAGCCGTCCGGTGTTGAGTATGAAAAGCTCTCGCCAGACAACATGGTGGTCGTGGATATGGACGGCAGTATCGTCGAAGGCAGTTACAGGCCTTCCACAGACACCCCTACCCATATAGAGCTTTACAAGACGTTCCCGGAAATCGGTGGAGTGACGCATACTCATTCGACATACGCGACGGCATTCGCGCAGGCCGGAAAGCCGATTCCCGCGTACGGTACAACGCACGCCGACTATTTTCACGGCACGATTCCCTGTACACGCGCGCTGACCAACGAGGAGATATGCGGCGACTACGAATCCGAAACCGGGCGCGTTATAGCCGAAGCTCTGGGCGATACCGACCCGCTGCAAATGCCTGCCGCGCTTGTCCGCTCGCACGGACCGTTCACATGGGCAAAAACGCCGATGCGCTCCGCTGAGCTTGCTGTGACACTTGAGGAAGTGGCCCGACTTGCCGCGCTTACCAAATCGCTCGGCTGCACAGCGCCGATGCAGCAGGCGCTCTGCGACAGGCACTTTTTCCGCAAGCACGGCAGCGGCGCATACTACGGGCAAAACTGACAAATCGCAGTTTAATTAACACATAAACCGCCGCCGTTCCGGTAAGACACCGGACGGCGGCGATTTTATCATCGGGTTAGAGTTTACTCAAGCGGTTTATTTTCTTTTGCGCGATATGGCAAGCGCCGTCGATGCTGCGGCAAGGAGTACAACCGATACCATAGTATAATCACCTGTCTGTGCGGCTGTTGTTACCGGAGCGGTGGCAGAATTTCCGGTAACGGGAGCATCATCACTTGCAGATATCGTTTGTTCGGTGGCGGGAGTATTAGTTGCCGGTGCAGTTTCAGGTTGAGGAACCGGGAATTCGAGTTTGTTTGAAACCAGTATGCGGTCGCCCAAACCGTATCCCTGATCCGATATGTATATCTTGCCGCCTGCTATCGTAACGCCGCTGTATCTGGCAGAATCGTCCATATTGCCGATTTCGCAAACTACGGAAAGATCAGATGTATTGATCACATAAACAATGCTGTCAGTTCCGTTATAAGTGGAGACAAGCAGATAGCCGTCACGCAGGTATATGCCATACGGTTCGGTGAGCGCTGTCTTTGATATAATGGATTTTCCGTCTGCACTTATCTTAAGTACAGTGTCGCCCTTGCTGCCGTTTTCAACTTTCGCGGTCATATAGATTATTCCGTCGCCGTCGACTGCGAGATAGTTGGCATCGCAGCCTGCATTGCCGAAAAGCTCCTGCAAATCTGTATAGCCGGAGTTTTTGCCGAATGACGAGTCAACGACAGGGTTTGACGGGTTGGTTACATCAAAGCGGTACAGCCTGTCGGTGTCATAGTTCGTTATTAGATACAAATAGTACTTTTCTCCGAGTCTGACTGCATAAACGCCGTTAACGCCGACTTTTCCGTCTATCTCGGTGGAAACAAATTTAACTTCATTCATCGTTGACACTTCAACAATTGCAAAATTCACCGCACCGTCGTTGGCTGCGTTTGCCAGACCTACATACAGGTATCCCCGGTCGTCGGTGCAAAGACCTTTGGGATACCCGGGTTCGTCGTCGCTGTATTCGCCTACCGGCTCGCCGGTTGCAGCATCGATTTTAATGACGTGTCTTATATCCTGCAGTAGACCGCCGAACAAGTATTTGCCGTCAGCCGAAGAACAGAAGCCTCTCATTTCGAAAGCGCTGATCTCGGTTTTGTCATATTCTACGAGAGTAGAAAATGTTGCCTGCGAAAAAACAGAGTCATAGGGACCGGCCAATGCTGTCTGAACCATAAATAATGAGGTGAATAAAGCCAGAACTGTTGCAGCTATCAATTTCCTGCGCATTTTTTTCACTCCCGTTGTTTATAAAATTGGGTAATTATGGATTATTTCTTTAACATATAATAATACTGCATTTAAATATTGTCAATACAAATGCCGATATAAAAATCACAAAAATAATAAATAAAATTTATCCAATTATCAACGTCGGAAAAATTTGATTATTTATATCATTTTCGATATAATATAACAGGATACGGCAAAAAAGGGCGTAAAAAGGACTTAAATATGGACTACAGATTTGATATACCTGTCAACCGCTTCGGAACAAACAGTGTAAAATACGATTTAATAGAAGATAATGGCTATCCGTCCGGCACGCTGCCGATGTGGGTAGCCGATATGGACTTCCCTGCTCCTCCCGAGGTGCGAAAGTCGCTTGGCGAGCTTGCCGCATACGGCGTATTCGGCTACTCATATACCGATGACTCATACTATGACGCGGTGACCGGCTGGTTTGCCTCTCGTCACGGTTTTGCGCCAAAAAGCGAGTGGCTTCTTATCACGCCGGGAGTTGTTTACGCAGTTGCAACCGCAATTCGCGCGCTGACCGAGCCGGGCGACGGAGTGCTTATCCAGCGTCCCGTCTACTACCCTTTCGAGCGGCTGATAAAAGCCAACGGCAGAAGGCTTGTCAACAATCCTCTTATATATCGAAATGGCGTGTATTCGATAGATTTCGACGATTTCGCGCAAAAGCTTGAGCGCGATAATGTCAAAATGTTCATCCTTTGCAGCCCGCATAATCCCGTTGGACGGGTCTGGAGCGCGGACGAGCTGAAGCGGCTCGGCGGGCTGTGCGCAAGCCGCGGCGTTATCGTCGTCGCAGACGAGATACACTGCGATTTTATTTACCCGGGCAATAAATTTGTGCCGTTCGGCTTGCTCGGTGACGATATGCTGCATAACAGCGTAATCTGCACATCGCCGAGCAAAACCTTCAATCTTGCGGGATTGCAGCTTGCCAATATTTTTATCGCCGACAAGAGTCTGCGCGACAGGTTCAAAGCGGAGCTTTCAGGCGCCGGTTACGGCGGACCAAATATTTTTGCCATGCCTGCGTGCCGCACTGCATACGAGCGGTGCGCCCCGTGGCTTGATGCTCTGCTCGATTACCTGCGCGGCAATCTGGATTTGCTGCGCTCCTCGCTTGCCGAAAAATTGCCCATAGTAAAGCTTGTAGAACCGGAAGGCACATATCTTTCGTGGCTCGACTTCACCGGTCTAGGGCTCGACGATAAGGCGATAAACGATATTTTAAAGAACAAAACGAAATTGTGGCTCGACCGCGGCAGTATGTTCGGGCCGGAAGGCGCCGGTTTCCAGCGCATAAATATAGCCTGCCCCCGCGCCCTGATCAGGCAGGCGGTTGACAGGCTGGCTGAAAGTTTCATCTAGCTGTATGAAGGTGTCAGGCGCAAATTCATAGTTTCAGCGCCAATTCTAAAGATTATTTATCGCTCATATTTCCGAATGCAGACTGATTCGGCACGGGGCTGCTGCGTTTGTAGCCTTCCGGCGCTCGACGTTCGAGTATTGCGCACGACAACTCAAGGTTTTCGCGCACTTCGTCGGCATTTGACGCGCCCATGGTTATCATGTCGCAGTCGCGGATCGCGTTCCACGAGAAAGTCAGTCCCACAAACGGCGTGACCCGCCCTGCTGCAAACGGCTTGATAGTCATTACCGGCTTTTTCGCGTTGCGTAATATACCGGCGACTACCTCGACTTCAACCTGCATCAGAAATCCCAGACAGTTGAATATCTGTATGTAGGTTTCAACGTCGTAGCCGTTGTCGTCGCAGTACGTCACGATTTCGGGCATATGCGCCGAAAGCCCCGGAATCAGCCCGCTTTCGCGTATCATGTACAGATAGTCGGGCAGCCGGTCGATTATGCGCTTGTTTTTGTTGACAAGCTGCTCCACGCTCGAATGATGGATGAGTGAGAAAGTGCATCCCGCTTCGGCTGCGTATCTGAATATTTCCTGTGCCGACCTGCGCGCCTCTGCGTTGTCGTCAACATTGACCCAGGGCGTGTCTATGATAATGATTTTCTGCCCCAGCCGCTGCTCCGCCAGCTTGACTGCGTCGAGTGCAAGTTTGGTTTGCGAAATAGGTCCCATAATCGCGTTGCAGCCGTATTCGAGATAAGCTTCAAAAACAGGCAGAAAATCCTCCGGCGCGCGATACCTGTCGCGAATCATTTTATCAGCCGCAGGACCGGTGTGGCTCCAGCCGAGAAGCCAGTTTGTACCGATAATTGCTCTTGGCAGCGAAACGCCACCGACTTCGGTTCTTGAGAAATTTTTAGACATATTACTACCTCGCAACAAATTGTTCATGATATCATATATAATTAATAAAAAAATCAAGATATAATGCTAAATATAGAATATTTAACCGAGCGGTCGGTTAATTCCAGGCTGCTATTATTATGGGCAGTGCAAGCTTTGTCGTCGGTCGGTATAAGCAGTCAGCTCGGTCGATTTTGCTTTAAATTTATACAATAATTGTTATAACATTTTTTCAGCGTTATTTTATCACAGATACATATTCCAGTCAATCGGATTTCACGATATTAAATCTTAAAATCCCGCAATTTCGGATGTATGAACCGCAAAATTGCGAGTACAATTATTATTGCGAGTACCAAAATAATTTATATAAAAGAGGTATAGCCATGAAGAAACTTATTTCCATTTTGCTTGCTCTGCTGCTTGCGACGCTTCTCATTGCCTGCGGCGACAACGGTGCCGGTGCAACTGACACAACTGCTGCTGGAGAAGATACTACGTCTGCAGCCGATGAGACAACTGCAGCCGCAACAAAGGCTGAAACAACAGCCGCTCCTGCCACAGAACCGCCCGAGACCGAACCCGAGACTGAACCCAATCCGCCCGAGGATCTTATTGACTATGAGTCTATAGTTTCCTCCAAAACAGACGTCACCAGCCTCGTGGATATTGAATCTCTCGAATGGGACGTTGACGGCTTCAACGATGCTGAGAGCGCACCCAGCCTGTTCGACGGCGACACCGCAACCAAGTACTGTTGCTCGCTTCCGCCCACAATCACCTTCAAGCTCACTGAGCCGAAGAAGCTGACTGCATACGCACATGCAACAGCTAACGACAACTCCCAGTATGGCCGCGCTCCCGAAGAGTATATACTCTACGGCTCGACCGACGGCAAAGACTGGAAAGTTCTCGACTATGTACAGCAGGCTTCCCAGATCATCGAGCGCGTTGACTACACTTACTACGCGTTCCTGATCGACGCTGACAAGCAGGGCGAATATCAGTATTATAAGTGGGAAGTTCTCGAAGCAGAGGGCGGCACGACATTCCAGGTGTCCGAGCTTCAGCTCTTCACAGACTAATAGCAGATTGATAAGATAACTAGTAAAACGGCTTCCGGTTACGGAAGTCGTTTTTTATTGCTTATAATCATTATATGCCGCCTGTAAACGGTATTAAGTAGTTTGTTACTATAAAAATCGGCAAATGCCAAAAAACAACGGTGTGAAATGCAGCTTTCGATTTTTTCATAAGTATTTGCATTAAAATTTTGCCTCACTTTCATTGCCCTAACCGAAAGTACAAACCAAACGGCTGATGCACTCGATAAAGGTATAAAATCCGATGAAGCGGCTTACCGTTTGCGATACCGCCGGACACATGGTCTTGCACCCGGAGGGGGCTCGGTGGATACTTCCCCCGTTGGGGGAGCCTTTCTTTTCTACCGTAGAAAAGAAAGGCGCAATCACTTGCGGTGCGTATCGCTCAAATTGTTATATAAACACATTATATACCACAGCACCACCCGTCCGGCTGTCATAACCGAACGGGCGGTGCTGTGTTATTCAGCGATTATTTATCATTGTCGGGGAGACTATGAGAATTTATTGTCAGTCGATTTGCTCCAACAGTGCGTTGAGCATGCATGCGGTCTGCGCGCGGGTCAATCCGCTCATAGCGGAGATTGTGCCGTCACCGGTGCCGGTCATAATTCCAAGTTCCGCGAGCGCTCCGATCGCGTCAGATGCCCATGCGGGAATGGAGCTTTCGTCGGCAAACACTGTTTTGATAACCGGCTGTTTAGTGCCAATCATCGAGGAGAGTATCACTGCCGCTTCAGCGCGCGTGATCTGGTAATTGGGCATGAAATACCTTCCGTTCTCGGTTTCAACGCCGTTTATATAACCGAGCTCCGCGGCTGCAGCGACATATCCCTTGTACTGCGGCTGGATGTTTGCGTCGTCGGCAAATCCTGTATCAACCACGCCTGAAAGGGGTTTGCGTCCGACTGCCTTCATCGCCATCGCGAGGAATTCAACGCGCGAAACTGCCCTGTCCGGATTGAACAGCGTCTTGCCGCCCACGGTTTCGCCAATCATGACTCCCTTTTCAGCCATCCGCAAAGCAGCGTAATGTGCCCAGTGGCTGCTCATGTCGTCATACACGATTGAGGTGTCGGGTTTTTCAACTTTGATTGTCACCTTAACCTCATCGGAACGGTTGCCGTATTGGTCATAGACTGCGTAGGTAAAGCTGTCGCTGCCTGTCCAGTTGGGCTTGGGCGTGTAACAATAGCTGCCGTAGGCGTCGTTGGTCAGCTCGAGCAGACCTTTGGACGGGTATTTAGTAATGACATAGCGCAATATGTCGCCTTCGGGGTCGCTTGCTATCAGCCTGCCGTACAGATCAACGTTTCGCAGTGCAGTCAGCTTCTGTTTGCCGTTTACTGCTGTGGAAATCGTCGGTGCGAGGTTCAGCTCAGAGAGGACATAAAGCGTGCAGAGCACCTCGTAAGGCTCAGCATTGCCGGCCGCTCGGAACACAAAGTCCGTGCTGGCGGCATATGAACCGTCCGCAAGGGCAACCGCGACATCAGACGGTATAAACCGCAGCAGCGACAGATTCTTGCGCGCGATTGTCTGGTTTTTCATCACTGTCGTCGAGCCCAGCATCAGCTTGCCGTATTCAGGCGAAGGCAGTGACACGATTGTAATCGCGTCGAGCTTTTTAACACCCAATGCCTCCTCGAAATCCTCGGCGGAGAATTCGATATCGGAGCCGGAAACCGTGGTTTTGATAAGCTCCAGTTTATTGGCAAGGATGTTCAGTGCGGGCGATACCTGCGCTCTGTCAGAATCCCGCGCGGCAAAAACATCGGGTGCGAGCAGGGTTCCGGCTGCCATAGTAACTGCAGCCGCCAGCAGTATGGCGAGCAGTTTTTTGTGCCGGTTGAAATAATATGCCATTTTTGGTATTCCTCCGTTATATGCTGTAAATTGTGTCTGTGGTTATTTTTTTCCGAGGTTATATGATTTATACATATGCGATGAAGATATTTCTAAATTTGCGCCGATTGTCCTGTTTTTATCGCAAAACTGTTGAAAAAAATCGCATACGGGGTTATAATAACTAATCAGATAATTATTTTCAGGAGATAAACTCAATGCTGGATATTAAATTTACACCCGCAGAGGTGCGCAAACCCAAACCCGACCAGTCAAAGCTTGAATTCGGCAAATACTTCACAGACCACATGTTTATCATGGACTACACCGAGGGCAAAGGCTGGCATGACGCCCGCATTGTGCCTTATGCAGACATAACGCTGAGCCCCGCTGCAATGGTGCTGCACTATGCGCAGGAGATATTTGAGGGACTCAAGGCATATTATGCACCTGATGGAAGAATATTATTGTTCCGTCCGCAAAAAAATATCGAGCGCATGAACGAGACAAACCGCCGCATGTGCATACCCGAAATCGACCCTGTCGACGCGCTGCAGGCTATCAAAGCGATCGTTCGCACTGACCGTGACTGGATCCCCACACTGCCCGGCACATCGCTTTATATTCGCCCGTTTATAATCGCGACCGATCCCTACCTTGGAGTGCATATATCGAAAACCTATAAGTTTATGATAATTCTCTCCCCCGTCGGTGCGTATTACGAGAGCTGGATCAACCCCGTTAAGATATACGTCGAACGCGAATATGTGCGAGCTGTCAAGGGCGGTACGGGACGTGCGAAGACCGGCGGCAACTATGCATCATCGCTCATCGGCCAGAAAAAGGCGCAGGAGCTTGGCTATGCACAGGTGCTGTGGCTGGACGGCGTACACCGCAAGTATATTGACGAAGTCGGCGCTATGAACGTGTTCTTTGTCATCGACGGCACGGTTTACACGCCTTCGCTTGAAGACGGAAACATCCTGCCCGGCGTCACCCGCGCGTCATGCATTGAGCTGCTTCGCGACTGGGGCTATAATGTTGTCGAATGCAAGATTGAGTTTGACGAGATAGTCAAAGCCAATGCTGCCGGCAAGCTCGACGAGGCGTTCGGCACCGGTACCGCCGCGGTCATTTCGCCCATCGGAGAGCTTTGCGACGGCGACCAAAAGTTTATTCTGAACGGCGGTAAGATCGGACCCATCGCGCAGCGGCTTTATGACGAACTGACAAGCATACAGTGGGGCAAGGTGCCCGACACCCGCGGCTGGAGCGTCGAGGTTGAGGTAGACTGATCTGCGTTGTCCCAAAGTGTAATGCGTCAAACAGGCCGAACCCCCTGACAAAATCGCACCTCCCCTCCCTTAAGACAACTACTTTGTCAGCGCAATTTAATCTTGCGCTACTATATATATTGAAATAAGGCTATATTATTCCATTGCAGATGACAGCAGTATCTGCTGTTATTGCCTCTATCAAATCAGAAAAGGTTTTACCTGCATCATGATCTACACAATCGGGCCGGAGCACGACGGCGTGACGGTGCGCGAGTATCTGCGGAGCGTGCTTGGTATGTCGCGCACCGCCATGATACGGCTCAAAAAGCGCGAGCGCGGCATATTGCTGCGCGGCCAGCGCGTAACCGTCCGTGCCGTAATGCGGGCGGGCGACACGCTCGAGCTGGACGAAGCCGACAGCGCCGATGAGGTAAATGAATACATTGAACCGGTAGATTTGCCGTTTCGTGTACTTTACGAGGATGAGGATATCATTGCCGTGGACAAGCCCGCGGGTATGCCGACGCATCCATCCCGCGGGCACAGGCGCGACACGCTTGCAAACGCCGCCGCTTTTTATTTTGCAGAGTGCGGCAAGCCGTTTGTGTTCCGAGCGGTAAACCGGCTAGACACCGATACAAGCGGAGTGGTACTGCTCGCTAAAAACAAGCATGCCGCATTCACACTCTCGCGCGGGATTTCGCCCTCATACGCGCGCGGGGTTAAGATCCAAAAGGAATATTTTGCTGTGCTCCGCGGTATAATTAATCCGGCGGAGCCGCTCCGCGGCGTGAGTTACTTATCTGACGACCTTATTCCGGAGGATATCCGGTCACGCCTTGCCGGCATTGGGTATGCCGGCGGGCGGAGCGGTTTGCGCCGGTCATATGGAATAATTGACGCGCCTATAAGACGCGCGCTGCCGAGCATTATGTTGCGCGAGGTGTCGTTTACCCCTGATGCTTATGACGCGATAACCGGGTTTTTGGTTGAAGATGAGTTTGAATCCGGCTATGGGCAGATGACCGCGGTACGCGCTTTTCCGCGCACCGGGCGCACCCACCAGCTCCGCGTCCATTTCGCGTATCTCGGCTGCCCGATAGTCGGCGACACGCTCTACGGTCGATATGCAGGCGATGAGGGGCAACCCATAGCACGACAGGCGCTGCATTGTGCGGCAATGACCGTGGGCGATCTCCGAATCGAGTCTCCGCTGCCTGAAGATATACAAAGACTACTTAATACAGGTAAAAATAATGAATAATCCCGACATGCAAACCCCGTCAGACGGTATTGGCGACGCTGATTCGGCTGATAACGCAGTCATGCCGGAAGGTGACGCTGCAATGCCGGATGGTGACGTAGCAATGAGCAGCGAACTGCCCTCGCCGGGCGCTGAAGCGGCAGCCGAAATCCCGCCGGTGCCAGTCATGCCCGATACTGCCGGCGCACCCGAACCGGAAGGCTCGTCCGGCAAACGTTTGACCGACTATGTTCATCCGGTTTCGCTTGCACTGTT
This sequence comes from Clostridia bacterium, assembly GCA_033808535.1. Classification (GTDB taxonomy): domain Bacteria; phylum Bacillota; class Clostridia; order Oscillospirales; family CAG-272; genus DTU078. The sequence goes on from JAPXNL010000004.1 coordinate 24,130, forward strand.
CGCGCTCTCTGCCGTCAGCATAGTTCTCTTGCTTGCTTTTTACAGGAGCGTCGCATTCGCCGACTTTTTCAACGAACGCATCAGCTCAATTTTCCGTTTCCTGCTGGCGAAGCTCACTGGTCCGCTGCCCTTCTCGCTGGCTGAAACGGTTATTTTCTGTCTGCCGCTTTTTGTCGTGGTTGTAACAGTTCACGCATTCAGGCTGGCAAAGCAGTCGCCGGCGAAAAACAGCCGTTTTATTTTGGGACTGCTCTCAATTCTTTCTCTGCTGTTTTCGATGTTTGTGCTGAACTTCGCCGCCGCATACCGCGGTTCAACGCTTGAAGTCAAGCTCGGGCTCGACCGCAAAGACGTGTCGGCGGACGAGCTGGCTGCGACGGCGCAGGCGCTGCTCGACAGGCTTGATGGTGTGCTTAACGACGTCAGATTCGACTACGGCTCATTCTCTGTCATGCCGTATCCGCTTGATGAGATGAACACAAAGCTCAACGACTCATACGCAGCCGCTTGCGATAAGTATACCTTTGTTCAGTCGATGCGCACGAACGTCAAGCCGATAGTGCTTTCGGAGCCTATGACCTACACTCATATATCGGGCATATACAGCTATTTCACGGGCGAGGCGAATCTTAATATCAACTTCCCCGACTACATGCTTCCCTTCACTGCCGCGCACGAACTTTCACACCAGCGCGGCATCGCGCGCGAGGATGAAGCCAACTTCATGGCGTTCCTCGTATGCATGGAGTCCGACGACCCGTATATCAGATACAGCGGCTATTTCAATATGCTCGGGTATGTGTTAACCTCGCTCTATTCCGCTGACAAGGCTTTATATATTGACATATGGAAGTCCATGGACCGCCGGCTTGTGTCAGAATTTATTGCATACAACGAATTTTTTGAAAAATACCGTGAATCGAAGGTTTCACAGGTTTCCGAAGCCGTTAACGACACATACCTTAAAATACAGGGCCAGACCGAGGGCACACGCAGCTACGGGCGCGTCGTTGACCTGGCTGTGGCATATGCAAAGGCAAATTATGGTGTCGCAAGCGACATTTCCGGATAAACGGAGGGATATATTTGACAACCGAATATAACGGTGTCACTGTTTCCGTGCTCGGCCTGGGTGTATCAAACCGCCCGCTCATCGACTGGCTGCTAGAGCGCGGTGCGATTGTCACCGCACGCGATAGAAAGAGCCGCGAGGAGCTTGGCGACGCCGCAGACGCGCTTGAGGCGCGCGGCGTTAAGCTCATTTGCGGCGAAGGCTATCTAGATAATATAACCGACCGCGTGATTTTCCGCTCGCCGGGCATACGTTTCGACAAGCCGCAGCTTGTGGAAGCCGTTTCGCGCGGCGCCGAGCTTATCTCCGAGATGGAGCTGTTTTTCGAGCTCTGTCCCTGCCCGATTTTCGGCGTGACGGGCAGCGACGGGAAAACTACAACCACTACAATTATATATAAGCTGCTACAGGAACAGTTCGGCGAACAGCGCGTGTTTGTCGGCGGCAACATCGGCGCGCCACTGCTGCCGCGGCTTGGCGAAATCACGCCCGACTGCTTTTGTGTTGTCGAACTATCAAGTTTCCAACTGCAGACGATGCACCGTTCTCCCGATGTGGCGGTGATAACAAACATTTCGCCCAACCACCTCGATTATCACCTCGACATGGAGGAATACACCGACGCGAAGCGCAACATATTCCGCCATCAGAAGCCCGGCTCGAGGCTCGTGCTCGGCGCTCCCTGCGACCTGACGCGCGCCATGGCTGCCGAAGCCGCGCCCGGCGTATCCGTGTCGCTGTTCGGCACCGACCGCGCCTCCGAAGCCGTTACTGAGTGCTGCACTCAGGTGTATAAGCGCGATGGGTATATATACCATACTCTGCCCGGAGGTGAGCCGGAGAAGCTTATTGCGCTGTCTGACATACTCCTGCCGGGCGCGCACAATGCCGACAACTATATGGCGGCATTTGCGGCTGTCATGGGTTTTGTCAACCCCTCGCATTTTGCCCCGCTTGCCCGCAGTTTCAGCGGCGTCGAGCATCGCTGCCAGTTTGTGCGGGAGTATAATGGCACGCGGTATTACAACAGCTCGATTGACTCCAGCCCGACCCGCACTGCAGCCGCGCTGTCCGCATTTGACCGGAAAGTGATTGTCATATGCGGCGGGTATGACAAGCACATACCGTTTGCCCTGCTCGCCGAGTCGCTGTGCAGACATGCAAAAGTCGCCGTGCTGACAGGCACAACCGGCCCGAAAATACGCGAAGCGCTGCTTGCCTGCCCGGACTATACAGAAGGCAACCCCGTGATTATCAGCGAGTCCGATTTCGACGCTGCGGTCGAAGCCGCGCGCCGCGCTGCCCGTCCCGGCGATGTTGTAATTCTCTCCCCTGCCTGCGCGAGTTTTGACGCATTCCCTAACTTTGAAGCGCGCGGGCACAGGTTCTGCGATATCGTGCGAAGCTGGAAGTAGTAACCGACATATATCCGGACGCAATAAACACCGGAGGTAAAACATCATGTCCGAACGTCTATATCATATCGCCTGCGCGCCGGGCGATGTAGGCAAATACGTAATTTTGCCCGGCGATCCCGCCCGGTGCGAAATTATTGCATCGTATTTTGACGATCCGCGCAAAATTGCGCAGAATCGCGAGTTTACCACATACACCGGCTTGCTTTGCGGCGTGCCCGTGTCCGTCACCTCAACGGGTATCGGCGGGCCGTCGGCGGCGATTGCAATGGAGGAGCTTTTCGCTTGCGGCGCAGATACGTTCATCCGCGTCGGCACATGCGGAGGTATTCATATGAAAGTGTGCTCAGGCGACTGTGTCATCGCGACTGCCGCAATCCGTCAGGAAGGAACCTCGCACGAGTACGCGCCGCCCGAATATCCTGCCGCCGCCGATTTCACGGTCACATCCGCGCTTGCTTTGGCGGCAAAAAATCTTGGCCTGCGCCACCATACCGGCGTGGTGCAGAACAAAGACTCGTTTTACGGCCAGCACTCGCCCGGACGCATGCCTGTGTCATACGAACTTGAAGCCAAATGGCAGGCATGGAAAAGGCTTGGCGTGCTTGCATCGGAGATGGAGTCGGCGGCGCTGTTTACTGTCGCCGCCTCGCTTGGCGCCCGCTGCGGCACGGTGCTCCATGTCGTATGGAATCAGGAGCGCAAGCTCGCGGGCCTTGACGAGCCGGACTGCCATGATACCGACAACGCCATACGCATCGCTGTCGAAGCGATAAAGATACTGATTGAAAATGATAAAATGTCTGATTAGAGCGGCGGTTGTTTCGTTTTTTATATTGATCTGCGCATTCTTGCTCTCGTGCAGCGGAGACAGCGCGGATTCAGAGAACACGACACAAACAAAAGCGGAGGACAGCACTGTGAATCAGGTCGACACCGGAGCAACTGCGGATTACCCTAAGAATACCGCTCCCGACCCGCGCAATCCGAATGATATCATTATATATCTGTGCAGTGTCGACGACTTCGGAGCGACAGCCGACGGTCAAACCGACAACACAAAGGCGTTCCAGAGCGCGCTCGATTTTGCCTTCGAGCAAGGCGGCGGAACGGTTTATGTTCCTGCAGGCAGGTATCGCTTCGACGGCACGCTGAAAATCCCGCGCTCGGTCTATCTTGCGGGCGAGTGGACAGACCCCGAAACAAATCCTGACGCGATAACAGACGGCTCCGTTCTGCTTATCACCTCAGGCAAGGGCAACGCCGGCGGTATACCTTTTATTACTGTCGGTGCAAGTGCCGGCATTATAGGATTGACCTTCTGCTATCCCGGGCAAATACCGGCGTATGGCAGCGAGCCTGTGTCCTACCCAGCTACAATTTTGATAAAGGATAACTATGCCGGCGACGGCACGCAGCATGCATCGTCAATCGAATGCGTGACGCTTATAAACTCTTATTTCGGCATCGACGGCACGCAGGGCAATCAGCTGTTTTACATAAATACCGCGCGAATCACGGCTTTTGACCGGGGCTTTGCGGTCAACAAATGCTACGACTGCGGGCGCACGATGAATCTGTCCGTGTCGCCGCGCTATTGTGCATACTGGGCTTCGACGTCGGGTGAAAGTCTTGCGGCTGCGGATATCGCTAAAATCACAAAAGAGCGCGCGACCGGCATCGTTATGATGCGTACCGACTGGCAGATGATGTATAAAACCAACGTTGAAAGCTGCCGGGTCGGCGTGGCGTGTAAGCGCAACCCCGAAACCGACGAGTTAACGGCGGGCAACGGCTCACTTATCGAATTTAGTATATCCGACTGCACGATAGGTATAGACTGCTATTTCGGCAGCTTCCAGTTTTCGCGAGGTACAGTTGACAGCACGGGTGAGGGCGCGGTTTGTGTGCGTATAAATCCGACCGTCGTGGGCAATTTCAGCATATACTACTGCGGGCTGTCATCGGACGGCGCGTGCATCGAAACAGTCAAAGGCAATACCGGCGTGCTGTCCGTGCAAAACTGCAGTTTTGCGCGCTGGACTGGGCGTGCAGTAAACCACGCGGGCGGCTCGCTTGAGGTGCAAAGCTCTGTATTTTCAGGCACCGGCGAGGCGATATATGCGGATGCAAGCGCGTCAACACTAGTGAGCTCGGCAAACACCTATGCCGATACCGTAACTGCTAAGCTGATAAACAAGTTGACGGGAGAAAACACATTCGTCGTAGACGAAACCTCGCAGCCGCTTCCGACGATTGATTTTGGGGCGGATATAAACACGGCGCCGGTGATAGAAAATGTAAAAAATATAGTCTATGTCACCGATTTCGGCGCATCGGGCAAAGCTGTTTGCGGTAAGGAAAATCCCGACGATACCGCGGCGTTCGAAGCGGCAATAGCGGCGGTGGCTGAGCACGGCGGCGTTGTAAATGTCCCCGCAGGTTACTATAATGTCGAGCATACGCTTACAATACCCTCAGGCGTTGAGCTGCGCGGCATATCGCAGAGCCTGCATGTCACGACCGGCGAGGGTTCGGTTATATTTGTATCCTCGGGCAAAGGCGGCGAAGACGGTACGCCTTTTATAACACTTGAGGAGGGCGCCGGTCTGCGCGGGCTGACCTTCTGGTACCCGGAGCAGAACTACAAAAGGATTGTAAAATACCCGTGGCTTATCCGCGTCGCAGGCAAAAACGCATATATCCGCAATATCTGCGTGGGAAACTGCTATAAAGCGATCGACATGGCGTCGCACGACTCAGGCGGGCACTATGTTGAGAATGTCACAGGCTGCATACTCAAAAACGGTATATCGGTTGACGGCTCGAGTACAGCCGGAAAGATTATAAACACGCACTTCAACCTGACATTCTACACAGCCGTATGGGGCACAAAGCTGACCGATGCAAGCGGCAGCTTCGGCTCCTCAGACATGTTCCCCGCCCTGATTGAATACATAGTTTCAAATCTCACGGCTTACACTTTCGGCAAGACGACCGACGAAACTGTGTTGTACGCTTTCAACTACCGTGCAGCGGTCGGAATGCGCTTCACCGGCGGGTTCAACGGGCGGCTGTGCGGCAGCGGTGTCGACGGCTCGGTCGTCGGGCTGTATGTTACCGGCAAATACGATACCCCGCTGAGGATGCTGAACTTCGCCGACGACATTGTGCCAGGCAGCTCAAAGGTCGGAAATGCTGGCATCCACATAGACGCCGATGAAGGCAGCGAGGTCGCGCTGGTGTCAAGCTCAGCGTCAAGTTATAACTATGTGCCGCCGTATCTGGTAACGCTTTTATCGGGCAAACTGACGCTTCAGGGCTTCTGCGCCAATGTGTCGCCGGTCGGCAGTTCCGCCGCCCTGCTCATCCGCGGCGGTGAGGCGACAGTGTCAGGTATTACCTTCCGTCATGTCGGACCACTTGACGCAAAAGGCGCATTTACAGCGCAGACTGTGAAATCACGCGCCGTGGACGTGCGTGTCAAGTCTGGCAAACTCACGCTGCGCGGTGCGACGGCCAGATATTTCTTTACTGCAAAAGACGATGGAGATACCCCTGCAATCCTGCAGTATGTGATTGCAAAGTAGTGATATAAAAAGCGTTCGGATAGCCGAAATGCGGCTCCGAACGCTTTTATATGTATAGCTATTACAGCACGCGTATTTCATACGCCGGCGACTGAGGCGGGATACTCAGGGTCTGGAAAATTGCGTGAGTGACGCGAACGCGCTGACCGGGACGAATATCTGTGAGTCTGATTGGTCTGTTTCGCCGGTCAAGGATCCTTGTGTTGGGCGAAACAATAAACACCAACTGACGGTTTACATTTTGCGGTATCCCGGTTACGAGCCTGTTGCCGCGCGGGTCGACGGAAACCACGCGAGTTGTCGTTACTCTTCTCTGGGGACGTCCTCCGGGCTGCTCCGGACGCGGCGGGCGCGGCTGACCGGGTCTTCTCTGCTGCCGTATCACTGCTCTGATAGCATTGGCGCGCGGGGGTATGCGGGGTGTCATTTGCAACGAAAACTGAACGTCAGCCCACATACCGGGGCGTACATCGCACAGGCACACGGGACTGCCTGCCTGGATCACAAGCGCTGTTTCTCCGCTTACATTAAGTATCAGTGTGCTTATTTCCGACGAACCGTCCCGTTTTCTTGAAACGTACGATACGGTCATCGAACCGGTTCGACCGTCCCGGTTCAATGATACATTTTCGACTCTTGCATTGTTTATGCACATTGCCCTGCCGCAGCGAAACATATCGCCGCGCGGGTCGAAACCTCTGATCATTTTATATGTACCTCGCTTTTAATTGAGCTCCGTCACATTTATTATATTCCGCCTGCTATAAAATGTTTGGGTTTGAAGTGACGCAGTACGGAGAATTTTGACGGCGTTAAATATATAAGAAAATCATTTTATGTAAAATTATTGTAAAACATCTTGATGTTAAAACTTTGTTAGTATATAATATCGTAATGATTACATAGCTCATGCTGGGATTACGGTGAATATAATGAATGACACACAAAGTTTAAAGTCTTCTACGGATTATGCAGATGCTTCACTGTTCACACAGTCGATGGACAAACTTCTGAAGGTGGTGCAGGAGCTTTCGGCGTCTAAAGACCTCAAATCGATGATGGACATAGTACGCCATTCGGTTCGTTTGCTGACCGGTTCCGACGGCGCAACGTTTATACTTCGCGACGGCGATATGTGCTATTATGCTGAGGAAAACGCGATAGCGCCTTTGTGGAAAGGCAAAAAGTTGCCGATAGACATCTGCTTAAGCGGATGGGTCATAAAAAACCGTGTTCCGGCAGTTGTCGAGGACATATACAATGACAGCAGAACAACGATTGACCCTTATAAAGGCACTTTTGTACGCAGTCTTGCTATAGTACCCATCCGGACGGTTGATCCCATCGGCGCGATAGGCTGCTACTGGGCTGAAAAAACACAGCCTACAACCGAGCAAATCAAAACACTCCAGGTCATCGCCGATACAGCCGCCATCGCGATGGACAATATAAATTATCGGACAGAAATTGCCGGCAAGGCTGCCCTGCTTGAATCCACTGTCGATGGCACATTGCTTGCGGTAGCAAAGATGGTTGAAAAGCGCGACCTTTATACGTTCGGTCACCAGCGCAGAGTGGCGCAGATCGCGCTTGCTATCGCGTCTGAGCTGGGTCTTCCCGAGGATAAGTGCGCGCTGGTTTACCGCTCGAGCATTGTGCACGATATAGGTAAGATCTCCATCCCAAGTGAGCTTTTAGTTAAACCCGATAAACTGACTAAGGTCGAATACGATTACATAAAGGTACACCCTGTTCAGGGTTATGAGATACTGAAGGATGTTCCCTTACTGCTGCCGGTGGCTGAGATAGCGCTGCAGCATCACGAACGGCTCGACGGCAGCGGATACCCGTATGGATTGCGCGGCGACGAAATCAAACTTGAGGCGAGGATTGTTTGCGTTGCAGACGTGTTTGAGGCGATGAACTTCCATCGCCCGTACCGACCGGCGCTGGGACCTGAAGCTGCTCTCCAGGAGCTTACGGCGCACAAAGGCACACTCTACGATGCCGACGCGGTAGATGCGCTTGTCAGTCTTATACGCGATAAGTATTATAAAATACCGGAGTAACCGATACCCTTCTAGGTTGCATAAATAAAGCAAAAAGAAAATCCGCTCATCAAAGCAATGCGCGGGTTCAGTTAAGCTGTTATAATCCCCTTAGGGTAGACACTTGAGATAACAAAAGATTTCAAGACTACGCTAAGGTGTTATTACTATATTCAGCAGTCTATTTGTTGATGAAAATTTACGACATCAGTAAAACTATGATAAATTATTTGCATTTTTCTTTTTGGTCGTTTAATATAATGTTATCATATTGGTGGGGGTGATGGCTGTGATTATGAGATTATTAACGATTGTTTGCCTGTTCTTATTTATGCTTCTTTATTCATGCTCAAATGATGATAATGTCCATCAAGATACAACAATGTCAGATCAGTCTGAAAAAATATTTGAGGAAACAACCGCAAATAATAAACTCTCAAATGTAGAAAGAATCGACACGCATATATTCAATAAATATACTCCGCTAAAGATTGATAAAGATATTTCATATTCTGATTATGAAGGCGGGAAAATACATAATCAAAAATATACATTACATTTATATAAAAGTATTTCTAATTTTACTGATATTTACAGCGGAAAACAATTTAATAAAGTAATATTAGAATACGAAGAGCGTGGTTTGGTTCAAGTTTATAAACAATATTTATATTTTCACGTTATTGAAAAAGACGGTGCAAATAATGTTTTACAGTATAATATGGACGATGGCACACAGAAAATCATTTTTTCATACACTGGAGAATATCAAATCGCAATTCGTGCGGTAAACGATGATTATCTCATCTGGCAAGAAGATGAGAATGCCAATTGGCTGAAAGTTACTCTCAATTGCTATAACATTAAAACCGGTGCTAACGAAAAAATTCTTACCTATTCCCGCGATGAAAATGGGTATATGTATTCTTGGAATTTTAACAGAATTATTTTAGAAGGTGCAAATGTATATTTCACTGAAAAGTATATAGACAAAAAGGCATATATAAATTTATATAAGTACGATATTCTAAATAAAAAACTTGAATTGATTGATGAAAAATGGGGATTAGAGCCATTTATATATAAGGGAATTTCATGGTTAAGCTATGATGATAACAAAAAAGAGTACTTAATAAAAAATTTAAACAGTCATATGCCGGAGATATATCTCGGTTCTGATTACGTAAAAATATATGCTTCACCCAATATAGTTGTAGGATATAAAAACTTTGGAAAAGATGGCATCATGTATTATGATGGAAAGAATTCAATACCGATAATTGAGAGTACCACAAACATTGATGAAATTTATTGTACCGATTCATTTATTACCTGGGATGGATGGTCTAACGATTTTCCATTATTTTATGATATAAATAAAGAAACAATCATTTATGTTGATTGTTTGGAAGAAGGAAAACATTATATGGGTTATGTAAGCGATGATTATTTAGTATTCGGAGCGCATAATTATATACCCGATCTGACTATAAGCAATGCGATTACTACAAAGTCTTTGGTATATTACTATATAAAAACCGAAGAATTAACTTAAATTTTTCTTGTGTAGGCTCAATGGTACAGCATTTGTTCAAACAGCCGGGATTTTGTATTTTTCTAAATACAACATAATTCACCTGTCGCGGTGGACTTTGTCTTCAAACTAAAATCCGCACATCGCTTTGATGTGCGGATTTATTATTTTACTTGTTTTTTGGTGCCGTAATTTTATTCAAGAGAATTGTCACGCCGATTATCACGCCTATAACGGCTGCGATACCGAACATGCCGACTCCCATATAATACAAATTTTCGACAAACGCAAACGGATTAAACGTCATGCTTTTAACCTCCCATGAAGAAGTTGAGGATCAGACCGCCTGCGATAACCGATGCGATCTGCCCCGATACGTTGACGCCGATGGAGTGCATAAGCAGGAAGTTCTGGTTATCCTCATGCAGGCCCATCTTATGCACCACGCGTCCTGCCATCGGGAACGCCGAGATGCCTGCGGCGCCTATCATCGGGTTTATCTTTTCTTTGAGGAAAAGATTCAAAAACTTTGCGAACAGCACGCCGCCCACCGTGTCAAATATGAATGCTACAAGGCCGAGGAACAGTATCAGAAGCGTGTCCGGCTTTAAAAACTGTTCTGCCTGCATCTGGGAGGC
>JAPXNL010000004.1:34436-44998 GCA_033808535.1 Clostridia bacterium
ATTGAGGAGCAATAACTCCTGTAATCATGGTGATTATTATCGGGAACAATATGCGTGTGATTTTCGACACCTGCGCCTGTTGATACGGCATCCTGATAAGGCGCTCTTTCTTTGTCGTCAGCAGCTTGATAACCGGCGGTTGGATAATCGGCACAAGCGCCATATAGGAATATGCGGCAACCATTATCGGCCCTATGTATTTCGAGCCGAGCTTTTGCGCAACAACTATGGAGGTAGGGCCGTCCGCGGCGCCGATTATCGCTATCGACGCCGCGTCGTTGAGCTCAAAGAACATCGAGGCGGTGCACAGTGTAAAGAATATGCCGAACTGTGCCATCGCGCCGAAAATCATAAGTTTCGGGTTAGTCAGTATCGGTCCGAAATCGATCATCGCGCCGATACCGATGAAAAGTATCAGCGGAAACAGCTCATTTGCGATACCGGCAGAATAAAGTGTGCTGATCGGGCCGTGCTCGGTTACGCTGTTTATCAGCTGGTCCACGGCGCCCGACATTGGCAGATTGACTATTATCGCGCCGAATCCTATCGGCAGGAGCAGCGACGGCTCCATGTCTTTTTTAATTGCCAGGAAAATGAGCAGGGCGCCGATACCCCACATCACAACCTGCTGGGGTGTGAGGTTAAAAAGGTTGCTGTAAAGAATTTCCATTAATTTTTGATACTCCGATCAGCCAAAAAGTGAAAATACGGCAAATATGCCGGACATCAGCGACGCCACAAGCGAGACGACGGTGATCTGTGTGTTTATAGACGGGCCGGCAGTATCCTTATAGGGATCGCCTACAGTATCGCCCACGACGGCGGCTTTATGCGCATTCGAGCCTTTGCCGCCCTCCTCGCCCGACTCGATATACTTTTTCGAGTTATCCCACAGGCCGCCGGAGTTTGACATGAACTGCGCAAGCAGCAGTCCGCTTATTATATTGCCAAGCAGGAAACCTCCGATCGCACTGACTCCGCCGATAAGCCCGACGGCGAGTGTTGTCACGATAGCCATCAGTCCGGCAGGAATGAGTTCGCGCAGTGCGCCCGTTGTCGCAATTTCAATGCACTTGTCATATTCCGGCACAACACCGGGCTTGCCTTCGCGCAGACCGAGGATTTCCTTGAACTGGCGGTGGATTTCGGCAACCATTCTCTGTGCGTTACGGTCAACACCGAGTATCAGCATCGCGGAGAAAACTGCGGGGATGGATGCACCCACAAGTATGCCGAAAAATACGGTCGGATCCATGATGTCAAACCCGGTTAAAAGCGGTTTGCCGGCTTCGGCGAGCGCGTGGTTGACCTCGGACATATAAGCTCCGAGCAGTGAAATAACCGTCAAACCGGCGGCGCCGATGGCAAATCCCTTTGTAACGGCTTTTACTGTGTTGCCCGCGCTGTCAAGCTCATCTGCAACGCTGATTGTTTTTTCATCGTAGCCGCCCATCTCGGCAAGACCGCGCGCATTGTCGACAATGGGGCCGTATGCGTCATTTGCAATTATCATGCCCACAATCGAAAGCATGCCCACAGCCGACATCGATATGCCGAACATGGCATATCCTTCGCCCATCGGCTCGCAGATCAGATATGCCGCAAGGGCAGAGATTGCAATACCGACCATCGCGGGCATTGTCGATATGAAGCCGTATGATGTGCCCGACAGAATTGTAAACGCAGGTCCTGTCTTTGAGGCACGCGCAACCTTTTTAACTATAGGCTTTGTATCGTCGGTGAAGTAGTTCGTTGTGATACCGATAATAACGCCGACGGCAAGACCGACGGCAGACGCACCCCAGATGCGCCAAGAAAATCCTTCGAACAGCGCGGTTGCCGCTGCGGTCAGAATCAGGAAAATAGCCGATGTGGTATAAGTGGAGTTGTTGAGCGCGCGTGTGGGGCTGCCCTTCTTGCCAATACGCGCGGAAGCGATGCCGAGCACCGAGGATAAGAGTCCAATTGCGGCATACGCAAACACCATTCCGACATTGCCGTTACCGCCGGCTGCGCTGTCGAGCGACTCTGCGAGTACCAGCGCCGCCGCCATGGAGGCTACGTTTGAGTCGAGCAGATCCGCGCCCATTCCGGCGACATCACCCACGTTGTCGCCCACGTTGTCGGCGATAACCGCCGGGTTGCGCGGGTCGTCTTCGGGAATACCCAGCTCAACCTTTCCCACAAGGTCGGCGGAAACGTCTGCGGTCTTTGTAAATATGCCGCCGCCTGCTTTTGCGAACAGAGCGAGCGAGCTTGCGCCGAAGGAAAAGCCAAGCAGCACCGTTGAGTCGCCGATCAGCGCAAGAGCCGCGGTCACGCCCAGCAGGCTGCACCCGACAACCGCAAGTCCCATAACCGCACCGCCGCGGAATCCGATGAGAAACGCCGGCTTGATCCCGTCGCGGGCAGCCTCGGCTGTGCGCGAGTTAGCGGAGGTTGCGACGATTATGCCGATTTTACCGGCGAGCGCCGATATAATCGTGCCGCAAATATACGCCACAGCCATTGTCAGATTGCGAAGCGGACTGCCCACCCAAACGGGACTGGGCAAAAAGACAAAAATAAGCAGCGCCGCACAGCCCGCAAATATTGCAAGCAGTTTGTATTCCTTCCTGATGAAGGTGTTGGCGCCGGATTTTATATACTCCGAGATTTTTATTATAGTTTCATTTGTTGCCTTTTGCTTTTTGACCCAGATAAAGAGATACGCTGCAAATATAAATGCAATTGCAGTGACTAAAAATGAAAACGCATAAATCACGGACAGGTTCAGTTCCATAATGCAACAAACTCTTTCCCGGTTTTACCGTATAGTATTATTATGTATTATGCGCCGCGTCAGAATTTCCGCGATCTGTTTTGGTATTTTTTATGCCATAACGCCCTGATCCGTTCCTCCCGCGCGGGTACAGGTTAATTGACATACTGCAGACGTGGATTTATCTGTACGGCTCAATTGCAAAATCATTACAATTATAACACTCGCTCAATATTTTGTCAATAATCAGGCTTATATATTACAGTATATTGACTATATAAAATAGAGACTGAAAATAACGGGTTTTTAGGCATTACGCTCACAGAGCGACATGAAGCGCATGGCATTATCGTAAAGTATTGCGGTGCGCTCTTCTTCAGTCAGCGCGAGCTGTGAAAACAGCGCCAGATGATCTTCAATCCGCATAACAGGATAATCCGTACCGTACATCACGTTTTCCACACCGCATCCGCGGATAAGCTCAAGCGCTCTTTCCGTGCTTACGTCCCACAGCGTGCTTGAAGCATCGTACCAGACGTTCTTTCTGCCCCAGAGGTGATCGCGCGCTTCGTCCCACGCTCTGTAACCACCGAAATGTGCGGCGATGACAACAAGTCCCGGAAACATATCGAGCACCTTTGCCAGGCGCGACGGGCGGGAAAACCTGTATTGCGGCCGGTCGTCACCCATGTGCAGATACAGTTTCAGCCCGCGCGACTCAAGCTCTCCATACACCGGTAAGAGCCGCGGGTCGTCAATGTCCACGCCCTGTATATCGGGGTGGATTTTTATGCCCGCAAGCCCGAGTTCACCGCAGCGCGCGACCTCTCCCCGCAGATCGGAAAAGTCCTGATGCAGCCCCCCGAACCCAATGGCTTCAAAGCCGCGCGAACGCGAATAATCGACCAGCTCCGCAGTGGAATAATTGAGCTTCTCAACTTGTCTCGGCGCAGTTGCCACAGCCAGCAAAAAGAATCCGGCCGTGCCGGTTTCTTTCGCCTGACGCTCAAGGTCGTCGTATGTGCCGGTGCACTGAACCGTAAATTCGTAGAATTCCCCCAGATTTTTTGCCGCTTTTTCGGCAACGGACTCAGGATATGTGTGTACGTGTGCATCTATTATTTTATTCATAATACAGAATTATATCACATTGCAGCTATGTTTTCAACAGTTGATTTATTATTAATAAATCAGCCGCAACGGATACGGTAAAAGCAATATATAAAATTTCACTAAAAAATATCGTATGTTACAATCAGGTTCACATTTATGCTTTATAGTGTATATATCATAATTTAAACACTTTAGAAATGTAACCCGGTTACTGATTTCCCTGCCCTGTATATGATATTATTAGGCAGTGGTTGTCTGAATACCTTGACGCGGTTGCATAGATTCTGCTGACGCCTGTCTTGCCATGCAAGCCATGAAAAAATGGCGCATTGCCGTTCAAGACCGGGACTTCAGCTAAGTTATTAGTATCGGCACCCCCGGCGACAATGCACCATTACTCATTATTTTATTATTAGAAGAAAAAATGTCAAGTATGATTTATCTCTATGGATTGCAGCAGCAAAAAGTTGATAGCTGATGTTACCTGCAATGCAGCTCGCAGCACGGACAGGAGATTTTTCAGCAAAGAAAGCTCGCAGGTGTCGGTTAATAACTTACGCCGCGGAGCGGGACAAAAACCGATTGATATTATAAATGTCATCAGGAATAAACAAGGGAGATGAAATTTACATGAAAGTACGTCTAAATGAGGATAAGGAAGTCGTCAAGGCGATTCTTGAAGGGCTCAAGAAAAAAGGCGGCTACTGCCCCTGCCGTCTTGAGAAAACCGAGGACAACAAGTGCAAGTGCAAGGAGTTCCGCGACCAGATCGCCGACCCGAACTTTGAAGGATATTGCCACTGCATGCTGTTTTATAAGGAAAAGTAACATACTTACTTAAAAGCGGTAGACCGAAAAATCACGGTTTACCGCTTTATGTTTTGCAAGATGAAAAAAAGCCGGGTGCCGCAGAAATTGCAAGCTAAAGCGAGCGCTTACTTTTTTAAGGTTCCCGTGCAGGTTCCAAACCCTATTATTAAAAAATACTCAAAATGCTGACAAAAACAGTTTGCTTAAAGCTGTATTATTCGAATTTTTAACACAAATAAATAAGCCTGACAGGGTGCAAAAACGCTTGTCAGGCTTACTTGGTGGGAGCGGGTGGATTCGGACCACCGAAGTCAGTGACAACAGATTTACAGTCTGCCCCCTTTGGCCGCTCGGGAACGCTCCCATATTCAGTTCCCGCCGCCTTCGCGGCGGGTGTTGCAGATTTAACTGCCAGTGGAGCTGGTGAACGGATTCGAACCATCAACCTGCTGATTACAAATCAGCTGCTCTACCGTTGAGCCACACCAGCACATCAGGTTTATCCTGCAACGTTCGGTATTATAACATATAATACTCCGTTTGTCAATATCTTTTTCGCTTTTTTTCAAACCCGCAGCTAAAAGCGGCACGCCCGGCACTGATGCTCATCACAGTGCCGAGCGCAGCCTGCTTAAAATTTTCTTTTCCTCGCGCGATATTTTTACCTGAGATAGTCCGAGTATGCGCCCGGTCTGCTGCTGCGACAGTTCGCGTTCAAATCGCAGGTGTATTATCTTTTGCCACAGCTCGGGCAGCTCCGCGATCGCCTGATTTAACGCGATTTTATCCGTGGCAGAATCGATCTCCCCGCCTTCCTCAGACAGCATGCTCTCAAGTGTCAGGCTGTCGTCGTCGCCCGACGACTCCGAGAGCGAGCGCACTGTGCCGACCGCCTCCATCGCGTACACGACCTCCGCTTCGGGAAGTCCGCACACCCGGGCAAGCTCGGACACATGCGGTTCGCACCCGTGCTCTGCTATGAACTCCTCGCGGCGGCGCGCGATGTCTGCGCCGATCTTTTTCGTCATGCGCCCGACTTTGATCAATCCGTCGTCGCGCAGAAAACGCCTGATCTCGCCGACGATAAGCGGCACGGCATAAGTTGAAAACGCAGTTCCGAATGACGGATCGAAGCTGCGCGCCGCCTTTATCATTCCAATTGTGCCGATTTGGACCAGATCTTCGTATTCTACTGCCCGGCCTCCGCACAGACAGCGGTCACGGAAACGCAGCGCAAGGCTTTTAACCAGTCCGAGATTGAGTGTCACAAGCTCGTCCAGCGCCTGCTGGTCGCCGTTTTTCACCCGGGCAAGCAGTTCCGAATTGTACGATTTATCGTATGTTTGCATATTACTAAATCAGGCGCAACGGCGTTTTTCCGGCAAATTCTGTGCCGGACAAAGCACGCAAACGCCTTTTATTGTCTTCTGGGCGAAAATTTCTTTATCATCGTGACTGTTGTTCCCTTGCCCGGCTTTGAGCGTACGGTCAGGCTGTCGGTGAAACTCTGCATCACCGCAAAGCCCATGCCGCCGCGTTCGCCGGTTGGGTCGCTTGTGTAGAGCGGTTGCATCGCAAGCTCAATATTCTCGATGCCCACGCCCTTGTCAGCCACTTTGATGCGCACTGTCCGATCCTCAAAATATTTTGCGGTTATGTACACAATGCCCTGTCTGTCGCGATAGCCGTGAATAATGGCATTTGTAACCGCTTCCGACACCGCGCAGCGCAGGTCGGACAGTTCTTCAACCGTCGGGTCGAGCTGCGCCGCAAACGCCGAAACCGCATAGCGCGCGAAGCCTTCGTTAATCGAGTTTGATTTAATTTCAAGCCTCATTTCGTTAACCGGCTTGTTTTTCATGACTTTCTGTCCTTTCGGAAAAATTTATTAAAATAGTTGTTTGACTATAAATCTTTTGGTATTTCTATTTGATTATTTTCATAAATTTATCCGCGCCTGCCAGCCGCATTATGCGAAGTATATGGTCAGAAGCACCTCTGACTGATGTGCTCGCGCCCACTGTCTGTGCCCTTGAAAAGCGACCGAGAATATATCCCAGTCCGGCGCTGTCCATAAATGCGACATCCGACAGGTCGATCACCAATGATTTGGGACGCCGCACCACGATCTCTCTGTCTGCCTTTTCGCGCAGGTTGTACGCCGAGTAGTGATCGATTTCACCCGAAATAATCAGCGTCAGCGTTTGCGACTGTATATCGTATTCAGTTTTTAAATCTGCCGTATACATTTTTTATTTCTCCGCATTTGTTTTTTTATATTCTATAAAAATTGCCGCGCGAATGTTGTCAAATTGCGCAACAACCTTATAAAAATAAAAAATAAGCCCCTGTTCGGGTACATCCCGTTCAGGCGGCTCTGTACCGGTTTATATTTTACCGGCTATTTTAAAATTTTAGATTCTGTCTGTAGTCGGTCACACGTTATTCTTCAATCCGACTTTCAATGTAGTCAGCAAACTCACGCACCGTACGGATGTCTGCGACATCTTCTTCCGGAATTGTTATGCCGAAACTTTCCTCCACAGCCATCAGGATTTCAACCACGTCGAGCGAATCGGCTCCCAGATCCTCGAAAATGTCGGCATCTTCATCTACAGTGTCGGTTTCGGCGCGCAGCTGGTTTGAAACGATTTTGTTGATCTTTTCGTAAACGTCTGCTTCCATGAATACTTGTTATGAACCCTCACAATTATGTAGTAGTTTTAGAGCAGAGAATATTATACCACATCATACGCTTAAATCAATATCTTTATTAGTATAATTATTAACGTATATTAACAATTATATAGATAATATATTTCCGTATTGTTAAATGTAAAATAGGTATTGACAAGACCGCTTTAGTTTGTTATAATCACAGCAACATATTTTATCATGGGCTGTGACCGGAAATAAACGCGAGCGTTTAACGGCAAAGCACACGGCTTACAGAGAGTTGCCGGTTGGTGAGAGGCGCAAAGTCGGGCTTTGACGGATACCTTCCGGTAGCCTCCGCGCTGAAACGCTGCAATGCGGAGTAGGAGGCGGCGTATTCGCCGGACGTTACACCGGCGGGGGTATTATAATGTACCCGCTGAGTTAAAAACCGAGGTGGTACCGCGGACTAACAGCCGCCCTCGTTTCAGGATTGTCGAATTCTGAAACAGAGGCGGCTTTTTTGTTTTACTTTCCCGCCCGGCTATTAACTGTAAACAATATTATAATCAAATCGCAATTATAAATACCGGAGGTACAAAATTTTGTTCTGGAAAATCATTCTGATTGTCCTGTTTTTCGCTGTTACGGCTTTGATAGGTTTTATGTACCGCAAATCGGCGAAAAGCACGGGCGACTTTATGCTGGGCGGACGCAATGTCGGGCCGTGGCTTTCCGCGTTCGCATATGGAACGACATACTTCTCCGCCACGATATTTGTCGGCTATGCCGGTCAGTTCGGGTGGATGTACGGCGTTTCGGCGCTGTGGATCGGCATAGGCAACGCCTTCATCGGCAGCTTGCTTGCATGGGTAATTTTAGGCAGGCGCACCCGAGTCATGACAAAACACCTTAACGCAAGCACAATGCCAGAGTTTTTCAAGCAGCGATATGACAGCTCCGGCTTAAAGCTGGTGTCCGCGCTTATCATCATAATATTCCTTGTGCCTTATACGGCATCTGTTTACAAGGGGCTTGCAGGCATATTCGCTATAACCTTCGGCGTACCGTTTATCTGGTGCATAATCGGCATGGCGGTGCTGACGGCAATCTATGTCGTCGCAGGCGGTTATATGGCTACTGCGGTCAACAGTTTCCTGCAGGGAATAATTATGCTTGTCGGCATAGTCTTAATCGTTGGCACGGTCCTCGCGGGCGGCGGCGGATTTATGGCGTCGCTTGAGAAGCTGTCGCAGTTCGAGAGCGAAATAAACCCGGGTTTAAACGGCGCGCTCACTTCGATATTCGGCCCGGACCCGCTCGGCCTGCTTTCGGTTGTGGTATTAACCAGCCTCGGTGTCTGGGGCATGCCGCAGATGATACATAAGTTTTACGCGATAAAGGACGAGCGCTCGATTAAGCTCGGCACGGTTATCTCAACTGTGTTCGCCGTGTTCATCGCCTGCGGAGCATATTTCATGGGCGGGTTCGGCCGGCTTTTCTACAGCGCCGATAAAGTCGTATTCGACGACATTGTCCCCACTATGCTCATTAAAACACTGCCAGACATCCTCATCGGCGTAGTGCTGCTGGTGGTGCTGTCCGCCTCGATATCGACGCTTGCTGCGCTTGTGCTCACCTCATCGTCAACGGTAGTGCGCGACTTTATGGGCAGCTTTACAGATAAAATCAAAGACAGGACTGCCCTTATTATGATACGCGCATTCTGCGTAATGTTTATCATATTGTCGGTGCTCATCGCCGCTTATCCGAGCAGCATGATTACCACGCTGATGGGCCTTTCCTGGGGCGCGCTCGCAGGCTCGTTCCTCGGCCCGTTTATTTACGGCCTGTTCTGGAAGCGTACTACAAAACTCGCCTGCTGGGTCAGCATGCTGTTCGCGGTAGGACTTATAGTCAGCAACGTATTTTTGAAGTTTGCCACGGCTTCATTTGCCGGCGCTGCAGCCATGATTGCGTCGCTCATCATAGTGCCGGTCGTCAGCCTTATAACGCCGCGCCTGTCAAACAAGACGGTCGACAATGCCTTCAATGCTTACCATAGCGCACTGGATACTATGAAAAAATCAGCCTGACAGATTTCCGCAAACGTCTGCTAATAGAAAAAGCCGAAGGACTTACGCCTTCGGCTTTTTTACTTTTACTGTTTTTTCATAGCTGCTCTTTCGTTTGCAGCCTGTTGTTTGTTTGCCAGATGCTCCTGATAAGTTGTCGCAAACAGGTTCTGTCCGTTGGGACGCGCGACGAAATAGTAGTAGTTTACTTCGTCGGGGTACATAGCGCTGTATATGGCGTTTATCGTCGGGTTTGTAATCGGTCCGGGCGGAAGCCCCGCATACATATAGGTGTTATACGGCGAATTAATTGCCAGGTCTTCTGCCGTCAGTTCCTCGTGCCGCTCGGGCAGTATATACTGGATTGTCGCGTCTGACTCGAGCTTGCCGCCGGTCACCGACGGGTTGTTCATACGGTTGTGGAAGACCGCCGAAATCGCTCCGAACTCATATGTGAACTTCCCTTCCGCCTCGATCATCGACGCAAGTGTGATAAGCTCGTCGACGGTCATGCCAAGCTCCTCGCAGCGCTCTTTAAAAACCTTGTTAAACTTAGAGTGGAAGTTATTGAGGAACTTTCTCAGGATGCTCTCCTCGCTCCAGTCAGTGAAGAAATAGTAGGTGTCAGGATACAGGTATCCCTCCAGCCTGTACTTGCGGCCTTTTTGGGGCTCGAGCTCCTCAAGGAACCAGTAATCGAAATCGGCGTTTTCAATGGCGTTTATAAATCCTTCACGGGTACCTATGCCGTACTCATTTACAAACAGGTCGATTATCTCATCCACCGTATAGCCTTCGGGTATGGTAATCGAAATCTGCTTGCGCTCCTCGACGGGGCCTTTCAAAGCGGTGCGAAGCTGGTCATAGCTCATCGAAGGCTTAACAACATATTCACCCGCAACAAACGCTCCGTCGTCTTTGCGCACCATGGCGTATATTTTAAAGATGTACGGATATTTTATTATTCCCTTTTGCGTGAGTATATCAGCGATGTTGTCAATTGTCGCGTATTCAGGTACGCTTACTGTGATCTCCTCATCGGATTTTACGAATGCGAACAGGTCGTTGCCGATCGAAATGATAAAATAGCTTAAAAAACCCGATAATGTGAGGACAAACACAATATAGATTATCGCCTTGAGCAGGCT
>JAPXNL010000004.1:45008-51387 GCA_033808535.1 Clostridia bacterium
AGGCTCGACAGCGCCGAGCCGCGTCTTGCCGGCTCATTTTCGTCTGCGGCATCAAACTCCTCTTCCGCCGGATCGCGACCTTCGATGAAACTGTGCCTGTCGGCGTCGGTTATCACGCGCCTGTCGGGTGTGACCGTGAGCTTTTCAGGCAAAAACTCGTCCGCGCGCTTATACCCGATTCTCACCCTGCCATTGTACGACGAGTCTGAGGAGCGCTTAGGCAGTGGCTTTGACGGGCGGGCGACGGATTTGACGGCACTGCTCTGCACCGACGTGCCTTTCGCGGCTTCTTCGGGTTTGGAAGGATTCTCACGCCGTCTGCCTGCTTCAATCTGACGCTCGACAGCGCTGCGCCTGAGTAGTTCCGGATCGATTTCCGGAGTTTCAAATTGTATATCGCGCGGCAGGGGCGCGCTCACAACGCGGGATGAGTCCGGGCTTGATGGCTTGCGGCGTACAATATCCGTGCGCCTCGCTTTGTTTAGCTCGAGCATTTCAAGCTGCTCGCGGGGATTTAAAACCGGCAGGCGTGAAGCGCTTCCGGTTTCATTTGCGCCATTCGACCTGCGGTCAGAGCCTGTCGGATAGCCGCGGGCATCCTGCTGCGCCTTCCGCATGGGCTGCTGATTCTGATGAGAAGAGTCTGAGTCCTGCGCAGCTTTGATATCGCCGACCGGCGGTATGCGGACCGGGCTGCGCCTTGCCGCACGCCCGGCTTCATCAGCCTGATTTTTAGCCGCCCTGTTCTGCGCAGGACGGCGGGCGGCGCGGCGGGGGACGGGACGGTGTTCGTCCTGCATTCCCTGACCGTTATTTGTCATGCCGTTTTGAGGGTTTTCATAATCCATCGCTAAATATTCTCCGAAATACCAAGGGTAACTATAGCGAATACCAGCACGCACATAAGCAGGGTCGGTGAAACAAGTGCCTCCAGTGTCGCACGCGCAGGCGTTTTTTTGCGTTTTTTAACCCACGCGGGTGTCTCACAGCCTGTTACGCCGTAGATGTAATAGATTTTTTCAATCTGCCCAAGCGTCAGCGTCAGGCAGACCAAAAACAGCAGCACGCAGGTAAAGGAGAGAAACACCATGTTCTGCGGGTGTTTTATGAGTGAAAATATATACGGCTCCAGAAAAAGCTGATATAAATTATTGAGAAAATGCACTGCCATCGCCGCAAAGACCGACCGTGTGACAATTACCACGGCTGCGAAAATAATGCCGCCGAGCAGATACACCGGAAACTGCGATATGCTGGAATGCAGCATGGCAAACAGCAGCGCTGACAACAGCGCCGCACAAAAACCGCCGTAACCGCTCTCCTCATATTCACTTATTATAATCGAGCGGAACACAAATTCTTCGGTAATCGCGGGGAGTGCGGCAAACGTGATGAGCACGTAGATTATATTTGAAACGGACATTGTGGCAAGTGGGATAAACCGGTCGTAGAGCGTAAAGCTCTCCACCGTGCCGGTGTACGCCAGCTCCGCAAGCCGTATGACCGCCGAACCTGTGATCAGGGTCAGCGCCGACAGCACTATAAACCAAATCCGCGTCGGCGGGAACAGCCGCAGATTGAGACGCAGCGAATACCCTGTTCCCTTTAGCTTGCAGAAGAACAGAGCCGGCAGCATGAAGATGATTAGCTGCAGGATTATAATCGAAAGGTATATGTTGTCGCGGTATTTCAGTGTTTCGGTGTCGATAAACCGCGAGAGAATGAGCAGGATGTAAATCGACAGCGTCAAAAGCGGCGCAGAGAAAACAGCTCCGGCGGGTTGATTGTCGGAGGCGTTTTCGGCTGCTGCCTTTCTGTCATTAACCTTTCCCTTTTCCAACAGGCCTCACACCGTCCTCGGTTATAATCACGTCGACAGCCATATCATATCTGCCTCGTGGCAAACAGGGCAACACAAAGCGCGACATGATCAGCCCCACTTTTACTCCCGAAAAATTTGAAAGATACCGGTCGTAATATCCCTTGCCGTAGCCGATCCTGTAACCGTCTGTATCAAATGCCAGCCCGGGCACGACGCATATCGCGTGCGTATTGATGTCGTCGGTAAACGGCACAGCGCCTGGCGGGGGTTCTGGTATGCCGTAATGACCGCGCACCAGCTCGTCCGGGCTGTTTATATAGTAAAACTGCATCGTGCGGCTTGCCGGATCGGTGACGGGATAGGCTATGCGTTTCCCGTCTTCTAATGCCGCTTTGGCAACGATGTCGATATCCGGCTCGCCTTTTATCGGTGAATACAGCAGCAGCGCGTCGCTGTAACGGTATGTTGCCATATCGCGGAGAAACGCGAATATCTTTTCCTCTGCTGCAGCTTTCTCAGCCGGGTCAAGCATCTCGCGCAGAGCCAGAAGCTCTGCACGAATTTTGTTTTTTTCGAATTTTATCTGAACCATTAACTTGTATATAATATTATAATTTTATTGCGTATGCGTCAGGGGACACAAAACATCTATGCGGCGGCAGCCCGTTTGCCGGGCTGCCGTTACTTATTGAAAGCTTAATGTGTATATATTATGCCCTTCTTTATACGTCCGACAATTTCCGCACCTTTCAGCGCACGGACTATCTCAAATCCGAATTCAAGTGCCACACCCATGCCTGCGGCGGTTATTATCTTCCCGTCGCACACGACAGGCTTATCCGAGAGTTTTGCGCCTGTCAGCTTGTCCTCAAATCCGGGGTAGCAGGTGGCTTCTTTGCCCTTTAAATATCCGTTTACGCCGAGCACATACGGAGCGGCGCAAATCGCCGCAAGCCAGCCGCCCGACGAATATGCGCGGTACAGGCACTCGCGGACTTCTTCAGACTGCTCAAGGTTAGCGGCGCCGGGCATGCCGCCGGGCAGCACGACCATCTCGGGGTCGGCGTCTTTTAGCGCTGTTACCGACAGGTCGGCTTCGACAGGTACACCCTGCGCGCTGATAACGCGCCTGTCTTTTTTAATCGATACGCTTTTTACGTCGATGCCTGCACGCTTCATCAAATCATACGGAGCGAGCGCTTCCACGGTTTCAAAACCATCGGCGAGTAACAGGTATACCATCGCAATCTCTCCTATCTTTTTGTGTTTATGAACCGAATCCGATTGCTTTCATTATATCGGCATGAACGGCTTCGGGCGTACGCGGTATCAGTTGCCCAGACACATCGGCAATGTCGGCAATCTCATACGCCGGTATCACCTTCCAGCCGTAACGGCTCGCCGCGTACAGAGCAGCCGAACGGCAGGATTTTATGTATTCGTAATCTGTTTCGTGTATATCACGCTTCTGACCGGTCTGCTCAGAGCGCTTTGAAACAAACTGCACCGACAGCTCCGGCGGCATGTCGAGGTAGATCACAACGTCGGGCTTGGGTATGCCCAGCTTTTCAAATTCAAAATCCCACAGCCAGTCGAGGAATGCGTCCCATTCGGTGCGGGGCAGCTTTGAAAGCTGGTGAACGGCGTTGGCGGTTGTATAGCGGCAGGCAAGAATAATACCGTCCCTGCGCTCGTAATCGTCGCGCCATTCGGTGCGGTATGAGATGTACCTGTCGCAGGCAAAAAAGGTCGAGGCAGCGTACGCTCCGGTATCCTCCGGTCTTCCGCCCAGTCCGCCGTTTAAATATTGCTCGACAAATGTTGCGCCTGTTGTTCCGTATCGGGGGAAAGAGATGTCGCGTACAAAAACGCCATCGCGCCTTAGCGCGTCGGCTGCCATTCTTGCCTGCGTAGATTTGCCTGAACCGTCGGTTCCCTCAATGACAAATAACCGCGCCATCTTATATCAGCACCCTTTCGTAAATATTTTTTATCGGGATATGCTGCTTCTGCGCATTTTTGCAGATTATAACTCCCCGTCGCGGTTGACCACCATTTCCATGTACTGCTGACGGGTTATGAGTACCTTGCGTGGATTTTTGCCTTCCGGCGGGCTGACGATGCCCATCTCTTCCATGCGGTCGATCAGCTTTGCTGCGCGGCCATAACCGAGCGACAGCTTGCGCTGTATAAGCGAGGTGGCGATTTTCCCGTTTTCGAGCGCAAGCTCGATTGCGGGTTTGAGCATCGGATCGGTTTCGCCGTCCTCATCGTCGGATGCACCGAGCGCGCCGGCCTTTTTCGAGACTCCGCAGCGTTCAGCCTCGCGCTCGATTATATCAATGACTTCCGAATCGTAACTGGTTTCGCCGGAGTGTTGTTTGATAAACGAAACTACCGCCTCAACCTCCTGTTCGGACACATAAGCGCCCTGAACGCGGATGGGCTTTATGCTCCCGACCGGTGCGTAAAGCATGTCGCCGCGCCCGATCAGCTTCTCTGCACCGCTGATGTCGATAATCACGCGGCTGTCTGTTTGCGACGATACCGTGAACGCAATCCGCGACGGGATGTTTGCTTTGATAAGACCCGTGATAACGTCGACCGACGGGCGCTGTGTGCCGATGATAAGGTGCATGCCTGCCGCACGCGCCTTCTGTGCGAGTCGGCAGATGGATTCCTCAACATCGTCGGGCGCCGTCATCATAAGATCGGCAAGCTCGTCGATCACTATGACGACATACGGCATGAACTCTTTCTCGGGGTCGTCCTTTGTCGCGGCGTTATAGCCTTTTATGTCGCGCGCGCCCACCGATTCTATCAAATCAAAGCGGCGCTCCATCTCGGTGACAGCCCAGTGCAGCGATCCGGCTGCCTTTTTGGGGTCGGACACGACCGGCACAAGCAGGTGAGGCAGGCCGTTGTATATGTTCAGCTCGACCTTTTTCGGGTCTACGAGTATCAGCTTAACCTCGTCGGGCGTTGCTTTGTAGAGCAGGCTGATTAGCATGCTGTTTATGCAGACGGATTTGCCCATGCCCGTCGCGCCCGCAATCAGAAGGTGGGGCATTTTCGCGATATCAAGATAAATAGGCTCGCCGGCCACATCCATGCCGAGCGACACGGTCAGCTTGCTTTGCGCCTGCGCAAATCTGGGGTTTTCAATAAGCTCGCGCGCGTAAACCGTGGCAACAACGCGATTCGGCACCTCTATACCCACCGCGGACTTACCCGGTATCGGCGCTTCGATTCGCACGCCGGTCGTCGCAAGGTTCAGAGCGATGTCGTCCACCAGATTTGCAATCGAGCGAACTCGGATGCCCTCCTCGGGCGAGAGCTCATATCTCGTTATTGTCGGTCCGCGCGACACGTTGACAATCTTTGTGCGCACTTTGAAGCTGCGAAGCGTCTCAACCAGCTTGACGGCGTTTGAGTGAAGCTCCTCGCTGACATCGTTGTTCTTTGGTGCGGGTTCGGCGAGCAGCAATGTAATCGGCGGGAATACATATCTTTTCAATTCAGCCGCGGGCTGTCCTGCGCGGGCGGAGTGACCTGACTGTCCCTGTGCCGGAACAGCGGCACTGCGGCTGATGTTCAATGTCAAATCAGCCTCTGACCCGTCGTCGGGATCGGCAGCTTCGCCCGGTGGGCTTCCGTCTGCCGAGACATATCCCATGCCGCGCTGATTTTCGCTGAATTTTCGTATCAGCTCAAGCCCGTCCGCGTCGGTTTCGTCGAATATCTCATGCAGTCCCGGCAAAGCTCCGTCATTTTTCTCGTCTGCACGTTTTTTAATAGACTTGCCTTTGCCGATAGGCTTTATACGCTCGTTAACCATCCCCGACATGTCCTGCCCGGCTTGCTCATCATCATCGCCTGGCATATCAAACGGCGGTTTGTCATCCTCAGACTGCGTATTTTCCCTGTCGCGCAGCGCCGAGTCGAACGCCGCGGGATCGATGGCGTTTTCGGCATCATAGTCGTCGAGTGTTACCTGACTGTTTTCATAGTCGATCCGCTTGACCTTTCCTTCGCCGCCGTCGTCGCCTTCGTATATGAAGGCGCGTCTGGCCTTCGCGGGTTCGTCCGGCGCGTTTGTATGTCCGTTGTTTGCAACGGGTACGGGAGCCATCTCAGGCTCGAGCCGGGGCTTGTTGGGGTATAACTTTCGAGCCTGCGCCTCGGCGCGTTCGGCACGCAGGCGTTCTCTGTTCTCGTGCATCTTGAACGCGATCCATATACGCACCGCGTGCGGTGTAAGTCCGAATAAAAACAGCCCGAATATAATCAAAAGCGAAATTGTGACAAGCAACATGCCGGCGCGGCCGATGCTTTTAAGCAAGGTCTGTCCCACCAGACCGCCGATTACACCGCCGCCACCGCGCACAAGACCAGCTTCCCACAGTTCCTTTAACTTAAATGTATCCGGCCCGCCAAGCTGCGACAACGCAGCGACGCAGACAAGGCAAATGCCCGCAAATATGAATTTGTGGTGCAGGGTATACGCTTCGTAATCGTGTTTCCAGTACGCTGCGATTATGATAATAAGTACAGGTA
>JAPXNL010000005.1:0-16039 GCA_033808535.1 Clostridia bacterium
ATTGCGTATTATATATGCATAATCTGGAAAATGATAAATATTTTACAATAAAAGTAAAATGCTTTATGTTAAAAATATTGACAAATAATTAAAAACGTGCTACAATAATTTTAATTTTATAAATAGTTACTTAAAACTACAAATACCGTAAAAAGGGAATTGCGTGATAATATGACCGGAAGAAACAAATTAACCCCTACACGGGTGCCGGATATGTCAGGAAATGGCAAAATTCCGGTGAAAAAAAAGTCGTCCGGAGGCGGAGTGTTACATAATAAGCTGTTTTTGTTTATATTTATGCCTCTGATGATTATTATCTCGGGTGTAACGGTATTTTTTATAGTAAAATCAATCACCGGCGATAATGCGCTGCAGGTGTCGGGCAACGAAAATTTCGTGTATGTGTTGCCTATGTCCGAGCGCGCCGCTGAAACCGGTGATAAGGCCGGCAAAAATCCGTTTAACGTTACCGGGCTTTCACCTGTGGTGCTCGAAGGGATAATGTATAATCCGGACGGAACGTCATACGCAATCCTGAAATCGGCAAGCATGACATACGTCAAAACTATCGGTGACGAGATCGGCGATACCGGCTGGCTTCTGACAGAGATAACCGAATCGACGGTAACCGTTGCCAAGGATCAATCGTCCGAGATTCTGTCACTCGCACCGAGCGGCATGCCGAACGCAATCGAAACAATGCCTGAAGCTTAACCTGCCGGTTTCATAATTCAAAAAATCGGGATTTTAATAAAATCAGGACTATATTTAAAAAGGACAAAATGGTTATGAATAATAAACCGTTGTTGAGGCTGACGGCTATATTAACAGCAGCTGTGCTTTGCATTTCGGCTGCTGTTGCAGTATGCTCTGCGCAGGAAAGCGACAGTTACATACAGCACACCGTAAAATCTGGTGAAACCCTCAGCTTGATTGCTAAAAAATACGGTGTCACGCTGGATGAGATAGTCCGGCTTAATAATATCGAAAATATCAATCTGATTACCACCGGCACAGAGCTGACAATTCCCGCCGTCCAGAGCGGTACAGGCACGACGCAGGCAGGTAATGCGGTGCAGCCGGATAGCCAGCCGCAGGCAAAGCCTGAGTTTATGGCTGCACAGACAACGGAAAAACCAAATCCGGCAACCGGTGCCTCTGCCGGGCAGGACGCCGCGGAACTGACCTCCGACGGCGATTATTCAACCATGCTCACATCTTTTGAGACGAAAGTGTCGGTCACGTTCGTGAACACGGACCTGCGTGACGCACTTTCGGCTTTTGCGCTGAACATGGGGTATAACATCATATACAAAGGCCAGCCGACAAAAATCACGATGACATTAAAGGATGTAACCGTGAGCGAAGCTCTTGACTATATGATGAAGCTCACCGACCTTGCGTACATCATATCGGACAACACGATTATTGTCGGGTCAAAGTTTGAACTTTCCGAATCATTTAGCGAAGCGGCAAAGATAACGGAATTTACGCTTAAATACGTCACTGCCGATACCATTATAGGCCAGATCGCCACATTCAATATTGCGGTGAACGCCACGCTTTCGGGCGACAACGAATACCGTTTCCTGGCACAGGGGCTGCCCGCCGACCTCGCGCGGGTCAAAAACCTTATCAGCATGGTAGATCGCCGCGAAAATGCTCCGGGCGGCGGTTCAATTCCCGAATCAGCGTTCTATTCAATTGAGCTTACCCACATAACGGCGTCCGAGTTTCAGCGCATTTTGAGCGCCGCGTCGCTTCCGTCCGGTGTGATTCTATCTAGCCGTCCGCAAACGCTGTACGTTTTTGCACTGAAAAACGAGTACAACTCTATTAAATCCATCAAAGCGATTGTCGATGTTGCCGACAAAACACAGGCGGATGAAGACGCTGAAAAGATAGTTGAGAAGACGCTGAAATACGTCACCGTCGATCTTATAGAATCGCAAATCAGAGCCAACGCAGACGTTACGATAATAAAAATCAGCACAAACAGCAGCAAGATGTGGCTCCGCGGCAAAGCACAGGGCATCGCGGACGCCGAGAAAATCATCAAACTGCTTGATATAGAGGAAAACGCCGCGGCAACCGAGGCTCAGCTTGTCGAGAGGTTCACGCCTGTCCAGACGCAGTTTATCACTGCCGCATTGCTGAAGGACACGCTGTCTAAGCTGGCAGTCGACGCCGTGACGATAGTATACGACGCCAACCCGAAAACCCTGTACGTATATGCCACGGATGAGACTCTTGAGAAGATCTACAACCTGATTACGATAATCGACACGCAGGATAATGCCGACAAGCAAGTCGAAAAAGTGCTGGCACTGTTTAAACCGGTCACATGCACATACATATCCGCCGAGCAGATGAACGATGTGCTAGCAAGCATGTCATTGCCCACAGGGTTTATTTTCGAAGACAATCCCAAGACGCTGTATGTATACGCCACCGAATCTGACTTTGACAAGATAAAAGAGCTGCTCAGGATTGTCGACATCAAGGATAACGAAAACGCAATGCTGGCGGCCAGCATTAAGAGCGTGACCTGTCGCTTCATAACTGCTGAACAGCTCAATACAATGCTTCGCGGCATGTCGCTGCCCACCGGTTTATACTATGACTATAACCCGCATGTCCTGTATCTCAACGTGAACGACGCGCAGCTGCGGGAGATCCAGGAAGTAGCGGCGTATGTCGATACGCTTGAAAACTCCAGAGCCGGCAAATTCGACATGTACTTCATTGATTTGCTCTACATCAATGTTGACAAAGCCGTCGAGTTTATCGGTCAGCTCAATCTCAACCTTGAGGTCATACGCCTTTCTAGCTCGCAGAAACGCCTGTGGGTGATGGGCGAATACTCCGAATATATGAAGGCGAGAGCCGCAATAAGCGCTATTGATTTACCGACCGCTTCGCTGACATATTCATTTGATACTTTTATACTTAAGAAAATAACAGCTGGTGAAGCGAAAAAGCTTATTGATAACGCTAAGCTCACAGGTGTATTGGTATATATCCCGAACGATAATGAGAATGGCAATCAAATTGTTATTTACTATCCCAATGACTCAAGAGATGATATAACAAGTCTTGTTAATAAAATTGACGTTGATGTAAAAACAAAGATTGAGAAAGCTATTATCGAAACGCTTAAATCTACACCTGATTTTGACATATATGCACAGAAGAGAATTGCTTTACTTGCTAAATTATCCGGTGTACCGGGTAAAGATGTATTGGGCAATGATATAGACCCATATACAGTATTTAGATATGATCACTATTACAACGACTCCGGAGAACTTTACGTTGTTATCTATGTAGAAAATGTAACGCAGCTTGAATATAACAAAATCATGACCGTTGTTGAAATGCTTAAATAACATAACCTGATATGACAGATAATCAAAACACATATTCCGTTTCACTTGACAACCTGCTGTGCGAGGCGGTCGAACGCGGCGGCTCGGATTTGCACATAGTGGCGAAGATGCCGCCGGTTATAAGAATCTCCAGTGAAATGGTGCAGACTGACCACCCGCCCGTGCAGCCGACAGAGGTTTTCGATTTAATCTGCTCGATATTAAAACCGGAACAGATTGAAACCCTGAAACGCGAACTTGAGCTTGACTTTTCATATTCGCTGCCGGGAGTCGCGCGCTTCCGCGGCAATGTCATATTCCAGCGCGGAACGCTTGCCGCTGCGATTCGAGTAGTGCCCTACACAATCCCGAAGCTTGAGTCCCTCGGACTTCCTCCGGATGTGGTTCGCCTGTGCGGTCTGCCGCGCGGACTTGTGCTTGTCACGGGCCCGACGGGAAGCGGCAAGAGCACGACGCTTGCCGCGATGATCGACTTCATAAACGAACACTACTCGCTGAATATTGTCACCGTCGAGGACCCGATCGAGTTTTTGCACCCGCACAAAAAATCCATTGTGCGGCAGCGCGAGATTGGCATCGACACCCATAGCTTCGGAATGGCGCTGCGTCAGGTGCTCCGCCACGACCCGGACGTCATTATGATAGGCGAGATGCGCGATATCGAAAGCATCGGGATCGCGATAACCGCCGCAGAAACAGGGCATTTGGTGTTTTCCACACTGCACACGCAGACCGCGCCCCTGACAATATCGCGTATTGTCGACTCATTCCCGCCCGGGCAAAAGGAGCAGATCCGCCAGCAGCTTTCAAACTCGCTTAAGGCGGTCATATCGCAGCAGCTCATACCGCTTGCTACGGGCAAAGGGCGTGCGCTGGCTGTTGAATATATGATAGACACCCCGGCGGTGCGCTCTCTGATCCGCGAGGAGAAAGAACACCAGCTTTACAGCGCTATCCAGACCGGACAGAAGCAGGGAATGCAGACGATGGACCAGGCGCTTGTTAACCTTGTCAGAGCAGGCAGAATCACATATGACAGTGCGTGCGAGTACTGCATTGACAGGCAGGAACTTGACAGGCTTATCAAGTTATTTTAAATAAATGACACCAACCGATTAACGCGGGAGGCAGGCAGATGCCGCTTTATACATACGAATCCATTGACAAACAGGGCCAGACAATCAGAGGCGACATAAACGCCGCCAATATTGAAGGCGCTCTTGACAGGCTCCGTGAGCGCGGGCTTGTCGTCGTGGATTTATACGAGACGACGCCGGTCGACCGGCAGAAGAGCATCCTGTTTGGCGCCAAAAAAGTAACGCTGACCGACCTTGCGATTTTCTCCCGCCAGCTCTCGGCGATGATATCGGCGGGCATACCGGTCACACGCGCGATTGCCACGCTTGCGAAGCAGACGGTCAACTCCACGCTGGCAGACGCGCTTGACAACATCAGCCGCAACATCGAGGGCGGCATGACGCTGACCGACGCGTTTTCGCAATACCCCAACATATTCAACCGCCTGTATATATCCATGATACACGCGGGCGAGGTCGGCGGTCTGCTTGAGACCACCCTCATGCGTCTTGCCAACCAGCTCCACAAGGAGAAAAAGCTGCAGGACGAGATTAAGTCGGCGACATCGTATCCCAAAGGCATAGGCGCGTTCGCGCTTTGCATATTTGTGGGCATGCTTGTGTTTCTGGTCCCGACGTTTGAGCAATACGCCGGGGAAAATATACCGCTGATTTCAAAGTTTATATTCGGTTTGTCCGCCAGCCTGCGCAATTATTGGTTTTTCTGGCTGCTCGGGACTGCGATATTAGCCTTCTCGATCGTCATATTTGCCAAAAGCAAGGCCGGGCATGAGCTTTGGGAAAATATCAAGCTGAAAATGCCGATATTCGGGCCGATAATATCAAAATCGGTTATAGCGCGGTTCGCGCGCACGCTTGCGACGCTGGTTGACGGCGGTATTCCCATAGTTCAGGCGCTGCAGACGGCGGGACCCACCGCGGGCAGCGACCTGCTCTCCGCCGCGGTCGACAATGCGATTGTCAGAATCGAGGAGGGTTCGAACATATCGACGCCGCTTGAGGAAAGCGGCTTGTTCCCGCCGATGGTTACGCATATGATTTCAATCGGCGAGGAGTCCGGCTCGCTGCCGGGGATGCTGGATAAAATCGCCGAGTTCTACGAAGAGGATGTTGAAACCGCCTCCAAACAGCTTGGCTCTATGCTTGAGCCGGTTATACTCATTACCATCGGCGTGCTGGTCGGCGGTATGCTTATAGCCCTCTATCTGCCAATGTTCAGCGCCGTCATCAATTCCGGCATGTAATAAAAGGGCGCCGGCCCTGCAACTAAGACGCATGGCGCGCGTTTACCAATCAATAACCGCGAGAAGGGGCATGACCTGGAAATATGAAAGATAATTCAAAGAAAATCATCGGGCTGCAGATATTTTCAAATGAAATAAGAGCCGTTCAGGTCGCAAACACATCCGGCGCGATAAAAGTCACGGCGTACGGCTCGGCGCGCCTGCCGGAGGGCACGATTGCGGGCGGCATGATCGCCAAGCCCGAGGTTTTTATGAAATATTTCCGCGACATGCTTGCCACATATAAATTTACCGCGCGCAACATAATCCTGTCGCTCAGCAACCAGGGACTTATCATCAGGCTTGCCAGCTTCCCGAAAGTCGCAGAAGATAAACAGCGCAACGTTTGCATGCTCCAGGCGCAGAACTTCATCCCGATACCGCTTAACGAGCTTGAGCTTGCGTATTGCATAACAGACGAACATATCCGCGACGAGGAAGGCAACCCGCTTGAGGAGCCAACAATCAGCGCCCTGCTCGTAGCGGCGAAGCGCGACATGCTCACCAATATCGTGGACACAATCCAGGATTCAAAATACGGCTTTTATGTTGTCCAGGACATCGTGCCCACGATTACCACTGTTGCATCGGAAGTGCAGGGCACCGCGCAATATCGCACATATATGGTCATGAACGTCAACAACGACGTTGCGAACATCCTTATCATAAAAGACGGAAAAATCGTCATGGCGCGCAGCGTGCAGTTTGACTCGACGCTTGCCGAGGAGCTCAACAAATCCGAGCGGATCGATTCAGATAAGCTGGACGAGCTTGTGGAGCAGCTGAAAAGCGAGTACTGGTCGTCCGTCAACTACTACAGGATTACAAACAGCGAGGATGTCGAGGCGCTTTATATCTCGTCACAGGCGGTCGATATAGCTCGTGCGCGCAGCGATATAAGCGCCGACCTCAACGTGGATGTTGAGATGTTCACAATGGTACCCCGCATCAAAGCCGACGACGATTTTCCGGTGGAAAAATACTCGGCGTGCATTTGCTCAACGATAGACAGATGAAAAATAAAAGCACACATTTTTGGCGCATTGCGGATATAAGGAGATTTACGGTATGTACAGAATAAGCCTGCTGCCGGAAAAATACCGGCTGGAACGGGAAAAGGCGGCACAGAGGCTCGATTTAATCATATACTTTCTGTTTTTCACCGTAATATGTGTGATACTTTTATCACTCGCGACGTTTGTCAGGCTGCATCGTACGTCCGAGCTTAAATATATAACAGGCGAGGTTGCAAACCTGCAATCGGAGCTGGACTCGCTTTCGGATTATGCGAAGAAAAAAGACCATGTCGAGCAGGTCTACAAAAATGTATCAACCCTGGCAGAGGGGCTGCCCTCTTTTCCGCGCGTATTGCAGGAGATTTTAAATACCGTTCCTAACAATATCAGCATAGAGAATGTGTCGCTTGAATATATCGAGAAAACCGATTCAACTTCGATGAAGATTAAAGGTGAAGCGCTCGACTATGCCGACGTTGCAGGCTGGATAAAAACGCTCGACGAGCTCGAGGTGACCGGAGGGATATACAACTCATACTCGACCGGAACTTCCGATGCTTCTGCGTACAACATATCGTTTGAGCTGTCGATAGAGGTTCTTGACGCATCGGCGGCAGACGATATATACTGGGATTTGGGAGAATAAAGCGATGAACGCAATGAGCGCATTGAACAAGCCGGTCGACAACCGGATAGTCGTAATCTCGTTTATATTTCTAATCTGCGCAACGCTGCTTGCGATAACGTTTTTTTCCATAAAAATGACTTATGATATAAACGAAAAGATAGCCGAAAATGTCAGCACCATGACCGAGCTGAAGCAGGAGATCGCGTATCTTCGCAGCATACAGGCGCGGGAGGCGCAGATGAATATGGTGCTTGACCAGGCTAATACCAAAATCCCGCCTCATCCTGACGAGGCAGGCATTATAGAGTTTATCGAGAAAATTACAGAGAACGGAAAGCTGACCGGAATAACTTTTGGCAAGCGCGTCGACGTCGATGTTGCAATGGAAATGCCGTTCACGGTCACGGCAGTAAGCACATACAACACCATGATGAGCGTGCTGTACGAGCTTGCCACTGCCGAAAGATACTACTCTGTTACAAGCATAAACATCAACAAAACAATTGATGGCGAGTTATCCTACACTATTAACGTAAGCGCGTACTACGCAACAGAGTCCGCCTCCGTCTCCGCCTCGTCTTCCGCCCCCGCCTGATTGGATGTATAAACTGAATGGACAATAATATACCCTTTTCAAATATACCTAAAAAACCGTCGGTGCCTTTTCTGGGCAGCGTCCTGATATCACAAGGCAAAGTGACCCGCGAGCAGATCACGGAAGCGCTCGAAATTCAAAAACAATCGCATGAAAAGCTCGGCGAGATCCTTGTAAAACTCGGCTATTGCACCGAGCAGGACATAACCGGCGCCATGTCGGTCAAAAGCGGATACCGTATGGTATCGCTCAACGACATCGGCGTCGATATCACAGCCGCCAGCCTGATAACGCCGGAAAAAGCAAAAAGACATAACATTCTCCCGATAAAGCGGGAAAACAACGTTCTGTATGTCGCGATGCAGAACCCCGACAACATAATTGTAATCGACGACCTGCAGCTTTTAACCGGCTATACGATCAAACCCGTCATTGTCAGCGACTCGGAGCTGTCCGCCGCCATCAACAACTATGTGAACACGGCGCAGAACGTGACCGTCGCCGACGAAGAAGAGGAAGAGGAAAACCAGGAATCGGAAGCCGATGACGACAAACCCGCCGTCAACTTTGTCAACCAGATGATAGAGTCGGCGGTGCGCACGGGCGCCAGCGACATACACGTCGAACCGCAGGAGAAATATCTGCGCGTCCGGTTCCGCATCGACGGCGTGCTGCATGAGGTCATGCAGCAGCCCTCCAAGATGCAAGCCTCGATTTTATCGCGCATAAAGGTCATCGGCAACATGGACATCGCCGAGCGCCGCGTGCCGCAGGACGGCCGCGCGACGGTGAAAGTCGAACAAAATATCATCGACATGCGAATCGCGTCGCTTCCCGGCGTATATGGCGAAAAAATCACGATCCGCATGCTGCCCCGCAATACGAGGGCTATAACGGTAAACGATCTGGGATTCAGCCAGAAAAACGAAAATATTATCCTTGAAGCGTCGAATATGCCATATGGGTTTATACTCGTCACCGGGCCTACCGGCAGCGGTAAATCCACGACGCTGTATGCTCTGCTGTCCCGCCTCAACCGCGAGGACAAGAACATCATCACGCTTGAGGACCCCGTCGAGCGCCGGTTCGCGGGCATCAACCAGATACAGCTCAACAACCGCGCGGGCATGACCTTCGCGTCCGGTTTGCGCTCCATACTGCGAAGCGACCCCGACATCGTGATGGTCGGCGAGATCCGCGACCTTGAAACGGCGAAAATCGCGGTCGAAGCCGCGCTGACCGGACACCTTGTGTTCTCCACACTGCACACAAACGACGCCGCATCGACGGTCACGCGACTTGCGGAGATGGGCGTGGAGCCGTTCCTTATCGCCGGCTCGGTTATCGCGGTTGTGGCGCAGCGACTTGTCCGCGTGCTTTGCCCCAGCTGCAAAAAGCCGCAGGTGTACCGCAAGCGCGACCTGCAGCGGCTGATACCCGACTTCCCGTTTGACTCGGGCACAGGCGACGACGACCCCGTGACGATTTACAAGGCTGACAAATGCCTGTCGTGCAACAACACCGGCTACCGCGGCCGGCGCGGCGTGTACGAGATTATGAAGATAACGCCGAAGATACGCGACCTGATACTGTCAGGCAAGCACGCGTCGGATATAAACGACGCCGCTGTGGAGGAGGGAATGTCCACGCTGCGTGCCGACGGCCTGCAAAAGGTAAAGGCGGGCATTACGTCATACGAAGAACTGATGCGCGTGATTGTCTGATGCGAATTCGACAGAAATGCTCAAAAATACTAAAATTATGAAATTATTAGAAAAAATATTTAAAAACTCTTTACAAAATTGAATAATTATGCTATATTATAGAAAACCATAAAAAGGAGAGGTACATAAAAATGTTCAATCTTAAAAAGAACAAAAAAGGCTTTACCCTCGTAGAACTGATGGTCGTCGTGGTTATCATCGGTATCCTGACGGCGATAGCTATTCCGATTTATAATACGGTAACTGCAAGTGCAGAGAAAAACACGTGTTTAGGTAACCAAAGAACCATAGACTCTGCAATTCAAGTCGCAGCTGCTGATGGCGAACATACAGTAACAGCATCAACTACCATTGCAGAATTAGTTACTTGGGGTTACATTGCTGAAGCACCTTTATGTCCAACAGATAAAACTCCTTACGAACTTCAGGACATAAATGGCAATGTATGCGCTAAAACAACTTGCCAAGAAGCTGATCACGTATTGCATGGTGGCGGTAGCGGCGGAACCTGATAAAGTTTAGAAACTGATAGTTTAAGTATATTTATACTCAAATAAAGGCGAGGTGCCACCTCGCCTTTATTTGACAGCAAAAAATCGACGGGCGATGGTAATCGCAGAACAGGAACACTATGGATATTCAATCTGTATTCATGCGCAGATACCCCGAAGGCGTTTCTGACATACACCTCACTCCCGGCAGGAAGCCGACTGTCCGCGATAACGGTGTGCTCTGCGAGCTTGAGGAATATCCTACGCTCACTCCCGGCGACACGGAGGCCGCGGTTCGCTGGCTGCTTTCCGAGCAGCAGCTTAATAAGCTCGAGGAAACCGGTGAAATCGACCTCTCCCGTTACTTCGAGTGTTCCGACACGCTCGCGCGTATCAATGCCTACAGGCAGCGCGGCAACTATGCGGCGGCTGTACGCATCAACCACATGCGTATTAAAACAATGCGCGAGCTGAGCCTGCCCGAGGATGTGCTCACGTCGAAGTGCATGCTCACGCGCGGGCTGATACTTGTCACAGGCCCGACGGGCGTGGGTAAAAGCACCACGATGGCGGCGATGATCGACTGGATAAACCGCCACCGCAAGGGTCACATAGTCACGATAGAAGACCCGATCGAGTTTTTTTACAAGCACGACAAGTGCATGATAAACCAGCGGCAGATCGGATCCGACTCGCAGACCTTCGCCTCGGCGCTGAGAAGTGTGCTGCGTCAGGACCCCGATGTAATCGTCGTCGGCGAGATGCGCGACTACGAAAGCATCGCCGCCACGCTGACCGCCGCTGAGACCGGGCATCTGGTCATATCCAGCCTGCACACCACCGGCGCGGCTAATACCATTGAGCGCATTATCGACGTTTTTCCGCCGGAACAGCAGCAGCAGGTGCGCGTCCAGCTATCCTCGGTGCTCCAGTGCATCGTTTCACAGCAGCTTATCCCGCGCGTCGACGGCAGCGGCAGGGTGCTCGCCGCAGAAGTGCTGCTCACAAACCCGTCAGTGCGCAACCTGATCCTGCAGGAAAAGACAAACCAGCTGCAGAACGTCATTTTCACGCATTCAAAGGACGGGATGCAGTCGCTTGACGCAAATCTGATAAATCTGCTCCGCCGCGGAATCATATCCGCCCAAAGCGCGCTCACCTATTGCGTGGACCCCGACTACATGATGCGCGAAATCAAAATGATACAGCCTGAAAAGCCGCTGTTGATTGCATATTAGCCGCTCGCAGACGGCAATCTATACCCGCGGGAGACATGTTTTGAAACTATATCTCTGGCTATATATCTATATCGTAGTGTTCATAGGCGGCCTGTGCGCCGGCAGCTACATGAACGTGCTGATATACCGCCTGCCGCGCGGCATCAACACGGTTAAGGGGCGCTCATTCTGCCCCGACTGCGGGCACACGCTTCACTGGTACGACCTTTTCCCGCTGTTCAGCTTCATATTCCTCGGCGGGCGCTGCCGATACTGCAGGGCGCCCATCTCGCCGCGATACGCCGCGATAGAGCTGCTCAATGCGTTGCTGTGGGTTGCATATGCGCATAAGTTCATGCTGAACCCTATCACTATGGCCGCGCATTTCATCTTCGGCTCGGCGCTGATTTGCATCATTTTCATCGACGCAAAGCACATGCTGATATTCGACCGCTTCAACGTCGCAATAGCACTCGCGGGCGTGATGATTGCCGCGGACAAGTATATCTACGAAAACCTGCAGCACCATCACGAGCCGTTCCCGCAGGATGTCACGGTCATCGACCGGCTTATCGGCGCCGTCTGCATCAGCGGCCTGTTTTATCTGATAGCGCTGCTCTCGCGCGGCCGCTATATGGGCGGCGGTGACATCAAGCTCACGGCGGCGGCGGGGCTTGTGCTGGGCTGGAAGAACATGCTGGGAGTGCTTGTCATTGCGTCATTTGCCGGCTCGGTATGCTCGCTTACCCTCATGGCGATAGACAAACTGCGCGCCGGACGCGAAAGTGCAGGCAATACGCCCGCAGAAAATCCCGGCACATCCGACACGGAATCCGCCGTTTTAAAGTCGGACAGCGGACAGGATGGCGGCTTGGAGGCGGACAGCGGGCAGGATGACGGCGAGCCGGACATGCCGGCAGGCCATGTCGTCCCGTTCGGCCCGTATCTTGCCGGCGCGATGATACTGATGTCGTTTTATGGCAATGAAATCATAGGTCTTTATCTGAAACTGTGCGGATTTTAGCCGACCTGTGTTTCAAACTGAAGCGGAAAGCATAAAAATCGCTTAAAATCTAACTTTCCACTTGACAAACGCGCCCCTCGGTGTTATAATATACACCGTTGAGCGAGAGTGGCGGAACTGGCAGACGCGCACGTTTGAGGGGCGTGTGGTTTTACCGTACGGGTTCAAGTCCCGTTTCTCGCACCAGACAGCAGGATGCTTGAAATGTAGCATCCTGCTTTTGTTTTTTCAAAATTGTAAGCCTATTAGGCTTATAAAACGCATGTTGGTAAAGGAATGTTTTTCTTTTGTAGAGTAACATTATTCACCCTTCGCGGAACAAGTTTCACCCAAAATAAGAAATGAAAATACGAAATAAAACCGGCAGAAATTTTTCAATAGATCTCAAGTGTAAGAAAATCCGAAAATTGCCAATGTTTCGTGCTTATTGCTTGCATTTTATTGATAGTTACAATATAATATTAACATCAAATGCGGGTAGAGCAATTCGCTCCGCCCTGAATATATTGCAATCAAGCAAAAAGGAGTACTCTGCCATATGAAAAAAATACCGCTCGGAAAATCCGGGTTCACCGTTCCCGCGATTGCGGTTGGATGCATGCGCATGAGCGGGCTTTCGCCGGCGGACGCCGGGCGCTTTGTTAATGCTGCGCTCGAGCTGGGCGCAAATTTCTTCGACCATGCCGATATATACGGCGGCGGCAAATGCGAGGAGATATTCGCCGAAGCGGTGAAAATGTCGCCGTCGGTGCGGGAGAAGCTGATAATCCAGTCAAAGTGCGGCATACGGCGCGGCATGTATGACTTCTCGAAGCAGCACATCCTCTCATCCGTCGACGGTATCTTAAAACGCCTGCGCACCGAATACCTCGACGTGCTGCTGCTCCACCGCCCGGACGCGCTTGTCGAGCCGGAGGAGGTCGCAGAGGCGTTTGACGAGCTGTATAACGCCGGAAAAGTGCGCCATTTCGGCGTGTCGAACCACAACCCGGGACAGATAATGCTGCTGCAGAAGTATCTGCGCCGCCCGATTGTGGCAAACCAGCTCCAGCTCAGCATGACAAACGCCACGATGATTACACGGGGTCTGCATGTGAATATGCTTGACGGCGACGCTGTCGACCGCGACGGCGGAGTGCTCGATTTCTGCAGGCTGAACGATATTACCATCCAGCCGTGGTCGCCGTTCCAGTACGGATTTTTCAGCGGAGTGTTCCTGGGCAGCGACAAATATCCCAAACTCAACGAGAAAATCGACGAGCTTGCGGCAAAGTACAGCGTGTCAAACACCACAATAGCCATGGCTTGGCTGCTGCGCCATCCCGCAAAATTCCAGCCGGTAACCGGAACGATGAACATACAGCGCCTGCGCGACTGCGTAGCTGCAACCGAAATAACGCTTTCGCGCGAGGAGTGGTATTCGCTGCTGCTTGCTGCCGGCAATACATTGCCGTAATGACTTCATAACAGATAATAAAACGAGCCGAATTATTAAACCAGCCCGTTTTATTTTTTGTAAGAGTTGACAAAGCAGGTATAAACTACTATTATATACTCAAACAGATTTTACAGTGAGGGTTTGTATATGTTAAAGAAGTTTGTATCCGCCTTGCTCTGCTTGTGCATAATCATTTCTGTTGCTTCATGCTCTGAAAAAGAGTCAGATAATCAGCAGGAAACCGCTTCTGTTACTGAAACGCAGGCGGAGACAACCGATTACCTCGAAACGCTGCCGAAAGAAAACTATGGCGGTTATTCATTCCGAATAATCGCGCAGCATTTCAATGAACGCCCGAATTTCCCAGATGAAACGGAAACGGGCGACGTGCTCAACGACGCTCTTTACAGACGCAACAAACAAGTTGAAGAACTGTTGGGTATAAACTTTGAAAATATTGCGTATGAAGACAGAGGACAGGTCAGAACGAAGGTTATGACTGCGGTTAACGCAAATGAAGATGCGTACGACCTCTGCATAACTTCTATGGCAGACGGCATTAACACGCTGGCGCCGGGCGGTCTTTTGGCCGATTTAAACGCAATGCGCCATCTCGCGCTCGATAAAGAGTGGTGGTGCGCGTCGATTAACGACATGCAGTTTAACGGAAAACTGTATTTTACATCCGGTGCGTTATCGCCGTTCTTTTACTACACTCCGACAGCGATGGCATATAATATGCGCTTGGCCGAAGATCTCGGCATAACGGGAATTGACAAAATTATAGTTGCGGGCGAGTGGACTGCCGATAAACTGCTTGAGCTGTCAAAAGGCGTGACCGAGGACATCGACGGCAACAGCGTACTTGATATAAATGACCGCTGGGCGCTGGCACACGACGGCGGAGTAGCCGGTCAGGCGTTTGTCATCGGGTTTGGCGGCTCGATGACAGGCAAAGACGAAAACGGCAACCATATACTGACGATGGATACAGAGCAGACCGTTACGCTGGTCGAAAAAGCCGCATCAATACTTGGCGACAAATCACTTGCATTTACCGGTACATCGGGCAGTGAGCTGGAGCTGTTTCAGAAAGGCAATCTGCTGTTCCTTGTCACAGCCATGAATAATGTTATCGCCGGTTATTTTGGTATCCCCAGCTTCCGGCAGCTCAACGACGACTATGGGCTTATGCCCCCTCCGAAGCTGACAGAAACGCAGGATAAATACTATTGTTACTTCAACCCGTGGGGGCCGTCAGGCATTTGTGTACCTATAACCGTGCCAGACACCGACAGAACCTCTCTTGTGATGGAAACAATGGCGTATATTTCGCACCGGGACGTCAATCCTGTCATATACGATGTTCTTTTGAAAGAGAAAATAGCGCGCGACGATAATTCCCGCATTATGATAGATCTTATCTATGCTTCGGCACGTTATGAGCTGAACGGTATTTACAACTTCGGCGACAGTGCCAATCTGCTGCGCAACTGTGCTGCCGGCGTGCAGAAAAATTATGTGTCACAGTACGCGAAAATAAAAAAGGCTGCGGAGAAAGCGCTTGAAAAGATGCTTGAAATGGCAAACAACGCATAAAAAGAATAACGTAAAAGGTAAAAACCGGGAGTCAACAGCTCACCGGTTTTTCCGTTCGTTTATCCGTATTGCCCATTATTGCAGCAGTCTGAACCGGTTGCGGTCAAACTTGATTAAACCGTCGTCGCGCATTCGGCCAAGCTCAGCCGACATTGCGCTGCGGTCGACGGCAAGATAGTCGGCGAGCTGCTGCCGGTTGAACGGTATCTCAAACGACGTGCTGCCCGCCCGCCGCGACTGCTCCGAAAGGTATGACAGCAGCTTTTCCCTTGTGGTGCGCTGTGACAGGTGCTCGAGCTTGGCTGTCAGCTCACGGTTGCGGTGCGCCTGTATTTTCGTAAAGTTCATTATCAGCCTGCTGTGATGTGTGCAGGCGCTGGTGCACGAGTTCAGGATTTTTTTTATATCCACAAAAAGTATAACACAGTCTCGACCGGCAACGGCGTCAACCTCCAGCTGGCTGCCAAGACATGCGTAGGTTTCGCCGAACATACGCCCCTCGCTTATTTCTGTGAGTATGGTCCGGTTGCCCCAGAAG
>JAPXNL010000005.1:16049-33464 GCA_033808535.1 Clostridia bacterium
CCCCAGAAGTCATCTTTGATTATATAAACTATACCCTCCAGCACAATTGCAACGGTTGAAACAACCTCACCTGCACGGTATATGAATTCGTCTTTTTTATAAGTGCGCTCGACAGCGGTAAGGCAAGAAAGCAGTGACGAAATCTCTTTTTCGGTCATGCCGGCAAAAAGTGCGCCCCGGTCGAGCAGTTTTAAATATTTATTCATAAAAAAATTCTCCCTTGGTTGTAAAAACAACATCTTCGTTGTGATTATTGT
Organism: Clostridia bacterium; assembly: GCA_033808535.1. GTDB lineage: Bacteria > Bacillota > Clostridia > Oscillospirales > CAG-272 > DTU078. The sequence goes on from JAPXNL010000005.1 coordinate 16,307, forward strand.
ATTATAATATAGCCATGAAGTCAAGGGAGGATTTAACAGTGAAGAAAAATAAAATTAAGATAGACGATGAGCTGTGCGTCGGATGCGGTCTTTGCGTTGAAGCGTGCCATCAGGGCGCGATAGAGCTGGTGGACGGCAAAGCAAAGGTTGTGCGCGAAGACTACTGCGACGGACTTGGCAGATGTCTACCGGTTTGCCCGGTCGGAGCCATCTCGTTTGAGGAGGTCGAGCTCGACGACGAGCCGCAGGTTCCGCAGAATACAGTTGACGACGACGATGACGATGAACCTGTCAACACGCCGCTGCCTTGCGGCTGTCCGGGTACACTTTCGCGCAAAATCGAGCGCCGCGTGCATGAGCACGAGAGCGCTCCGGCGCCGTCGGCATCCGCAGAAATGCCGAGCATGCTGAGCCAGTGGCCGATACAGATAAAACTCGTGCCGGTAAACGCGCCGTATTTCGATGGTGCGAACCTGCTTGTAGCCGCCGACTGCACCGCGTATGCCTACGGCGATTTCCACCGCAAGTTTATTAGGCGTCACGTCACGCTGATAGGCTGCCCGAAGCTCGACGATGTCGACTACACGGAGAAGCTGACCGCGATTATTTCGCGCAACAACATAAAGAGCGTGACAGTGGTGCGCATGGAAGTGCCTTGCTGCGGCGGCATTGAATACGCGGTCAAGCGAGCGCTCGCCGCAAGTGGCAAAATGATACCGTGGCAGGTAGTAACGATATCCACCGATGGTGAGATACTCGAATAAATACAAATAAAACATACAGGAGGAAGCCATGAAAGCAAAAAAGTATGTTTGCATCCCCTGCGGATATATTTATGATCCGGAGGTCGGTGATCCGGACGGCGGGATCGAGCCGGGAACGCCGTTTGAGGAAATCCCCGACGACTGGCAGTGCCCGGTCTGCTTTGTCGGCAAAGATCAGTTTGAACCGATAGAGGAAAAATAAAAAGAAGGAGTAATTTATCATGGGAATGTTTTGCTATCAGTGTCAGGAAACCGTAGGCGGCCGCGGCTGCACGATTCGCGGCGTGTGTGGTAAAACCGAGGATGTTTCGGCGCTTCAGGACCTTATCATATATATCCTGAAGGGCATAGGCTATATCGTCACTGAAGGCGGATTCGACGCTGCTGAGCTCGGCGAGGTCAACCACGAAACCATTCGCGGGCTGTTTATGACAATCACCAACGTCAATTTCGACGGCGACGCGCTGGAGGCAGAGATTCATAAGCTGACCGCACTCCGTGACGATCTGCGCAGCCGTGTGCAGTTTGCAAACCCGCACGACGCTGCGGTGTTTACGGTGAAAACGCGCGACGAGATGCTTGAGAAAGCACAGACCGTGGGCGTGCTTGCAACCGCCGACGAGGATATCCGCTCGCTGCGTTCGCTTGTAACGCTCGGACTTAAGGGCATGGCAGCATATACGGAGCATGCAAACAACATCGGACTCGAAAATTACGAGATCAACGCATTCATATACCGCGCACTCGCGGCAATGCTTGACGACAGCCTGACCGCGGACGAACTGACTGCGCTTGTGCTTGAGACAGGCTGCGTGGGCGTGGACGCAATGGCGCTGCTGCATGAGGCCAACACCACCAAGTTCGGCAAACCGGAGATTACAAGTGTTGACATAGGTGTACGCTCCAACCCGGCGATCCTGATTTCCGGGCACGACCTGACCGACCTCGAGCAGCTGCTCGAGCAGACGACGGGTACAGGCGTTGACGTGTATACCCACGGCGAAATGCTGCCCGCGCACTACTATCCGGCGTTCAAGAAATACCCGCATTTCGCCGGCAACTACGGCAACGCCTGGTGGAAGCAGGTGACCGAGTTCGAGAGCTTCCACGGCCCGATCCTGTTCACCACGAACTGTATCGTACCGCCCCGCAGCGATGAGGTGAGAAGCCGCATTTTCACCACCGGCTCAGCCGGCTACCCCGGATGCACGCACATTACGGCGGACAATAACGGCAAAAAGGACTTCTCGGCTATAATCGAGATGGCAAAGCGCCTGCCGCCTCCCGATGAGATTGAAAAGGGAAGCATAGTCGGCGGTTTTGCTTACGACCAGGTCATGGCGCTTGCCGACAAGGTTATAGACGCCGTCAAGTCGGGCGCGATTAAGAAGTTCTTTGTCATGGCGGGCTGCGACGGACGCATGAAGTCGCGCGAATATTACACCGAGTTTGCCAAAAAGCTGCCGCACGACACCGTTATACTCACCGCCGGATGCGCTAAATACCGCTATAACAAGCTGGACCTCGGCGATATAGGCGGTATCCCGCGCGTGCTCGACGCCGGACAGTGCAACGACTCGTATTCGCTTGCGCTGATCGCGCTTAAGCTGAAGGAAGCGTTCGGGCTGGAGAGCGTAAACGACCTGCCCATCGCGTTTAACATCGGCTGGTATGAGCAGAAGGCTGTCATAGTTTTGCTTGCGCTGCTGTACCTGGGCGTGAAGAATATCCACCTAGGCCCGACACTGCCGGCGTTCCTGTCGCCGAATGTTGCAAAAGTGCTTGTCGAGAAGTTCGGTATCGGAGGAATAACCGACGTAGATTCCGACATTGCGATGTTCATGGGCTCCTGATAGAACAACTGAAAATATACTTACAATAAATTGCGCTGCCGCGCGGGAGCATTCCTGCGCCGGCGGCGCTTTTGTTGTTTTAAATTCATATATTGTCGTTAATATCTACGAAATCTTATTTGCCTTTTTGTGCATGCTCACGATTGTTCCAAAAGATGGTGGATGATATAATAACTTTACATTAGTGAAAACAGAGGGAAAACAATGCAACTGAAGAAAGATTATAAATATGCACTCGTTGTGCCCACAAGCATGGGCGTGAGACTGACGCCGGCAGGCGGACAACCCTTCGGAGCAACCGGCGGCGAGGCGCTGTTCATGCAGGCGACAAGCGCCGAATCCAATGTTGCAAGCATTGCCGCATATCTCGGCTTGCCTGCGCATGTGCTGACCGCGTTCGTCAAAGGAAGCCCGATAGCAGCTTTTATCAAGCGCGATTTGCGCTCGCGCGGGCTGACGTTTGAAGGCCCGGAGATTGAACAGGGCGGGCCGTGGGGCTACCGCCATCAGTTCAACCTTGCGGATTCCGGTTATGGCGCACGAGGACCGCGTGTGCACAATGACCGTGCGGGCGAGGTCGGACGCGCGCTCGAGCTGTCAATGTTTGATACAGAGCGGCTGTTTGAAAAAGACGGTGTGGGTATAATACACATTTCGGGACTGTTCGCCGCGCTTTCGACAGGTACCGGGCAGCTTTGCCTTGAGCTTGCACGGCGTGCAAAAGCAGCCGGAACAGCGGTCAGCTTTGATGTCAACTACCGCGCATCTTTCTGGAAGGGGCGCGAGGACGAGCTGCGCACGATATTCACCGGCATTGCGTCCGAGGCTGACATCCTCATCGGCAACGAGGAGGACTTCCAGCTCGCCTACGGCATCAGCGGTCCCGAAGCCGGCGGACGCGGCATAGAGGAAAAGCTCTCAGCATTCGCCGCGATGACCGACTCTGTTAAGGCTGCGTTTCCGAATGCCAGTCTGGTCGCCACGACACTGCGCGAGGTCGTCGATGCAAACACGCACATTTGGGGAGCCGTGCTGCGCGATTTCGGCACCAACGCGCTTTTCACCGCGGAGCCGCGCAGGATAACGGTGCTCGACCGCATCGGCGGAGGCGACGGATTTGTGGGCGGACTGCTATACGGGCTGCTGCGCGGCTGGGACAGCGAGCGCGCCATGCAGTTCGGCTGGGCGACAGGCGCGATGGCAACAACATTCTATACCGATTATGCACAGCCCTCCGATGAAGAACAGGTATGGGAGATCTGGAAAGGCAACGCAAGAGTCAAACGGTAAAGCCAGCTGTTCGTTTTATAAAAAACAAGTAATGAGGCAGAGAAATGAAAAAAATCCTTACGACGATCATACTCGCTTCCATGCTCTGCGCCATGGTGTCATGCGCCGACGGCGGCAAGTCAAACGAGGCAGGCGGAGATACCACTTTGCCGTCTGACGCCGGGTCGGGCACCGAAATCCGCGAGAATGTGCCTGAAAAAGATTATGACGGCAGAGTGTTTCGCATCCTGTGCGACGAGGGCACGCTCGCCAAAGACGATTTTATCGCCGAACAGCTTAACGGTGAGATATTAAACGATTCGGTGTATAACCGCAACTCCGTGATGGAGCAGCGATTTGATATAAAACTGGAACCGAAGTTATTCGGCTATGGCGAAGGGTTTGTGAAAAACCTTGACACCATGATACTTGCCGGCGAAGACGCCTGTGAAGCCGCGATGGGCATGAACAACGTTTTTTCGGGTATTACATCGCTGGTTTACGAAAAGCGTTTCATCGACTGGAACGAGCTGACTTATGTTGACCTTGAAAAACCCTGGTGGGACTCCAACGTTATCCGCGATTTATGCTTCGGCGACAAAATATACTGCATGACGGGCGATTTCAACCCGTCCACACTCGGCAACACGCGCATAATTCTGTTCAATAAAAACCTGTTCACCGATCTTGGCATTGAATTTCCGTACGCATCAGTGCTCGAGGGCACATGGGTCTATGAAGATTTTTTGAAAATCAGCGCTCAGGGCATCTATGACCTCAACGGCGACGGTAAAATGAAATATACGGACGACAGGTACGGCTATACCGGCTGGTATTGCGACACATCGGAGAGCATTTTCTACGGGCTGGGCGGCAGCTACACGATTAAAGGATCGAACAACCTGCCCGAGTTCAACCTTAACAATGAATTTACCTTCAATATTGTCGATAAGCTGATAGCCGTATTTGCGGAAGAAAACGGCGGCTGGCTGAACACCATAAACTGGGGAATAGATATGGAGATTTTCGCAGAAAGCCGCTCGCTGATGCTCAACTCAAGGTTTATGCTGCTGTCTAATTTCCGCGACATGAAAGATGACTTCGGAATAATCCCGCACCCGAAGCTGAACGCCGAACAGAAAAGCTACCTCGAAAGCGTTGACGCCGTATGCACGATGTGCTATATACCCATAACGAGCAAAGACCTTGAATATATCTCGATAATACTCGAGGCTATGGCTGCGGAGTCGTATCGCACGGTTATGCCCGCTTACTATGACGTCGTGCTTACAACAAAGCTGACCCGCGATAACGATTCCGAGGGAATGATAGACATCATCAAAAACTCCCGCAGCTATCCGCTGCAGCTTAAGACGTTCACCTTCAATCTGTTCACGCCGTTTGTAACCGGACAGAAAAACAATATGGCGTCGTTCTACAAGTCAAATGAAAAACGCGGCATGGAAGAGCTTAAAATTATAGCCGAAGCGTATTCCTCCTGATACCAAACCGCGAAGTAAATACATCATCGCCGTCTGTTCCACTGTTCGGACAGACGGCGATGATTTTTTAATAGCTAAACGGTGTCGCCGCTCCCTCAGTGTTTTGGAGCGGCGGCTTTCGCGGACGCATGCTTTGTAATATGTTAACATTTGAGGTTAAATATGCACAATTTAACATAATTGCTTATAAAAACCATCATACTTATAGGGGAAATGTGAATATTTTTTTAAATTTAATATTGACAAAGCATTAAAAATAATATATCATGTAAATAACCAATAATCGTTAATACAGTCAAAAAATGCATGACAGTTGTAACTAATTATTTAATATAGCCGCAAATTGCGAGACGATATAATTAATATGGTATATAAATACCAGTTTAATAAAAATCGGAGGTTACTATGAAGAAACAGATCCTTGCAATTCTTGTGACCCTTACGTTTGTGCTGCTTTTCATGCCGGCAGTATCGGCACAGGAAAACTACAGCATCCCCATGGCTGTCACGGCTCCGGTAATCGACGGTGTGATCGGCTCCGACGAGTGGAACGGTGCGCTTTCCGTTGGCGTTGCAAGCGACCAGCTCGGTTGGGTTCTCCCTCAAGCTGATGGCATGAGTATCGGTGCCGGTTCGTTTGTGGCGTTTATGTGGGATTCGGACAACCTCTACTGTGCAGCGAATATTATTGATGCCACGGTCGGTACGCAGCCTGTATCAGGCGGACCGCTCAACAGCGGTGACGGTGTTCAGCTGTGCTTCTACACCGACGAGACGGCGTCAAACGGCGACGGAACCACCAATATGTTCTGGGACTTTCTGCCCAAAACGGGTGACGGCGACACCTCCACTGCTGAAAGCTACGAGCATTTCACCTTTATGAGCACACTTGACCTGCCGATTAAGTCCACAGTGAATGCAAACGGAAACTATACGCTGGAATGGGCTATTCCGTGGTCATTGTTTGCAGAGGCAAATGAAAACGGCTACGGCGTAACTTATACCGGCACAGCCGGCACCAAAATGCTGATTGAAATCACAATTATGGACCATGACGGTACGACACAGGCGCTTGGCTATTCAACCGACGAATGGTGTGTGGCTGCGTCAACAGACGTATACACGCTGACCAGCGACCCCGCGGGTATAATTCCGGTTGTTGAAACCGAAGCTCCAGCTGCAGCAGAGGAACCTCCGGTTGCTCCTGTGAAGGATGTTGCTGCTCCTGCCACGGCAGACGTAACGCTTGCCGTATCGGCATTAGCGCTTGCGACAGCAGCTATTGCGGTATTTAGAAAGAGAAAATAAGCCGCGCTTTACATATTTAGCTGCTAAATAAATAAAAAGGCCGCCGATTCGCGGAAGCGAACCGGCGGTTGTTTGTCTGGTGACGGATGAATCCGTGATTAGCTGCCGGATTTTCTGGCGGCTCCCCTGCGTTTTTCGACAGTGGAAAGCAGAAACGCCATCGCAGGTGCGGCGACAGCTGTTATTATCGTTTCGGGCACCATGTAGGATGCATTGTAGATAGCCGAATATGCCCACATGCCCGTTTTCATGACAAGCTCGTTCCACTGTCCCTCTTTTGTGATCTCATACCATACTACTGCGCCTGAAAGCAGGTGCGACAAAAAGCGCAGAATGCAGACTGTCAGCGATGCCAATATGAGAAGGACCAGAATCTTTTTGTATGACACCTCGCCTTTCGGGCGGAAAAACGCGGCGACGCCAAGAACCGTGAACGCGATGATGTAGTCGAGCAGGATGCAGAGCACAATGCCGGTCAGGGACGGCACCCACGACAGCGAGTTCAGACCGAGCAAAAGCTGCGTTACCGAATAGACAAACGCCGTGGCAAATCCCCACTTCGGGCCGTGTCTGAATGCCGCTACGACAATTGGCGCCATGGAAAAGAGTGTGACAGAACCTCCAAGCGGCGCTTCATAGACTTTAATCATGGACAGAACTGCCGCCAGTGCCACCATGACAGCGCATTCCACAAGATTGCGCGTTTTTGTGTTTTGCAAATAAAACACCTCCGATAAAAAATTTACCGCAAACCCGAATAATGGGTTGCGGTAAAAAAAATATCGAATGCGTTTGTGGCAATCGAAAAATCTCCCTACGTTGGCATTACCCATATCAGGTTATAAGGGACCGGAGACCGATTTTGTCTCACATCACAGCCGAAAACGTTCAGCGCCCCTGATTATTCGGTTATTGCGGCTGACAGTGATTATAGCACACAGGAGCGGATTTGTCAATGACGGCAACAGAGAATGTATAAAACAAACAAACGGCTGGATTTTCACACATCTGATTTTTACAATTTCACACCTGAGCATGGCGTTATTTAAGAAATTTATTTACGGTAAAATACATCGTCAATATCGGAATTATACAGGCTAAAATTGACATGCGCATAACTTTATATATTTCCCGGCGTTTACAATTTATACTTGAAATCAAGCTTAGGACAGGCTATAATAATATGGTTATACTACATAATAAAACAACTGCAAGCGAGAAAAAACAATAAAATGGCCGATTCGTCATTTGAGCGCAACCTTTCAAAGGGCAATGTCACAAAACAGCTGTTCAAGTTTGCCCTTCCGTTTCTAATCTCTAACCTGATCCAGTCTTTCTACAGCGTAGCCGACATGATAATTGTGGGGCAGTTTGCCGGGACAGTTGCAATGTCGGGCGTCAATATCGGAAGTCAGGCAACGTTTATTATCACAAATATAATATTTGGTCTATGCATAGGCGCAACAGTGCTCATCGGCCAGTATATGGGCGCGGGCAACCGCGAAGCGATACGCGAGGTTATCGGCACGATGTACACAGGGCTGCTGATACTCGCGGTGGTGGTAACGACAGTAATGCTTCTGCTCACCGATCCGCTGTTGCATCTGATACAGACGCCGGCTGAGTCGTTTCCCGAAGCAAAAGCTTATTTCACCATTACCATGCTCGGTACGGTGTTCATTTTCGGATATAACGCGCTGTCCGCCGTGATGCGCGGACTGGGCGACAGCAAAAACCCGCTGTATTTCATAGCCATCGCATGCGTCACCAATATAGTGCTCGACCTGCTGTTTGTCGCGGTCATCCCGTGGCGTGCTGCGGGCGCGGCGTTTGCGACAGTGATATCGCAGGCGCTGAGCATGATGCTTTGCATTATATACCTGCGAAAAAACAATTTTATATTCGATTTCAAACTCTCGTCGTTTAAGATTAAAAAGCAAAGAGTCCGCCAGATAATCACAATAGGGCTGCCTTCCGCGATTCAGAACGGCACAGTCGGCATTTCTTTCATGTTTTTAACGGCGTTTGCCAATACAATCGGCTATGCGGCGTCCGCGGCGATAGGCGCGGTGGGCAAATATAACGGGTTTGCGATATTGCCCGCGTTTGCGATGAGCTCGTCGGTGTCAACAATGGCATCGCATAATATCGGCGCAGGTGAATTCGAACGTGCAAAAAGGACTATGTATACCGGCATGCTGTTTGCCGCGGCGATTACATTTCCGATATTCATACTTACAGAGCTTTTCCCCGGCGCGATAATCACAATATTCAACGACGACTCTGCGCTGATTACTTACGGCATCCAATATCTGCGGGTGTTTGCAGTCGATTATCTGTTGGTGCCGATTATATTCTGCATGAACGGCCTTTTCACGGGAGCGGGACATACGCGGTTCTCGCTGCTTAACGCCATGATATCGTCATTGCTTGTGCGCGTGCCGGCGGCGTATATTTTTGGTTTTGTGTTCGATTGGGGCTTGCCCGGCATAGGTGTCGGAGCACCATTTGCAACTTTTGTTGCGATGATAGTCGCGACAACCTATTTTTTGTCGAACCGCTGGCAGAAACGTATTTCAATATAAACGGTTAATGCTTGCATAAAAAGTAACTTTATTCGGCGCTGCCGCCTGGATTGGAAGTATTATGTGCGGTTTTGTGGGATTTGTAGGTCAATACGAGAATAAGGCTGAGTTTATAGCTCGCATGTCGGAGCGCATTGTGCATCGCGGCCCCGATATGGCGGGCGAATACTGCGACGACGATATTGCGCTCGGTTTTCGCAGACTCTCAATTCTCGACCTTACGGATAACGGGCGCCAGCCCATGACCACTCAGGACGGAAGATATGTAATCGCCTACAACGGAGAGATTTATAACTTCCTGGAGCTTCGACACGGGCTCGAGGAGCGGGGCGTACACTTTTCGTCACGCTGCGATACGGAGGTATTGCTCAGTGCCTACCGGGAATACGGAGAGGATATCGTCCACAAGCTGCGCGGGATGTATGCCTTTGCTATATGGGACAAACAGGAAAAGACGCTGTTCGGCGCGCGCGATATTTTCGGCATCAAGCCGTTTTATTACGGTAGGCTTTCAGACGGCGGACTGATTTTCGGCTCGGAGATTAAAGCTTTCCTTGATCACCCTGCCTTTGTAAAGCGTCTTAACCCCCGCGCATTGCGTCCGTATCTGACATTCCAGTACTCCGCGACGGAGGAAACGTTTTTTGAAGGCGTATACAAGCTGCCGCCCGCCCACTGCTTCATTTACAAAGACGGCGAGATGCGCCAAAAGCGCTATTACGACTTCGAATTCGAGGAGGAGCGTATACCTTTCGACGAGTGCGTGGAGCGGCTTGACGCCGCTATACGCGAGTCGGTGACAGCGCACCAGATAAGCGATGTAAAGGTCGGCGCGTTTCTGTCGAGCGGCGTCGATTCAAGCTATATAACCGCTGCGATGATGCCCGACACGACGTTCTCCGTCGGGTTCGACTACCACAAGTTTGACGAAACAAATTATGCAGCAGAGTTATCCGATAAGCTCGGTATAAAGAACGTGCGCCGCATGCTGACTGCGGATGAGTGTTTCGACGCACTGCCGACCATTCAATACCACATGGACGAGCCGCAGTCGAACCCATCGTCGGTGCCGTTGTATTTTCTGGCTAAGCTGGCTGCGGAGCAGGTGACGGTCGTGCTCTCGGGGGAGGGCTCCGACGAGATTTTCGCCGGCTATGAGTGGTATGACGACACGCCGGCGATGAGGAAATATAAAAAGCTGGTGCCGGCATTCATTCGCCGTGCCGTGGCTGCTATCGCAAGCCGCATGCCCTATTTCAAGGGGCACGACTTTTTAATTAAATGCTCGGGCAGGCCGGAGGACTACTTCATCGGACAGGCGCTCGTTTTTCCCGAGCGTGAAGCGGAAGCAGTGCTTCAACCGGAATATTGCGTGGGCCCGACCCCGCGTGAGCTTACCGCTCCGGTGTATTCACGCGTTCAAGGTCAGACGGAGCTTGTGAAAAAGCAGTATCTTGACCTTAGCATGTGGCTTCCGGGCGATATACTGCTCAAAGCCGACAAGATGAGCATGGCTCATTCGCTTGAACTGCGCGTGCCGTTCCTTGACAAAAACGTCATGGAGATGGCGAGAAAAATCCCGTCGGACTATAAAATTAACGGTGTTAATACTAAATACGTATTGCGCCAGGCAGCAAACCGAACCATTCCTGACGATTGGGCCAACCGCGAAAAGGTTGGTTTCCCCGTGCCTATACGCCACTGGCTGCGTGAGGATAAATATTACGAATATGCGCGCGAGTACTTTAACTCGCCCGCTGCATCCGAATTTTTCGACACCGGGATGCTGAACGGTTTGCTTGAGCGACACCGCTCGGGTCTGGAGAACAACGGCCGCAAGATTTGGACCACCCTGACCTTTCTCATCTGGCACAAACGGTTTTTTATAGATGAAAAATAGGGGCTGTGAATATGGATTATAATCTTTTGCCCGTACTTCTCGGCGCGGACTTAAACTGTTATAATATCGCCCGCGCATTTCACGAGCGCTATGGTGTAAAGTCGCAGGCATTCGGCAAATACCGGATTGGTGTAACTAATTATACGCGCATTTTAAACTTTACGGTCGTACCGGATCTTGACAACCGAGAAACAGTAAAAAAAGCGCTTATTGAGTTTGCGAAAACTCACAGCGATTCGGTTCTTATCGCTTTCGGCTGCACAGACCAATATGTGGAGCTGCTCTCGTCGCTGCGCATCGAGCTGAGCGAGTACTATATAGTGCCATACGCCGATTTATGGCTGATAAAAAGACTTACCGACAAGGCCAGGTTTTACGAGCTTTGCAGGCGTTTGGATATAGCATATCCCGCGATGCTTGCGATTGGACCGGATGACGAGCCGCGTGTCCCGTTCGAGTGCCCGGTTATAATCAAGCCGGCGGTCAGCTCCGAATACTGGAAACACGAGTTCGAGGGCATGAAAAAGGTCTATCTCGCCAAAAGCAGGGATGAAGCGCTGGACATTATCGCGAAGATACGCGCCTCGGGATATCCGGAGAAGATAATTGTTCAGGACTATATACCCGGCGACGACTCGTTTATGTATGTGCTGACAGCCTACAGCGACAAAAATGCAAAGGTGCGCATGATGTGCCTCGGCCATGTGCTGCTAGAGGAGCATACGCCCAAAGGACTGGGCAACCATGCGGCGATTATAACCGAACGCAATGAAGAGCTGTGCGAGCGTTTCCGCAAGCTGCTCGAGGATGTCGGATTTATTGGATACGCTAACTTTGACATAAAATACGACTCGCGCACCGATACTTACAGGGTATTTGAAATCAACGTGCGGCTGGGCCGCAGCAATTATTATGTAACCGCGGCGGGCAACAATGTTGCCGAATATATTGTGCGCGATTATCTCGAAGGCGGTTTCACCGACGACGACGGATGCAAAATTTCGGAACGCGAGATATACTGGCGATATATACCAGATAAGCTTGTATATAAATATACATCGCCGGAGCTTGTCGCACGGGTGAAAAAGCTTATAAAGGACAAATGCGCCTATTCGTCGCTGCGATATAAACCTGATTTGATATTTAATCCGCGCCGGCGTGTGTTTGTATGGCTGCATGAGCGGCGGCATATAAAGAAGTTCGAAAAATATTATAAAAAATAACCTTTACTGTGAAATTTACAGCAGTATTGCCGCGACAGCGGAAGCGGCAGTATGACAAAAAATAACCGCTGTCACGGAAAAATTCGCAGCGGCGGCTGAAGTTGCAGTCAAAACCGGATGCGTATAGGGAATAATAAAATGGATAAACCGCATGTTCTCGGTATAATCGGAGGGCTCGGCCCGATGGCCGGCGCGTATTTTTACGAGCTGCTGATAAAGCACACCAAAGCATCCTGCGATCAGGATCATATTGATGTCGTGCTCTCGGGACGCGCTTCGACGCCCGATCGCAGCGCGTTTATCACCGGCAAGTCGGACGCAAACCCGCTGGATCAAATGCAGGCTGACGCCGAGCGGCTGATTGCATACGGCGCGGATTTGCTTGCAATGCCGTGCAACACCGCGCATTATTTCTATGAAAGCCTGCACCGGTCACTGCCTGTGCCGCTGATAAATATTGTTGAGGTGACTGTAAAACGTGTGCTCGAATTAGGTTGCTCCCGTGTCGGGATTATGGCGACGGAAGGCACGGTTTCCACGGGAACATACCAGAAATACTGCGACGAGTTTGGTCTGCCCTGGGAGGTGCCCTCGCGCGAAGGGCAGGACAGACTCAACATGCTGATTTACGGCGACATCAAGACCGGGCGCGAGCCTGACATGGACAGTTTTCACACCGTCAGCCGCGGACTTTTAGAGCGAGGTTGTGACCGCATTATCCTCGGCTGCACGGAACTGTCGCTGCTGAAACGCGACCATGACCTTGGTCCTTTATACATTGACTCACTTGAAACCCTCGCGTTTGAAGCAATAAAGGCGTGCGGGAAAGGAATTATTTAATGAGTAAATATATACCACGATGCGGCACAGTCGAATCAGTAGGCAGGTGATAACATGAAATTATGCAGACTTGCGGAAGCTGCAGGCGCGCAGTGCGCCGAAAAGTTCGGCGATCGCGATATACGGGAACTGACCTACGACTCGCGTTCGGCGGCATCGGGCGCGCTGTTTTTCTGCCTGCGCGGCTCAAAGCACGACGGCCACAACTTCGCAGGTCAGGCTTACACGCGCGGCTGCCGCGATTTTGTCTGCGAGGAGCCGCTCGACCTGCCGGACGATGCGTCACAGACACTTGTCGCCGATTCGCGGCGCGCGCTTGCGCTTGTGTCGGCTGAGTTTTATGGTCACTCTGCGGACAAGCTCACGCTAATAGGTGTAACGGGTACAAAGGGCAAAACCTCTGTCGCGTCGTATATACACCATATTTTAAATTATTCGTCGTCGCTGCGCGGTCAGCCAAACACCGCCGCATATATAGGCACAAACGGCATTGACATCTGCGGAGTTATCACGCCGACGCAGAATACAACTCCCGAAAGCATGATACTCCACAGGTCGTTTGCTGAGATGGTTCAAAACGGCGTGCGATATGCGATTGTTGAGGTGTCGTCGCAGGCGTACAAGGCGTGGCGCGTCGAAGGAGTCAGGTTTGACATTGGTATTTTTACCAACCTCTCGCGCGGAGACCATATCGGCCCGGGTGAGCACGCAACATTTGAGGAATACCGCGACTGCAAGGCGCAGCTTATGGAAAATTCCCGTCGGGCGGTGATAAACGCCGACGACGCGTTTGCCGGCTATATGGCGCGCGCACTGCCGCCGGACGCAGGATATGTTACCTGCGCGGCTCACTCCGCCGCTGACTATACGATTTCGGGCATTGAAAAATGGAAAAGCCCGACCGCGCTCGGCGTTTCGTTTACGCTGAAGGCGGGAAATGATAGTATTTCCCTGGCAGTACCGTGCCCGGGCGAGTTCAGCGCCTCGAATGCAGCGCTAGCATATGCTGCGGCGCGCGAGCTGGGCGTGCCGGCGGCTGAGATCGCGGCGGCACTCCAGACTGCAATGGTGCGCGGCAGGTTTGAGCTGGTCGAGGTATTGCCGTATGCGACGTTTATCGTCGACTACGCGCACAACGAGCTGAGCCTTGAAAATGCGCTGGCGGCATTGAGGGCATATAATCCCAAGCGGCTTGTGTGCCTGTTCGGTTCTGTCGGCGGACGCTCGCAGCTTCGCCGCCCGATGCTGGCGGCTGTCGCCGAGAAGTATGCCGATTTCTGCATCGTGACCGCCGACAATCCCGACGACGAACCGGTTGAAAACATCGTGCGCGACATTGTGCGCGGGTTTACGCCCGGTTTCCACGCATACACATGCATACCCGACCGAGTCGACGCGATTGAGTTCGCAGTTGAGACGGCGCGAGTGGGCGACGTTGTCCTGCTCGCCGGAAAAGGTCACGAAAATTATCAGATAATCCACGGTCAGCGTGTACCGTTCAGCGAACGCACATTTTTGCAGATGGCAGGCCGCCGCGCGTATGTTTGATTTTAGAAGGCGTCGATGTAACCACTTCTAAGCATATAGTAGGTTATTGTATTTCAAATCTAATAACACGCAAGCCGAACATGATAAACTATACCAATGGAAAGCGAGCATAGCCAATGAACTACGCTGAAGAATCCCTGAAAAGGCATTACGAGTGGCGGGGCAAGATTGAGGTCGTTTGCCGTGCGCCGGTCACAACCCGCGAGGAATTGTCACTTGCGTATACGCCCGGAGTCGCGCAGCCCTGCATTGAAATACAAAAAGATATAAACAAAAGCTACGAGCTGACGCGAAGAGCCAATCTCGTAGCTGTCATAACAGACGGAACGGCAGTGCTCGGTCTGGGCGACATAGGCCCCGAGGCGGGTATGCCCGTCATGGAAGGGAAGTGCGCGTTGTTTAAGGCGTTTGCTGATGTGGATGCCTTTCCGCTGTGCGTGCGTTCGAAAAATGTCGACGAGATTGTTCGCACTATAGAGCTTATATCGGGCAGCTTCGGCGGTATTAACCTTGAGGATATTTCAGCGCCCAGATGCTTTGAAATCGAGCGAATGCTGAAGCAGGTCTGCGATATACCGATCTTCCACGATGACCAGCATGGTACGGCTGTGGTTGCCTCCGCAGCTTTGATTAACGCCATGAAGCTGACGGGGCGAAGACTGTCGGATGTGAAAATCGTCGTAAACGGCGTCGGCGCGGCAGGAACGGCTATAATCAAGCAGCTGCTTGCGCTCGGAGCCGATAATATAATTGCGTGCGACAGGTCCGGCATTCTAAACCGTGACAATGAGATGCTTTCGCCTGAAAAGATAGAGCTTGCAAAGCTCACAAACGCAGGCAGACTCAGCGGTACGCTTGCAGACGCCCTGCGCGGCGCGGATGTGTTCCTGGGTGTGTCGGCGCCCGGCTGCGTCACGCCCGAGATGGTGCGTTCGATGGCGCCGGACCCGCTTCTGTTCCCGATGGCCAACCCCATACCCGAGATTATGCCCGATCTCGCGCGGGAAGCGGGCGCCGCGATTATCGGTACAGGCCGCAGCGATTTCCCGAACCAGATCAACAATGTGCTCGCGTTTCCCGGCATATTCCGCGGCGCGCTCGATGTGCGTGCGTCGGATATCAACGAGGAGATGAAAATTGCCGCTTCGTATGCGATAGCGGCGTGTGTCACGGACGAGATGCTCTCGCCCGACTGCATAATACCGAGCGCGCTTGACAGGTCGGTGGCAGCTAAAGTTGCCGCCGCCGTAGCGGATGCGGCGCGCAAGAGTGGTGTGGCGCGAGTATAATTGTGAATATAGTTATATAGAATGGTCTTATAGAAAAATAGCCGCGGTACCGTGATGGTGTTGTGGCTGTTGTTATGCGGGTTATAGAAATGCTAAATTGCAATGGCTCATCCTTAGGTAGAGCTTATACTCGCCGATAAGCCACTGCATCGCTTCCCCCTGCAGCCACAAGAGCCGCCCGTCGGGGAAATGGGACCATCGTCATTCGCAAGCGAATGACGTTATAGAGCGGCGCGGATTGTGAAGAGTAATGTCAGCGAGATAACTAATGAATAGGTTGTAGAAATATATGTTTGAAGGTTTTTGCGGGGGTGTGGGGGAGCTTTTTTTAAAAAAAGCTTTCTCACATCGCGTCCCCCCTGAAACACTCAAAAAGCTCCCCCGTCGTCTCCCCCTGCGGGTACTTAACGGTCAGCGAGTGTGCTGCTGATGGATATATGGTCGCTCATAGCGAGCATATAGCGAAGGTTGAGCGAGTCGAGCGCGTTCCCGGCCTCGTATCGCCCGTTGCAGGTAATGAAGATTGAGCAGCGTTTCAGCGGGATTTTCAGCTTGCGCATAACATCGTGCGTAATCATGCAGTATCGCCGCGCCTCGATGATGCGCCGCGCATAGGTCAGCCCGATTCCGGGCACGCGGATAAGCGTATCGAAGTCAGCGCGGTTCACCTCGACGGGATATATCGAGAGGTTGCGTAGCGCCCATGCCGCTTTAGGGTCAATCTCCGGGTCAAGAAACGGCGCATCGGGCGGTGTTATATCGTCAGGCGAGAACCCGTAAAGCTGCTGAAGCCGGTCAGCCTGATATAATCGCGCCATGCGCCAGTACGGCGTAGCAGTGCGGGGCAAAGCTTCACTTTCGTAGCCCGCCGCATTATGCAGCAATGTAAACGCGGTGTAATACACCCGGCTGAGCCGATATTTGCGGTACAGCGCCGCTGCGAGCCGCAGTATCGTGCGGTCATCCTCGCCGGTGCTGCCAGCCATCAGCTGCGTGGTTTGCGAGCGCGCAAACAAACGCCGCTCGTAGCGCGCAGCCGCTATCTGCTCGGAAATTTCACACATTGGCGTGAGAATA
>JAPXNL010000005.1:33474-34653 GCA_033808535.1 Clostridia bacterium
AGAATATTCGTTTTATTCTTCTGCTTTGCGATTTTTGCGTAACCTTTGCTTTTTGCAACTTCAATGTTTACGCTCATCCGGTCGGCATACCGTCCGGTCCTGGCAATTAATGCAGGATCAGCGCCCGGCATAACCTTGCAATGGATGAACCCGTGATAGTTAAGCTCCTCTCGCATGATGCGCACGCACTCGGCAAGCATCTCCTGCGTGTTGTCTGCGTTTTTATAGATGGCGGAGGTAATAAACACGCCATGCCCGTTCTTCACTGCGTTATCGACGGCAATCTTTGCAAGCTCGCGCGGCTGATTGACATAAGTATGATTTTTCTCGCGCCCGCTGCGGCAGCAGCAGTAGGCGCAGTTGAACAAGCAGTTGTTGGACAACATAACCTTCGGTATCTTCGGCGGCGCGGACTTGCCGTGAATAACTCCGGCGCAGAGCTGTGCGGTGCGCTCGGCGTCGGAATCGCAGCCGACCTCGAACTGTGCGTCATCGCGCATCAAAAGCAGCTTCCGCATCGTGTCAAGCCTATCAGGAATGATGATGTTTGCCATCGCTTTACAGACCTCACCTCCGCTAACCCAAACATTTGTTTCTATAATTATACAGCACATAGGCGCGACTGTCAATATAAAAGTGAACAAAAAATTCATAAATAGTGAAAACAGGGTTCACCATGCGTTTCAGTGTTTGACAGAGAATTGCCTGTCTGATACAATCACAAATAGTATGAATATTTGGAGGACAACGAATGGACTACACCGACATCAACGCCGAAACAATCGACCGGTGGGTTGAGCAGGGCTGGGAATGGGGCATACCGATTTCGCACGAGCAGTTTGTCCGCGCAAAAGCAGGCGAATGGTCGGTGGTGCTCACACCTACAAAACCGGTGCCGGCCGACTGGTTCCCCGATCTTGCGGGACTGCGCGTGCTGGGTCTTGCCTCGGGCGGGGGACAGCAGATGCCGATATTTGCGGCAAGAGGCGCGGTTTGCACTGTACTTGACTACTCGCGCCGGCAGCTTGAATCCGAGCGGATGGTTGCAGAGCGGGAAGGGTATGATATCGAGATTGTGCATGCCGACATGACAAAACCGCTGCCGTTCGGCGATGAGGTGTTCGACCTTATATTTCATCCGGTATCCAACTGCTATATAGCTGTCTCTTATACACATCT
>JAPXNL010000006.1:0-3891 GCA_033808535.1 Clostridia bacterium
ACTGCTATATAGAGGACGTTTCGCATGTGTGGCGCGAGTGCTACCGCGTGCTGAAACCCGGCGGCAGGCTGCTTGCCGGGCTTGACAACGGGATAAACTACATATTTGATGACGACGAGCGCGAGCTTTGCCGCCGCCTGCCGTACAACCCGCTGCGCGACCCGCAGCTTATGGAGGAGCTGCGCGCAAGTGATTACGGTGTCCAGTTTTCTCACACGCTTGAGGAGCAGATACGCGGGCAGATCAAAGCGGGTTTCAGGATCGTTGACCTTTATGAGGATACAAACGGCAGCGGTCGGCTGCACGAGTACGGCGTGCCGACATTCTGGGCTACGCTGGCGGAGAAGTGAACAGGCATTCCATGCGGTTTTTTCCACACAAAAAAACGCGAGACGGCTTTTACAGCCGCCTCGCGTGCGTTTTATTTAATATTATTTTACAAGCTCGAGTGTGACTATCTTCTTTGCGCCGATCTCAAGCGTGAACTTGCCGCCTTTTACCTGGATCTCCTCGCCGCGGGTTTCGTCGAGCCGTGACATATAGACCGCCATAATCTGCGGGTCAACGGTGAATTCGGTTGCCTGCGGCTTGTCGGATATGTTGAAGCAGCGGAATATCAGCGAATCTGAATCCTCCGCCTTCTTGAGCGCCGACATGAGCACATACCCGTTGTCATACGCTATATACTTGCGCGATGCCGGGAGCGTGCCGCCGTGACGCCCGGTCTGAACAGCCAAAGCGGGCTGACCGGCGAACGCATATGCAAGCCTGTATCCGCGCGCCTTGTCGCATGCGCAGTACATGACCGGCGCATATTCGAGCTCATAGCGCCCGATGCACTGACCCTTCGGCGTTGGGAACACGCCCCAGTCGCCGATCTCGCCCGTGCAGCGCAGCAGAGTGACAGCCATCGTGTTTCGGCCGTCGCGCAGCACCTCGTATTCGTGCAGCCCGCGGTTTGCGACGGCAAGGCAGTCACGCTCGCCCTCAACCGCAAAGAACGCTGTGCAGCGCTGAGTGTTGGAGGGGTTTTTCCAGCCCTCCCACGGCGTGATGTTGCGCTCAACCAGATCGAACTGACCATCTGCCAGCACCTTGTCAGTCATGATATCGGAAGGGAACAGCGCGCGCACGCGGTGGTTGCCGAACCGGTTGTCGATAACTGTCCTGATCTCGGGATACGGTACACCGGCCGTGACCTTTATATAGCTTGTCACGTCGGCGTCAATTGCAATAGATACCTTAACCTTGAAGGTTACGCTGAGGTCATTCTGCGAGTCGACGGATATTTCTGCAGCGGTGTCGGTGTTTGTCACGGGGACGTCGTCTTTAGCCTGGCGGTAGTTGTAAAGGTCACCCACATCGCGCGTGTCCTCTATCAGGTTGCAGCCCGAGTAAATGCGGCCTGTCGCTTTGTTCTCAAGCTCGAATGTGCCGTTCTTATTGAATGTGAGCTTGTAGAACTCATTTTCGGCGCCGGCTGTGTAAGCCGACAGCGTTGTCTTAACCGGAGCGGAGCCGGGATGTACGGTATAAATCTCATAACCCAGACCGCCCGAGAGCTGCGCGAGGAACTCGACTTCAAAACGATCGACAAACGCAGGCTTGCGGAATGAGTCTTTGGGCAATGTGTATGTGAATGTGCGCCCCAGGAACTTATATGTGCAGAAAACGATGTTTCCGCTTGCGTCTTTGATATGAATCTCGGTTATCCCCGAGTTTTCCGGGAAGTCAACCACTGTCCTGACAACGGTTGAGGTGGGCGTCGGCTCAAGCGAGAAGACGATGAGGTTGCGGTCAGCTGCCGCGGAGGTATCGATTGAGCGTGCAAGGTAGTCGAGCGCTGCGAGCTTCATCTCATCCGCAGTTGCAAACGACTTTGCAAAGCGCGTGAGCATCTCGTCGTAGACTTCGTCGCAGGAGCAGGTGCAGACGGAATCATGCGGGTGGTTCTGCATCAGCATGCGCCATGCATAGAGGAAGAAGTCGGCGCGGTACTCGTCGCCGGCGAGGTATGAAATCGAGTTGAGCGGCTCGGCAATGCGCTCGAGCATGAGCTGCGTATCGTGGTTTTTCTGCTTTATGTCAATATGGCTGGATGCGGTGTTGATGAGCAGATAACCGCCGCCGGTGTACTGACCGGCAATCTCGCCGCGCACGGGTTTGAACTTGTCCTTATGCTTGCGCATCTCGGCGATGTAGTCCTTGAAATTGCTCTGCTTGACGACTACTTCGTCCTGAACTTCGTTTGCGAGCGCAATCACCTCGTGCAGGTTTGTCTGCACCGGCTGATGGTCGCAGCCGTTCATTCCGAGCAGGTGATCGGTTGTGGCAAAGCGCGAGGTGGACGCGACGATGTGCTTAATGCGCTCGCGCAGAGCTTTAGGATCGGTGGGCAGCTCCATAGCGTTGTGGTACCAGTTGGCAAACATCACGCCGATAACCTCGCTGCCGTCGGGCGACTGCCACATCAGCTCGCTGCCGGTTATGCCGTTCTGCTTGACAACCGCATTGTCGGAGCCGAGGTCGTTTAAACCGCGCCCGAATATGGCATTGTCGATGCCGAAACCGCGCAGTATCTGCGGCGCCTGCGATACGTTGCCGAAAGCGTCGGGGAAATAGCCGCACATAACAGGCTCAGCTCCAAGCGTTTTGCACAGCTTTATACCGTAGAGCATGTTGCGCACATTGGCTTCGCCCGAGATGAGGTATTCATCCTGAAGCACATACCACGGACCGATCTGAATCCGGTCGGCTCGGATGAGCGCTTCAAGACGCTCGCGCATATGCGGCTTTATTTCGAGGTAGTCCTCGATGACGACAAACTGACCGTCCATATGATAATAGGTGTAATCGGGATGCTGTTCCATCACGTTTATCAGCGTGTCAAACAGCTCCACAAGCCTGACGCGGTGGCGGTCAAAGCCCATGTACCATTCACGGTCCCAATGTGAATGCGGGATTATGTGCAGGGTCTTTTTCATCGTATTGTTCTCCTGTGATGTATGTTTGATTATTATTCTATCATTTCCTTTGGATAAGTCAATCGGCTGTGCAAAATGCAGGTGTAGCAGCATAAAATGGTGTTTGTCACACGGGATAGAGCAAAAGTTAACGGATACCCGCATAGGGGTTACTTAGGAAGTATACGTAATTTTGTAAAATACCCGGCGGTATGGCGGCATTACTCTCTCATTGAAAGTACACGCAATTTTTAACCCCCGGTTACATAGCACGCCGCTATACCCCGCGCAAAAATCTTATCGCGCGTTCGACAGCGTCTTTGCTGTTGCCCCACGGTTCGCCGTCATAGCGGTAGTCGAACTTTTTACAGAACCAGCTGACGTCGGCGCGCAGCGAATCGAAATATGCGAGCACAACCTTTGATACCGCGTCGTAGAATTCGCCGAAGCGCTTTTTATTCATATATGTTTTTGCCTCCTCGCACCACATGCGTAAGTGTTTGAGACAAAAATACGGCTGGGCGGCGGTCTTGTCGCGGAACTCCTTTTCGGTATCCCACAAAGCGGCGGCGTTTGCAAGCATGCGCCCGAGCGAAAAATCCACGCGCCCGCAGATATAGCACGACTTGTCCAGCCGCTGCAGCCGCTCGACGGCGGCAGACGCCGGTCCGCCTTTGGCAAAGACCGCGATTCCGCCGGGCTCCAGCTGACTGCGCAGCTCGTCGAGGTGGCTTTCAAGTATCAGCCCCAGACCCAGCCGGTTATTTCGGGCGAACAGCTCGTCGTAGTGGCGGCGGCAAAAACCCTGTGCATTGGTTTTAATCCGCACGTCGGGCTCCATCATCGAGCCGCCGAGTATAATCTCAAGCTCGTTTGACTCAAGCATCGTTTCAAGCCGGCAGAACGGGCAGCCGCACGTGCTGTCGGC
>JAPXNL010000007.1:0-18188 GCA_033808535.1 Clostridia bacterium
GGATAAATGCCGTAACACTTCCGATTTATCTTGCGGCGGGCGGCGGAATCTTGCTATCCATCGTGCCGGCGATAAACTTTATTACCAAATACGTTTACAGCTCATATGACCTGAAATCCACGAATATGTTAAACGGAATACCAGTGTTCTACTCGCTTTGTGAAGGGGCAGTACTTGCAATCGCGTTTCTATGGCGCAAGCGGTTCTATGATTCGCGATGGAACACGGTGTTAATATCGGCATCTTTCTTTGCGTTTTACTTCACATTTGTCGCGTCGCGCCATGCCATACTCGGAAGGTTCTCGCTGTATTTCGGCATAGCGGCTTTCGGGTTGCTTGTGCCCGAGCTTGTGGCGCTGTTTGCCGGAATACTGGCAGGCAAAATCGGCAATCAGCCCCGCCCGGATCCCGTCACGGCGGAGGAAACCGGCGCTGATCTGACAGCCCCGCAAACCACGGTTAAAGCTTTGGACACGACTTCGCTAAAAGCTGCCGCCGCCTCATCGCTTGTCTGCCTAATAGCTGCAGGTGCACTGTTTTTCGGTTACGCGCTCGCTAATAACTATAACGGCGTAGTCCCCCACCAGTGGATATGGAATTACAATGGCTGAACATGTAATAAACCGTGAGCCGCCGGCACAGATTGAAGCGCGGCGGAAGAAGCTGCCGACACTTGCGACAGATATGGCTGTCGGTTTCGCGGCGTGTTTTGCGGCATACTCGGTATATATCGATTTTGCCTCCTATCTGTCAGGCACATCAGAATTGCAGCCTGTATACAATGCAATTAAGCTTGCTTTTTTCGCGGCGCTTGTTATGATTTGGATCGCGCTGAGCGTACAGAACGGATTTGGCAGAAGGCACGGTTTCCTTATATTCACGCTTATTTTCTGGCTGCTTCCGCTTGCCGTCGGACTGTATCTGTCGGCTTTCGACCTTTCAAAAGCAACAGGAATAGTGGCAATTGTTTTGAATATCGCGCTGCTGTTTATAAAGATTATTGTGCAATCGCCCTCGGCGGGAATTGATTTGGTAAACGAGTTCTTACCGGTGTCAGGTTCGTTGGCAGTATGTACACTCACCGCCATATTTACGCTGGCGTTTTTAATTGCGTATGTGGCGGCTACGATAAAATATAATAAATATTCCGATTCTGATGAAGGGAGTGGTATAAAGTGAAAATCAGGAAAACTCTCGCATTTTTATTTGTTGCGTTGACTTTATGCGTTATTATGGTTATTGGTGCAGCAGCTGTTGACTATGCTGAAGGTTCAGATCCTCCCACCGGTGAGGAAGTCGTTGAGAATGTGGAAAATGTTGAGCCTTTTGTAGAAGAGGAGATGGTTGACATCGAAGCTACAGAGATGCCTCTCGGTGTAGCAGCACCGGCTACAGGTATCGACCAGCGCGATCTTGCCATGCAGCGCGCTGTTGATGTCGTTATCTTCGGGCTCAGCCTCGGTATAGTGTCAATTATAACCGTTAAAACGGCAAAAAAGATCCGTGGTAAAACGAAATAAACGATAAAAAAGTGTAGCTTTTATAGGTGTTGTTTTTGCGGCTAAAAATCCGCAGACAAAATACCGCTCGTGATAGAACCGGAAGATAGCTTTTTGCTGTCTTCCGGTTTTTGTTGTTTCCGGCATTTTGTTTGTTAATTATGAGCGATTATATGACTTAATAGAACATCAAACCGACTATATCAACATACGCACCTATGTACTATAATCTGAATGTTTTCGATTAACTTATAATAAAATAATACCTGTTTATGTTGACAAATAATGGTGCAGGAATTATAATAATTCCATAATTGAAATTATGATGTGTTAAAGGTTAAAGCGTCATAATTCGGTTACTGCCGCGGTTATTTGTCCTGTTTTATAAAAGCAAAAAATAAATTCGGATGTGCAATATTATGCGTTATTACGATCCGGGCGTTATATATGCAGGTATTGCACATAATTTTTAAACCCGGATTTGCCGGCAACAGAAAGATGAAAATACTTCAGATAAACAGCGTATGCGGGATCCGCAGTACCGGCCGCATCTGTACGGATATTGCAGAAATTCTGGCGGATGGCGGACATGAATGTAAAATCGCGTACGGGCGGGAAACTGTCCCGGAAAAATACCAAAAATATGCCGTGCGCATAGGAAATGAACTTGATGTAAGAATACATGCCGCGATGTCCCGCATTTTTGATATGTCGGGCTTTGGCAGCAGACGCGCAACAGAAAAATTTATTGGATGGCTTGAGGGTTACGATCCGGACATTATCCATTTGCATAACCTGCACGGCTATTATATTGACATCCAAACGCTGTTTGAATACCTTTCAAAAGCGAATAAGCCTGTGGTATGGACGCTGCACGACTGCTGGGCATTTACAGGACATTGTGCATACTTTACAGTTGCAAATTGCGATCGCTGGAAAACCGGTTGTTACGATTGTCCGCAAAAATCAGAATACCCGAAAAGCTATTTACTTGACAGAGCAAAGCAGAACTGGGAAAGAAAAAGAAAGCTGTTTACAGGCGTTGCCAAAATGGTGCTGGTAACGCCTTCATATTGGCTGGCAGGCTTGGTGAATGAATCCTTTCTCGGCTGTTATTCGGTCAAGGTTATACACAACGGCATAGACACTGGCATATTCAAGCCTACTCCGTGTAACTTCCGGCAAAGGTACTCGCTTGCCGGAAATAAAGTTGTGCTTGGCGTTGCAAGCGCATGGAGCAAGCGCAAGGGTTTGGCCGATTTTATAAAGCTTTCGGATATGCTTGACGACAGTTTTAAAGTTGTGCTTGTCGGCCTGACAAAAAAACAGATTAAAAAAATGCCAAAAAACATCGTTTGCATAGAACGGACAAACAGTGCAAAGGAGCTTGCCGAAATATATACCGCAGCCGATTTGTTTGTGAATCTGAGCCTTGAGGAGACAATGGGGCTGACCACAGTTGAAGCCATGGCTTGCGGAACGCCTGCCATTGTATATAATTCAACGGCAAATGCCGAAACAGCAAAAATGGCCGGAGGATTGGCGGTGGAGTGTGATCTTATGAGCATTAAAAAAGCGATCGAGCAGCACGAGATGAAAATAATCGATCATTGTGCTGTCAGCAGAATATACGACAAAAAGGTTTTATTTGACGACTACATTAATTTATATACATATTTAATATGAAACTCTTGTTTTTAACAAATATTCCGTCGCCCTATAGAGTGGATTTTTTCAATGAACTGGGGCGCTTTTGCGATTTGACAGTAATATTCGAAAAACGTACTTCTGACCATCGGCACAATTCATGGTTGAATTATAATATTAAAAATTTCAAAGCTGTTTTTTTAAAAGGGAATTACATCAAACTGCCTACGGCTATCTATCCGAGTATTAAGTATGTTTCAGATCGCAGCTTTGACAAAATTATTAGCGCAGATTTTACCAAACCTACCGGTATGTTAATTGTTCAATACATGAAAAAAAGACATATTAAATACTGGCTTGAATGTGACGGTGCATTTGCAAAAAGCGGAAAAGGACTCAAAGAAAAAATAAAACGCACTATCATTTCCGGCGCAGAGGGTTATTTCAGTCCAAATACTTCGGCTGACGAATATTTTATAACTTATGGTGCAAGCAGTGATAGAATATACCGGTATCCTTTCACATCACTTTATCAAAGCGATATATTAAACATGGTGCCATCACAGCTGGATAAGAAGCTTCTTCGCAGTGAAATCGGCGTAACGGAAGAAAAAATGATTGTGTCGGTTGGACGGTTTATATATGAAAAGGGATTTGACCTGCTTATAAAAGCTGCTCCTTGCATTGGAGATTCAGTCGGAATTTATATAATAGGCGGTGTGCCTACCCAAGAGTTGCTTGATTTAAAAAATAGTATAAATGCCGTGAATGTTCATTTTATCGACTTTAAAAATAAAGATGAGCTTAAGAAATGGTATCAGGCAGCCGACCTTTTTGTGCTCCCGACCAGAGGTGATGTCTGGGGCTTGGTAATAAATGAAGCGATGGCAAATGGTCTTCCGGTAATAACCACATACAGATGCGGAGCGGGGATTGAACTTATACAAAATGGCGTTAACGGTTTTATTGTACCAACAGACAATCACGAAGAAATAGCAAATAAATGCAATGACTTATTAAACGACAAAAATAAGCTTTATGAGATGTCTGTAAATAACTTAAATAAAATTAAATCGTATACTATCGATAATATGGCATCGCGTCATATTGAGGTTTTGGAGAATAGTTAAATGAGTATATTGTTTTTGGGTCTATTATTTGATAAATCCAGAGAACACGAATTATTAGCAATCAGCAAACATGGGTTGCAGGCTGCGGTTAATACATATCAGTGGAACTTTATTGATGGCTTTTTAGCTAATGACTGCCGGTTCTGTATAATAAACAGTCTGCCGGTAGGAACATGGCCGGTCAGATTTAAAAAAATAATCCTTAGAAAAAAGAACTGGCAATATAAAAATGTGCCATGCACAGAGATTGGCTCAATAAATCTCCCAGTAATAAAACAGATAATGAGAGAGCGGGCATACCGGAAAGAAATAATAAAATGGGCAAAAGAATCTCCGGCTAACCGTGTTATTGTTACCTATTCACTTTACCTTCCTTTCCTAAAGGCTTTGAGCAAGATAAAAAAACTTTTTCCGGATATGAAAATATGTGCCATTATTGCAGATTTACCAAGCAAATACGGAATTTTGCCACGCAACCGCATAAAAGCTGCAATATATGATTTTTATGGTAAAATAATGCTTAACAAAACAAAAGTAATAGACTCATTCGTGCTACTAACCCGGCAGATGAGATATCCGCTTGAAGTCGGAGATCGTCCGTATGTTGTTGTAGAGGGGATTGCGGCAGATAATTACGACCACGATTACATCAATACATACGGCGGAGATAAAAAAATCGTTCTCTATACAGGCTCTCTTAAATGTAAGTTCGGAATCATAGATTTACTCGATGCTTTCAGTTTGATTGACGATGCCGGTTTTGAGCTTTGGATCGCAGGTGCAGGCGAAGGGGAAGGCGAAATAAAAAAAAGAGCTGCGGTTGACAGCAGGATTAAATATTTTGGATTTGTAACAAAAAATGAAGTTTACAGGCTGCAAAGTCAGGCAACAGTTCTCATCAACCCGAGGAAAAACGAGGGTGAGTATACAAAATACAGCTTCCCATCTAAAACGATAGAATATATGGCAAGCGGGGTACCTGTTCTAATGTATAAGCTGGACGGTATCCCGGATGAATATGACGAATACCTGACATATTTTAAAGACGACAGTATTGATAGCATGGCGGAAAGCATAAAAAGTATTTGCAACAAGAGTCTCAATGAGCTGCAGGAAATGGGAGAAAAAGCAAAGCGGTTCATATTAGAAAATAAAAATCCCTGTAAGTCAGCTGAAAAAATACTTAATTTAATCGGTGACATGACCTCGGAGAGCATTGATGGATATTAAAAGTAATATATAGGAGCTATTTTACAGAAGTATTTAGAGTGTAGTAAATTGGATCTCTTAATTATAAAATGAGGCAAGCGTCTTGAAAATAATTCAAATAAACACCGTATACAAACAAGGCAGCACCGGAAAAATCGCATATCAGATACAGCAAAAAGCAAAGGAACACGGACACCACTGCATTGTCGCATACAGATATGCGGAAAACAAAGAAATATTGCCTGGTACCTATGAAATAAGCACATGGCTGGACTGTCACATACATAACCGGATTGCAAAAATAACCGGTTTGCAGGGGATGTTTTCCCGCGTCAGAACCAAAAAATTTATAAAGTACATCCGTAAATATAATCCCGATATTATACACATGCATAATATCCACGGCAGCTATATAAACCACGGGATACTGGTTTCATTTTTAAAGGAATCGAATATACCCGTATTATGGACTCTCCACGATTGCTGGGCATTCACCGGTCGATGCCCGTATTTCACGATGGTAAACTGCGACAAATGGCAAACCGGCTGCTGCAAATGCCCGCAACGTCAAAATAATCTATTTGATTTAACAAGGTTAATGTGGAGGCTTAAGCGCAAGTGGTTCACAGAATTAAAGAACATGACCATTGTGACACCTTCACAGTGGCTGGCTGATTTGACGGGTCAATCATTTTTAAATAAATATCCTGTCAGTGTAATAAACAACGGCATTGATATTAACATTTTCAAGCCTGCTGCCGGCGATTTTCGTGAAAAGAACGGACTTGAAAATAAATATGTTGTTCTCGGAGTTGCATTCGGGTGGGGAAAAAGAAAAGGTCTGGATGTTTTTATCGAGCTGTCCAAACGGCTTGATGGCAATAAATATGCGATCATTCTTGTCGGAACTGACAGCACGATAGATAAACAGTTGCCTGATGATATCATCTCCATACACCGCACGCAAAATCAAACCGAACTGGCACAGATTTATTCCGCCGCAGATGTTTTTGTTAACCCGACAAGGGAGGAGAACTATCCGACCGTTAATATGGAGGCTCTTGCCTGCGGCACGCCGGTGCTGACTTTCAGAACGGGCGGAAGTGCTGAAATTCCCGATGAGACATGCGGGTCAGTCGTTGACTGCGACGATATCGACTCATTGCAGCGCGAAATAATACGAATTTGCGAAGAACGTCCGTATTCGCGTGAGGCATGCATAAAAAGAGCCGGAAACTTTGATATGAATGTCAAGTATGAGGAGTATATAAGCCTCTACAGAAAGGTTACCAGAGATGAAAAAGGTCATTTAAAATGAAAATAGTCTACATATCGAAATATTTTAATCATCATCATAAGGCATTATCCGACGCATTCAATGCATTAACTGAAAATAACTTTAATTTTATAGAAACAGCACCCATGAGTGTGCAAAGACAAAACCTGGGTTGGTCAATAAACGAATATCCGGATTATGTTATTCCTTACCGAGAAAACAATCAAGAAGATTATTATTCAGATATAATTGATACCGCAGACGTCGTGATTATCGGAAGTGCTCCGATGCGCCTTATTGAAAACAGGCTGAAAAATGGATTGTTAACTTTTATGTACAGCGAACGCATATATAAAGAGAATTACCAGTGGTACAAATGGCTGTACAGACTGATCTCTTTTTATTTAAGATATGGCAGACATAAAAAATTATATATGCTGTGCGCCAGCGCATATACCGCTGCCGATTATGCAAAAACATTCACGTTTTTGGGTAAGACGTATAAATGGGGGTATTTTCCTGAAGCGAGAAGGTATGACGATATAAATGAGTTAATTAAAAATAAAAAGCCCATGTCACTGTTATGGGTCGGAAGGTTTATAGACTGGAAACACCCGGAATTACCAGTTCTGATTGCTGAAAAATTAAAAAATGAGGGATACCTGTTTGAATTGAATTTAATCGGGACCGGCGTCCTGGAGCAGCGGCTGAAGGAACAAATTCAATCTGCCGGTTTATCTGACTGTGTTCATTTACTGGGGGTAATGAATCCGGATCAGGTGCGTGAGTATATGGAACGCAGTCAGATATATATTTTTACTTCCGACAGGCAGGAAGGTTGGGGCGCTGTTTTAAATGAAGCTATGAATTCGGGATGCGCCGTTGTTGCAAGCCATGCAATCGGGTCGGTGCCGTTTTTATTGCAAAACAGGCAGAACGGTTATATATACAGAGACAGTGATATTGAGGATTTGTACACAAAAGTCAGGCGGCTGATTGATAATAATGATGAGCGCGAGAAAATGGGAGTTAACGCTTATAAAACAATAACCGAGCATTGGAATGCTGAAAATGCGGCTTTGAGATTTATTGAGTTGTCCAAATACATATTAAATGGCAATAAAAAACACAGTCCGTTTGAAACAGGGTTATGCAGCGACGCAGGTGTGATAAGTGATAATTGGTTTAAGGAATCGTTTTAAATTGTAAAGTGTCAATATGCCAGCTGGCAGGAGATTTTTTAGGGTGATAAATGTAAAAGCTCTTTTGTTTAAAAATAAGACCGTACAAAACGCAGGCTGGCTGATCGGCGGTAAAATACTTCAAATGCTAATCAGTTTTCTTGTCAGTGTAATTACCGCCAGATACCTTGGTCCGTCCAATTATGGACTGATTAGCTATGCAGGCGCATATATTGCGTTTTTCATGGCATTTTGCACATTAGGCATAAATTCAGTTCTGGTAAGAGAATTTGTTAATAATCCGAATCGGGAAGGCGAAATAATCGGAACTGCATTGGGCTTGAGGGCGTTATCAAGCCTCATGTCAGCATCGATGATAATATGCCTGGTTATTGTAATCGACCGCGATGATCCGATAGCCATAATTGTAGTAGCTCTGTGCAGTTTAAGCCTGGTATTTAAGATATTTGATACATTTAATTATTGGTTTCAGTCAAAACTGCAATCAAAGGTAACGGCAATAGCATCTTTTATAGCTTATTTTATAACGTCTGCATATAAAGTTATCCTGATAATAGCAAACAAAAGTATAGAATGGTTTGCGCTTGCAACATCGATAGATTACATAATTCTTGCTGTTGTTTTATACGGTTCATACAAATTATATAACGGGGGAAAAATCAGATTTTCACCATCATGCGGTAAATATATATTGAAATGCAGTTATCCGTTTATATTTCCCAGCCTTATGGTAGCAATATACGGTTATACTGATAAATTAATGCTGAAGCATATGATGAGCGAAGCGGAAGTCGGCTATTATTCAATCGCTGCTGCATTATGCGGGATGTGGACTTTTGTATTATCTGCGATAATAGACTCTGCTTACCCGAGTATAATGAAGGCATACAATATTGACATTAAATTGTTTGAAAAGCGCAATAAGCAGTTGTATGCAATTGTATTTTATCTATCATTGTTTGTATCTTTTGGTATATCAGTATTAGCAGAAATAATAATATTGATTATATATGACAGGCAATATATGGGAGCTGTGAACCCGCTGCGTATTATAACATGGTATACAGCGTTTTCTTATCTCGGAGTAGCAAGAAATGCCTGGGTGGTTTGCGAAAACAAGCAGAAATACTTAAAATATCTCTATTTAGCCGCTGCAATAATAAATATTCTGCTTAATTTTCTGTTGATTCCGCTTTTCAGTTCATCGGGAGCTGCGCTTGCGTCGCTGATAACCCAGGTTGCGACAATTATCATACCGTTCTTTATCAAAGATATGCGACGAAATACAGTGCTTATGTTTCAAGCCATTGCGTTGCAAGATGTTTTTCGCTGAAATTGATGGTAAATACCGGAGTCAGTCATGGATGAAAATAAAAGAACCGTTCTATCACTTGAAGAATTAAAATCTGTCGAACTGGAAATTCTGAAAACTGTTCATAATTTCTGCGTACATAATAATATCCGATATTTATTATGGGGCGGGACTCTTATAGGTGCGATCAGGCACAACGGATTTATCCCGTGGGACGACGATATAGATATCGCTATGCCCCGCGATGACTATGAGCGTTTTGTCAGATCGTTTGATACAGAAAAATATGGCGTATATTCATGCGAAGAAAATCCCCTGTATCCGTATAATTTTGCAAAGGCTTTTGATAAATCCACTCTTAAAACCGAACCGATAAGAACGGCAAAAGGGTTTGAAATAGGGGTTAATATTGATATATTTCCGATTGATAATATTGACAGCAAAGAAATTCCCGGCTGGTTGCTTAAACGCAGAAAACATCTTATTACGATGTGGAAACTGTCTATTGTTTCATATGCAAAGGCAAATAATCTAAAAAGACATATCCGCAATATAATAGTATTCATAATGGATGTAATCAGACTTACCGGAGCTTTTAATACCAACAAAATCAGCAGAAAAATCAATGCGCTGGCGATGACAGATAAAGACAAGCAAACAGACTATTGCATGTTTTTTGTTAAACCGCATATAAAAACGCCGATTGTGCTTGATAAATCATGGATATCAGAATTATATCCACATAAATTTGAAGATTCTGAATTTTTTATACCGAAAGGTTACGATAATATTTTAAAGGCATGTTATTGCGACTATATGACTCTCCCTCCTGAAAATGAAAGGGTATCACATCATACATTTGTCGCTTACAGAAAGCAATAATGATTGCTTGCTGAAAAATCCAAGTCCGCGGAAGCTGCATTTAAACATTAGGTATATATGAAACGATACAAAATTCTCTCAGCTATACTCATCATCCTGATTTTGCTCACGCTCGCTTTTATCTGGGGCAACTCGTTTGCAACAATTGAAGAGTCCGAACAGCAAAGTGAAAAGGTGCTCGATGATGTTAAACCTGCGCTTGAAACGGTTGTCGGCTCAGGCAACGTAACTGAGCATCTAATCCGCAAGCTGGCGCATTTTGTTGAGTACTTGGTTCTTGGTGTAATGCTTGCGCTGCTGTTTGCGCTGCTCGGGCGGCACCGGCTGCAGGATATTGTAAACTGTGCATTTATCGGACTTTTGGCAGCGCTTATAGACGAAACAATACAACTGTTTACCGATCGCGGCCCTCAAGTGCAGGACGTTTGGCTCGATTTCATCGGATATTGCGCAGGGGTACTGGTCACGGCTGGAGTGGTTAAACTGATAATGCGGGTAAGAAAATCAAAAAACAGACAATAAAGTGTTCAGATCTTTATATGCGTGATTGTTCAGAATACAAAAAACGAGCCGCAGCTTTTAAGGCTGCGGCTATTCTTTTAATTTGTGTTTTATATGTGCGCACTAAACAATATGCAAAAAAATGGTTACAGCCGGCTCTCCACGCAAAAAAATACGAAGAGGTGGGGGAGTTGATTATCCGGAATTTCGACACAGAGTAGAGCTTTCTGTCATATTACTAAAGCTCTTCGTCGAGCCTCAGCCCTTCAGCCTCGCCCTCGGCATGGCCGGGATAGACGGAGATAAGCACGATCCCGTCGCGGTCGAGCAGCTCTATAGCCGCGGTCACTGCGGCAAGCGTTGAGGGACGCATGGTTGTTATTTTCTTGTCGGCCCGGCAGGTAGCCAAGATTGAAAACGCCGGCGCATATGGGAGCAGAAACATAATCGAGCACGTTTTCGTGCGAATCGAGTATCAGCGTGTAGTTATTTGCACAGCCTGAGGACTCGAGAAGCGCGCGGGTTCGCTCCAGCGCCAGCGGCTGTATGTCAAATGAATAGACATGTCCCGTCGGTCCGACTGCGTCTGACAGCCAGCGCGTATCGTTGCCGTTGCCCATAGTGAAATCGACCGCGACTCCGCCGCGCCTGATGTGCGCGGACAGAAGGGATTTCCCAAGCGCATTTATGTCAACCATAATTACTGCTTTAACAGATCTTTATATGCCCCGAAATATAGTGCGCCTGACACTGTTGTGGACACCAATATGAGCACGAGCATTATATAGCTTGCGATAAATCCCGAGCCGGGCACAATCACCGGTTCCAGCAGCATGACTATTACGCCAAGCGTCTGTGTCACGGTTTTGAATTTGCCCGGCCACGCAGCCGCTATCACCTTTTTATCTGTTGAAGCGGCGGCAATCATGCGTAGGGAAGTGACCGCGAGCTCGCGCACGATTACAATAAACAGCGTCCATACCATCACATGCACAAATGCCGGGCTGTCGGCAAGAGTGCCGTTTCTGATTATAAGCGCAAGCATCGTGCCGATGATAAGCATCTTGTCGGCAACGGGGTCAAGGAATTTGCCGAAGTCGGTTATAAGATTATACTTGCGGGCGATCATCCCGTCGAGCATGTCCGTTGCGGCGGTTATGATGAAAATAGCCGCGGAGATTACGCGCGCCCAGAAGTCGGGAATACCGGTGAACACGATAAAGAACATGCAGACGGGAACCATTATAATCCGGAAAACCGTGAGCTTGTTCGGGAGATTCATCTTCATATAAATGTCATACCTCGGTTATTTTTCATATTATACCACCGCATGCAAACCCTTGTCAACCGCACTGCATCAGCGGGAGCCCGGTCTGGGCTTTGAGGTGCGCAGAAACAGTCTGAGCAGCGCACGCCCGTTGAACGGTATCAGCGGGTAGAGATAGCCGCGCGACCCCGATATTCCGTTCGTCGTAGCAATCAGCACGACAATAAAAATAATACCTGCGATATAACCCCAAACGGAAAATGCGGCGGTCAGGCACAGCACTATCATCCGGCACATCTTGAGCGCATATCCAAGCTCATAACTCGACTGTGTGAAATTGGCTATCGACACAAACGCGCTGTAGAGCACGACTTCGTTTGAAAAATAACCGGTTTCAACAGCGAAATTGCCTAACAGCAATCCGCTTATTGCCGAAAACGAGCCGGCGAGTGTGCTCGGCGTATTGAGTGAGGCAAGTTTCAGCCCGTCCACGATAAGCTCAGCTAATATAAGCTGGACAAAAAGCGGCAATACCGCCGGCTCGTCAATGTCAATGAAGGTCATCCATTTTGGGACAAAATCGGGCAGTCTGAGAAGCATATACCAGGTCGGCGTCAGAAACACCGTGAGCAGCGAAACGAAAAGCCGCACCAGACGCATATAGCTGCCGACGACGATGGGGAAATAGTAGTCGCCGGTTTCCTGAAGAAAATCAAAAAATGAGGTGGGCAGAATCATCGCCGACGGCGATGTGTCGCACATCACAATTACGCTGCCCTCTTCAAGCATAGCCGCGCAGGCATCAGGCCGCTCGGTGTAGCGCACCTTCGGGAACGGGTTATACCAGCGCCGGGGTGCAAGCTGCTCGGCAAGCGTTTCATGCGCCATCGTCAGCGCGTCAATACTCAGTGATGCAATTTGTTTTTCAAGCGATTTAACGAACTCCGGTTCGGCAGCTCCGTCAATGTAACACAGCGCGACGTCGGTAGCGGTGATGCGACCGACCTTCACCAGGCGAAACGTCAGCCGCGGGTCGCGGATATGGCGGCGGATCATCGCGGTGTTTTGGAGCAGCGACTCTGTAAATCCGTCGCGTGCGCCGCGCAGTACCTTGTCGTGGTCCGGCTCCTCGACAGAGCGCAGCGGATATCCGCGAGTGTCGATCACTGCACAATCTTCCACGCCCTCGGCTACAATCACCGCTGCGCCCGACAGCACGGCAAGCGCGAGTTTCTGCGGGTCGCGTTCAAGCTCTATGTCTGCATACGGTATGTTGTATATGCAGTCGGCGGCATCTGGTCTGTTGCCAAGAAAATGCACCAAAAGGTTTGTCATTACGGCGTGATTGACAAACCCGTCAATAAAATAAAACACCGCCCGGGCAGAGCAGCCGAGCATAAACTCTTTTTTTATTATATCAAAGCTCGAACCAATGCGCAGGGCCTGGTCCAGTGCCGCGATTTTTTGTCCGAAATCATAGGAGTTTTCCATACCGATATTATCCGCCCCGCCTGAGATTTTATACCACAGAA
The DNA here is from genome assembly GCA_033808535.1 of Clostridia bacterium. Taxonomy (GTDB): domain Bacteria; phylum Bacillota; class Clostridia; order Oscillospirales; family CAG-272; genus DTU078. The sequence goes on from JAPXNL010000007.1 coordinate 13,458, forward strand.
GAAATAGTATTGCATTTTAGAAATATGGGTGTTATACTTAGACTTAACAGGAAAAAAATAACCGGAGGTTTGCGCATATGAAGAAATCTATCAACGCATGGTCGGTTGAACACGGAGTAAGCTTTGAAGACATGTTCTCGAGGCTGGCGGCAGCGGGTTTCGACGGTGTAGAGCTGAACATCGACGGCGACAACTCCTCGCGCCATTCGCTTACAATGGAAACGTCCGGCGCTGAACTTGCGGAGATTCGGGCGCTGTCGGAAAAATATTCTCTGCCGGTAGTCAGTATCTCAACCTCACTGTACGAGGGCGGCGCAAGACTCGGCTCCCGCGACCCCGCCCGTGTAAAAGCGGGGCAGGATCTGCTGCGCAAGCAGCTTGTGTGCGCTAAGGCGCTCGGAGCGGGCGGCATCCTTGTCGTGCCCGGAGGCATATCTCCCGACTGCTCCATTCGCGAAGCTTATGAAAACTCGCTTGCATCGCTGAAACCTCTTATACCTGAAATAGAAGCGGCAGCCATAAATGTGGGAGTCGAAAACGTATGGAACGGCTTTTTCATGTCGCCTTTCGACATGTGCCGGTTCATCGATGAGCTTAACTGCAAATATATAGGCGCGTACTACGATGTGGGCAATGTAATCGCCTTCTCGTGGTCGGAGTACTGGATAGATCTGCTCGGCGAGCGGATTAAAAACATCCATGTAAAGGACTATAAACGCAACGGTCATATCAACAACGGCGGCGTATGGGCCGATCTGCTGAAAGGCGACGTTAACTGGGCAAAAGTCGTCCCCGCACTTCGCAACGCGGGCTTTGACGGATATCTGACCGCCGAGGTCGGCAAATCAAACGCATCGCAGAGTTGGGATGACTTCTATGCAGAAGTTGCTGCCGCAGTCGGCACTATCTGCGGTATGTAAATTAAAAACCCTTAAAAATTTTACATATAGAGGTAACCGGAAAATGAAAAAGCTTGCTATTATCGGCTGCGGCGGTATCGGATCATACCACCTCGGTCACTTCCTTGAATTTAAAGATATCGAGCTTGCGGGATTCTGCGACATAATAATTGGGCGTGCGGAAGAATTTGCGCGCCGCGCCGGCTCCGGCAAAGCATATGTCGACTATCGCAAAATGCTTGACGAAGTGAAGCCCGATATGGTGTTTGTCTGCATCCCGCCCCACTGCCACGGCGCGATCGAGTTCGAGCTGATCGAGCGCGGAATCCCGTTCTTTGTGGAAAAGCCGCTCGCGCTCGACGCCGACCTTGCACGCGAGCTGAACAAGCGCGTCGCGGAAAAAGGGCTGATCGCAGCATCGGGTTTCCAGTGCAGGTATGACAACATCAACGACGCAGCCTTTGAATTCCTCAAACATGAACAGGTTCTCACCGTCCAGGCGTCGCGCGTCGGCGGGATTCCCGAGGTCGAATGGTGGCGCAACAAGGCTCAGTCGGGCGGGCAGCTTGTCGAGCAGACCATCCACCAGCTTGACATCCTGCGCTATTTTCTCGGCGAGCCCGATTACGTTTACTCGGTCGCCTCCCGCGGCTACATAACTCAGAAAGAGTGCCCGGGCTACTTCACCGACGACCTTTCGACCACGCTGATAGTCTTCAAGAGCGGCGTGACTGCCACGATGATGACCGGCTGCTATGCGCTCGACGGCGCGTCGTGGGATTCAAAGATGACCTTCGGCGGACGCAATGCTCGCATGGACTATGTGCTGTGCGGCTCGGTAACGGTTTACGGACTGACTCCCGAAGATACTGTGCTTGAGATGGAGGGACTCGTCATCAAAGGCGACGGCGCAATGCGCCGCAGTGAAAACGAGAAGGGCATCCGCACCAATTCTTCGGTTGACTTCGGCACGATCTGCGACCGCACATTTGTGGACGCCGTCATTACAGGCGACGGTTCGAAGATTCGCTCGCCATATCACGATGCGTACAAGACCGTCATGTTCGCGCTGGCGTGCAACAAGTCGATGGAGACCGGTCAGCCTGTGAAGGTTGAATATTGATTTATCATAGTTGGTTGGATAAATAATTGGATAAATATAAAGAGGGGACACATTTGCGTAATGTGTCCCCTCTTTTGCGTAACAGAGTCAAGAGTTGGCAAAGCGGCTTACCGGCGAGCAGAGACTCTGCTGTTAAGATACTTCCGAACACCATTAGGGCGTCCAGCGGGTCAAACCCGTCGGGGTATATGACCATCTGTAAGTTGCTATGTCGTTTCCCCTAACAATACTCAAGCCGCCCGTTTGGGTAATGGGACCAACGTCATTCGCTTGCGAATGACGCTTGAGGGCAGCGCAGGTTATGCAGTGTAAGAAATCGGAAGGATAACTGAGAAACAGATTGAAAAAATATTTGTTCAGAGGTTTTTGCGGGGGTAGTAGGGAAAGCTTTAATAAAGCTCTGCTTTTTACGAAAAGCCCCACCGCAAATAATAGTCATCAATCAAAATATATAGTCTTACCGGTCTCGGCGGATTTGTAAATAGCCTCAATAATATCCGAAACGACGCAGGCTTCCTCGGGCTTGGTCAACGGAGGCAGGTCGTTTATAACGCTGTATATCCATTGCTTGGCCTCGTACTGCTCGGGTGTGAGGTTTTCGCCCTTAAACAGATCACGCGCAGTGTTGTTGGGACGTATATCCTGCGTGAAAAGCGAGCCGCCCTTTTCGCCGTTGACGCGCACTATGTCGCCGCGCATCTCTATGCCGCCTTTTGTGCCACAGAGGGTGGTGCAGCCGCCGCTCTCCATGTTGAGCAGCCACGACGCCTCCACATAAAGCGACGCGCCGTTCTTGAACTTGATATAGCCCATCGCCGAATCCTCGACGACAAACTCTTTGGGGTTTATAATGCCCCATTCGTTCGAGTAGATCGCGGTGTCGGCCAGCTTGCGGTATGTAGAGCCGGTGACCGACGCGACGTCGTAGTTGTTCATCAGGTACAGGCACGCGTCAATCGAGTGAGTGCCGATGTCGATCATCGGACCGCCGCCCTGTTTCTCTTTGTCAAGGAACACGCCCCAAAGCGGCGCGCCGCGCCGTCTGACTGCAGGCGCCTTTGCGTAATACACATCGCCGATCTCGCCGGCAGCGATAAACTTGCGGGCGTACTGGAACGCGGTCGTGCTGCGCGTCTGATAGCCGATAGTCAGCTTCTTGCCGGTACGCCGTGCCGCATCGAGCATGGCGTGCGCGTCGGCGGAGGTGGCAGCCATGGGCTTTTCGCACATCACGTGCTTGCCCGCCTCAAGCGCCGCGATAGATATCTCGGCATGAGATCTGTTGGGAGTCAGTACGTGTACAATCTCGATGTCCGGAATTTTGAGAAGGTCGCGATAGTCGGTGTAAGTGACAGCGTCGGGCGTGCCGTAGTCGCGGCGCGCATTCTCGGCGCGTTCGGGAATGATGTCGCAGAATGCAACCATTTTAACATTGGGCAGCCGCTTAAGGCTGGGCATATGCTTGCCGTTGGCAATGCCGCCGCACCCGATTATACCCACCTTAATCTCGCGCATGTCCTCATATTTGGTTTCAACTACAATTTCGATTGACATATTGAGTCCCCTGCCTTAACATAATATGGTGTTGACTATTTATATCACGAGGAGTATAATAAGTCAATAGTTTACGGTAATTTTACCGGTTTTTCAATAATTATGAGGAGCGCTGCCTGGAGTATGGATAAAGCAAGTTTTAGTGAGAGCCGGGGCGGCAGTTTTTTTGTACGCGGTGCTAAGTTTTACTCAGGTCTTGCGGCAATTGCGCTGCCAGTAGCCGCGCAGAACATCATAACCTTTGTGGTCGGGCTTGCGGACAACGTGATGGTGGGCTCGCTGGGCGAAACGGCGATGTCCGGCGTTTATCTTGCGTCGCAGATAGCCACATTTTTGCACATGTTCACCATGGGCACCGCTGCTGCCATGACCGTGCTCGCCGCGCAGTACTGGGGCAAGGGAGACTCCAAAAGCGTCAAAACTATTGTCGGCATAGTGCTGCGCGCCTGCATTGCGGTGTCGCTGCTGCTATGGGCGGCGGTATTTTTCTTCCCGGCTCAGATTTTGTCGGTTTTCGGCGACGACCCGGCGGTTATTGAGATGGGCGTGCGTTACGTGCGCATACTGTCGTTTTCATATGTGTTTTTCTGCATGACGAACGTGCTTGTGGCTTCCATGCGCTGCGTGAAGGTCGTGCGCTCCGGCGTTTACACGTCGTCTGCCGCGTTTATAGTGAACGTATTCCTCAACTGGGTGCTCATATATGGCAATCTCGGCTTTCCGGCGATGGGAGTTGAGGGCGCAGCGCTCGCCACACTTATCGCAAGGCTTGTTGAGTTCGGCGTGATTGTGTTCTTTGTGCTGAATGTAGACGACAGGCTGAAAATCCGCCTGCGCGAGCTTTTTGCGCGCGACCGGGGATTAACCCGCGACTTTGTAAAGTACGGTTTCCCGGTAATTTTAGGCGACGTGATGTGGGGCGTCAACCTGATGGTTCAGGGCGCCATTGTCGGACATCTTGGCGAGGTGTCAATCTCTGCCGTCAGCATCGCGAACACGGTGTATCAGGTAATCTCTGTCGGCATATTCGGCATACGCGAGGCGTCGGCAGTCAACATCGGCGCGGCGGTCGGCGCGCTGGGCGGCGAAGACGACCGCGAGGGTCACGATAACTTAAGACGCCTTGCGCGCACGCTACAGGTGATATTCCTGGGG
>JAPXNL010000007.1:18198-37518 GCA_033808535.1 Clostridia bacterium
ACTGTTTTTATTGCGCACACCGATACTTATGCTTTATCCAAAACTCGACACGGTGACGATTGCCGCCGCGAGAGCCGTGCTCACCGTGATGTGCATAACAATAATAGGCACAGCGTATCAGATGTCGACTCTGACGGGCATAGTGCGTGCGGGCGGGTCGACAAGGTTCGTTTTGATAAACGACCTGATTTTTGTCTGGCTGTTGGTGCTGCCCTCGTCGGCGCTGGCGGCGTTTGTGTTTGAAGCGCCCGTGTGGATAGTATACGCCTGCCTGAAATGCGACCAGATTTTCAAATGCGCCGTCGCGGTTGTAAAGGTCAACCGCTGGAACTGGATGGTCCGGCTGACCTCGCGCAAGCAAAGTGCATGAGACACATAAACATACCGATATTCATCCCGCATCTGGGCTGCGGAAACGACTGCGTATTCTGCAACCAGCGCACGATATCGGGCACGCACAGCTTTGACATCGCAACGGTTCCCGCGCAGATAGAAGAAAAACTCGCCGCATTGCCGGCGGGCGAAAAATTCGTCGAGCTTGCCTATTTCGGCGGAAGCTTTACCGGGCTTGACAGAGCCGACATGCGCTTTCTGCTAGCAGTGGTGCGCCGTCTGCTTGACGGGAGGCGGATAGACGCGGCGAGGGTTTCGACCCGCCCCGACTATATCAGCACCGAGATAGCGGACGAGCTTAAAGCTGCGGGTGTTTCCACCGTCGAGCTTGGCGTGCAGAGCATGTCCGACCGCGTGCTCGCCGCGTCAAGGCGGGGGCATACCTCCGCCGACACCGTGCGCGCATTCAGGTTGCTGCGCGAGGCGAGGCTGAACGTCGTCGGGCAGATGATGATAGGTTTGCCGTCGTCGACGCGTGAGGATGAGGTAAACACTGCGCGTGCTATCTGCAACTTAGGCGCATGCGGGGCGCGCATATATCCGCTTGCAGTGCTGCACCATACCACGCTCGAGCAAATGACGGCGCGCGGAGAGTATGTGCCGTTGCCGCTGGATGAGGCGGTATCGCGCGCAGCCGACGCACTGGAGGTATTTATCGAGCGCGGCGTAGAGGTGCTGCGCATCGGACTGTGCGCGTCAGACGACCTGTTCTCCGATGACGGAATCGCAGCCGGTGAGTATTCACCTGCGACGGGGGAGCTGGTGATGGGAGAGGTATTCCTGCGCCGGATCCGCGCCGACATAAATGCCGCCGGTGCAGATACGCGCGGCAAGACACTCTATGTACTGGTGCCGCCCGGCGCGGTATCGAAGGCGATAGGACACAAAGGCAAAAACCGCGCGGCACTCATGGGCGAATACGGCTTTGCGCAGATGCTGTTCCGCGAAGAGCCGAGGCTGCGCGGATACGACCTTGAGGTCAAAATAATTTTATAAAATGTTAATGCTTTATAATGGCGAACAGCGCCGTAATATGATATAATTACTTGATATACAAGAAATAACCGCGCGTTACCGCGTTCGAAACAGGAGGAAGGATGAGGCTGAAATCATTGGAGCTGTGCGGCTTCAAGTCCTTCCCGGACAAAACGCAGCTTACATTCAACAGCGGCATCACCGCAGTCGTTGGCCCGAACGGCAGCGGTAAATCAAATATATCCGACGCGATCCGCTGGGTGCTGGGCGAGATAAGTTCAAAGAACCTGCGCGGGTCAAAGATGGAGGACATCATCTTCGGCGGAACCGACACACGCCGCGCATCCGGACTGGCAGAGGTTTCGCTTGTCATTGACAACACCGACGAAGAAAACAGGCTGGACATAGATTACGACGAGGTCACGATAACACGCCGTTATTTCAGAAACGGCGAAAGCGAATACCTCATCAATCGCAAGCCCGTGCGTCTTCGCGACATTGCAGAACTGTTCATGAACACCGGCGTCGGACGCTATGGTTATTCGATTATCGGGCAGGGCCGCATAGCTGAAATCATATCGCAGCGAAGCGAGGACCGGCGCGGAATCTTTGAGGAAGCGGCGGGCATCTCCAAATATAAATACAAGAAAATTGAAGCCGAACGCAAGCTGGCGGAGGTAGACGAAAACCTAATACGGGTATCCGACCTGCTGGCCGAGCTCGGCGAGCGCGTCGGACCGCTTGAAAAAGAAGCGGAGCGCGCACGTACATATCTGGAGCTTTACGAGCGCAAAAAAGCAGCAGATGTGGCGCTGTGGCTTTACGATATGCAGAGCATCCGCGGGAAGCTCGCGGAGATTGAGCGCGTCAGGGCTGCGGCGCAGGAGGCGCTCGACGGCGCGGACGCGACACTTGCGGCGCTCGACGAGCAAAACGATGCGCTGTACCTCGAAGCGCAGAAAAAACGGTCCGACGCCGAGCGCGCGGCGGCCAAAATCGCCGAGTATACCGAGCGGCTGCACAACGCGCAGACCTCGCGCATGCTGCATGAAAACGATATAGCCCATATAGACGAGCAGATATTGCAGATCGAAGCCGACCGCAGACTCAAACAGTCGGCGCTGGCGGCGGCAGAGGAGAAGTACGCCGCGCAAAAGGCGGAGTCGGAGCGCATAACCGCCTCGCACGAAGCGGAGCGCGCAAAGCTCGAGCAGGTTGCGGCGGCACTTGCCGAACATACCTCCCGCGCGGAAGCACTTAAAGAAGAGCTGGCGGCGCTCGACGGCGAATCGGACAAGCTGAGCGCCGAATCGGTGGAGCTGCGCGTCAGGTTGTCCGCGCTCGGCGACGAGGACGGCGGGCAGAGCGAGCAGAATATCTACGAGGAAGAGATAGAAAAGCTTAGAACCTCCGTCGAGCGGCTCGCCCGGCGAATTGAAAAGGCAGAGTCGGCGATATCCGACTACTCCGAAAAGCTCATTGGCGAAAGGAAAGCGCTGGAGTCGGCGCAGCAAAAGATAGAAGTCTTTACCGCCGAGCTTGAACAGACAAAGGACAGGCACAGCAGGCTGCGCGTTGAGATCTCGACATTGCTGCGTCAGGCGGACGCGCTGCGCCGCATGGAGGAACTCTTCGAGGGGTATAATGGAAGCGTGCGGCGTGTAATGGAAGCCTCAGGCACCGGCGGACTCCGTGGCATACTCGGCCCGATTTCGCAGCTTATCAGCACTGACGAAAAATACAACATCGCGATAGAAACCGTGCTTGGCGCCAATATTCAGAATATCGTCGTCGAGGACGAGGATGCGGCAAAAGCCGCGATTGCGTATCTCAAACGCGTGAACGGCGGACGCGCGACGTTCTATCCGCTGACGTCCGTCAAAGGCCAGCCCGGCGGCATTCCGGCGGCGGAGCTCTCGCAAAGGCGCGGATTTGTCGGCGCAGCGGACGAGCTTGTGGACTGCGACGAGCGCTACAGGGGCGTTATATGCTACCTGCTTGCGCGCACGGCGGTCTTCCGCAACATCGACGATGCGGCCGAGGCTGCTAAAGCGTTCGGGTACAGGTTCCGCATTGTAACGCTCGACGGGCAGACAATCAATGCCGGCGGTTCGTTCACGGGCGGATCTGTAAAGCGCGACAGCGGCATGCTCTCGCGCTCGGCAGACATACGCCGGCTTGAAGACCAGGCGGCTGCGGTCGAGGTGAAAGCGGCAGCCGAGCGCAAGCTGATCGAGGAGCAGACGGCGAAAATTGAGGAGCAGAAAAAAATCTGCGCCGATATAAACGGCAGGGTCAACCTGCTCACGACGCTGTACCAGGCGGAAAAAACCCAGCTTGAAGTGCTGCGCACGCAGCATGCGTCGGATAAAAATCGGCTTGACGAGGTTAAGGCTGAATATAACGCCAACTCCGATCGCATAGCCAGAGAAGAAACGCAGCGTGCCGAAATCAAGGCGCGGTTGGCTGAGATAAACAACAGACTCGCCGAACTTGCGGATGAAATAGAGGAAAAAATTAAGCTGCGCGCCGAATGCGTCGCCGCGCGCGACGCCGCACGAGCCGAACACTCGGCGCTTACCGTTAGCGTAACCGCATCCGGGCGCGACTCGGAGGCGGCAAAGAGGGCGGAAGCCTTTACGCTTGACACCGTGAACTCTCTTCGCGAGCAGATCGAGCGCGCCGAGGCGTCCATATACAGCCTCAACGAAAGAAAGATCGAGGCGCAAAACAGGATAGAACAGGGCGCATCCGAGTGCGGGGAGCTTTCCTCCGACATAGAAATGCTTGCGGCAGAGCGCAAGCGGCTTGAGAGTGAAGCCACAGAACTTGATAGCCGGCTTGCGACTTTGCGCGAGGATTTGCGCGAGCAGACGCGCAAGCGCGAGGTATTTTTCCGCGAATTCACCCAGGCGGACTCGGCATTTACCCAGCTTCAGGCTGAAGTCGACCGGGCGACCGCAAAAATCTGGGAAGACTATGAGCTGACTTACTCATCGGCAAAGGCTCTGGCGGAGGAGAAGTCATACCCCGTCGTGACCGAGGAAAACCGCGCCGAGATAGCGGCGATTCAAAACGAGTGTAGAAACAAACTGCGCGCGCTCGGTCAGGTCAACGTCGGTGCGATAGATGAATACGCCGAGGTGAAAAGGCGATATGAGTCGGGCAAAGCGCAGGCAGACGACCTTGCCGCCTCGCGCAAGTCGCTTTCCGAAGTGATTGCGCGGCTCGAGCGCGAGATGCGCGTGCAGTTTTTGCAGGCGTTTGAAGAAATAAACCACCACTTCAGGCGCGTGTTCGCCGAGCTTTTCGGCGGCGGCACAGCCGAAATAACGCTCACCGACCCCGGGGATGTACTAAACTCCGGCATCGAAATCAACGTCGCGCCGCCAGGGAAAATAATCAAGAACATGATAGCGCTGTCGGGCGGTGAGCAGGCGTACGTGGCAATCGCGCTGATATTTGCGATACTCTGCGTCAACCCCACGCCGTTTTGCGTGTTCGATGAAATCGAGGCGGCGCTTGACGAAGTAAACGTCGCGCGTTTTGCGGAATATATGAAGCGCTACAGCGAAAAAATCCAGTTCGTCGTTATAACGCACCGACGCGGCACAATGGAGCATGCCTCCACACTCTACGGCGTTACGATGCCCGAGCGCGGTATTTCTCGCGTGCTGGCGCTGAACATAGACGAACTTGAATCAAAGATAGGAATAAAATAGAACAGAGCGGAGTATTGCATGGGATTTTTCGATAAGCTTAAGGCGGGGCTTGCTAAGACAAAGGAAACCATTTTCAAGCAGGTCGACAGCCTTTTCAAGCGTTTTGTCCGCGTGGACGAGGATATGCTTGATGAGCTCGAGGAGCTTTTGATATTGGCGGACGTGGGCGCGCCGGCGGCATCAGAAATAATCGACAGGCTGCGCGACGAGATACGCGACCGCCGCATATCGGAGCCGGGCGAGGCGCGCCAGGCGCTGTGTGATATACTGCGCGACATGATCGGAGAAGGCGAACCGCTCAGACTTGGCACAAAGCCGTCGGTCATACTTGTTATCGGCGTGAACGGCGTGGGCAAAACGACTTCGATTGCCAAAATCGCGAAGCTGCTCAAGTCGGAGGGCAAGCATGTGCTGATAGCCGCCGGCGACACGTTCCGCGCCGCAGCTATCGACCAGCTTGCGGTGTGGGCTGACCGCGTGGGCGTGGAGCTTATTCGCCACAACGAGGGTTCCGACCCGGCGGCGGTGGTGTTTGACGCCATGAGCGCGGCCAAAAACCGCGACGCCGACGTGCTGATAATTGATACCGCGGGCCGGCTGCACAACAAGAAAAATCTTATGGATGAGCTTGCAAAAATCAACCGCGTGATAGTCCGCGAGTTGCCGGATGCCGACCGTGAGACGCTGCTCGTGCTTGACGCCACGACAGGTCAGAACGCGGTCAGCCAGGCTAAAGAGTTTAAGAACGCAGCTGATATAACGGGGCTTGTGCTTACAAAACTGGACGGCACGGCGAAAGGCGGAATTGTGTTCTCGATACGCCGTGAGCTCGGCATACCCGTTAAATTCATCTGCGTAGGTGAGGGCGTGGACGACCTGGAGCGCTTTGACGCCGGTCAGTTTGTTTCCGCGCTGTTTGAATAAACCAAAAAACGTGAGGGATTATTAAATGACTTTCGTGCTCGCGTCGCGCAACAGGCGCAAGTTAGCCGAGCTTGAAGCTATACTGCGCACCTTTTCGTCCGAGCGCAGCAAATTCCGGCTGCTGTCGCTCGACGATATCGGCGTGACGGAGGATATAGCCGAGGACGGAACTACGTTTGAAGAAAACGCCATATTAAAAGCATCAATTCCAGCCTCAAAAGGGTACTGGGGCATAGCCGACGACTCCGGACTGTGCGTGGACGCGCTCGACGGCGCGCCTGGAGTATGGTCGGCGCGCTTTGCGGCGATAAACGGGTTCGACGCCGGTTTGGGTGCAGACGGCAACAACAACGCTCTGCTGCTTAAAAAGCTTAAGGGCTTGCCACCTGAAAAACGCGGCGCTAAGTTCGTATGCGTTATAGCTGTCTGCCCGCCGCTGGGCAAAGCCGAAGCCGTAACGGTGCGCGGCGAGTGCCCGGGCGTGATTTTAGACGAGCCTCGCGGCACAGAAGGCTTCGGATACGACCCGCTGTTTTATTATGAGCCGGCAGGCAAAACTTTTGCCGAACTGTCAGCCGCCGAAAAGAACGAGGTCAGCCACCGGGCGCGCGCTCTGCGCAAGCTCGAAGAGCTGAAAATAATAAAATGATGGCAAGGATGCAGGCTGTTTGCGTTCCGGACACCGCGACAGCAGCGCCGGTACAGGGCGGGAGTGAACCATGAAAAAGCTTGCCATCTACGGCGGGACATTTTCACCGGTGCACAACGGACATGTCGCATTTGCTATGGGTTATCTGCGGCTCGAGAATCCCGACCGGCTGATTGTGATGCCGACTTTTATACCTCCCCACAAGCGCATCGACGAGGCTGACCGGCCAGAGTACAGGCTAGAGATGGTGCGGCTTGCGTTTGAAGGGCTTGACAACCGGATAGAAATAAGCGAATATGAGATAAGCCGTGCCGCGCCGAGTTATACGGTGCTGACGCTTGAGCATTTTTCTTCGCCCGATACCGAGCTGACTTTCCTTTGCGGCAGCGACATGTTCCTGACGCTTGAGGAATGGTACCGTGCGCCCGATATATTCAAACTTTGCAGGATAGCGTTTGCGCGACGCACAGACGGTGGAGCAGATTACTCCGGGCGAATCGCCGAGCGGCGGGAATATTTCGAGCGCGCTTACGGCGCGCGTATAGTCGAGCTTCCGCTGCCTGTCATCGACATATCCTCCACCGAGCTGCGCGACGCGGTTCGCGCCGGCAGGAGTATAGAAGGTCTTGTGCCCGGTAAAGTGAATAAATACATTATCGAAAACCGATTATATAGATAATAATTAAGCTGTATAAAAAATGCAAATAAATATAACCGAAGCGGACCTTGACGCGATACGCAGCGTCATACCTGATTACTACAGTCCGAAAAGGCTTTCGCACGCGCTCTCCGTGGAAAGAGAATGCACGGTGCTTGCCGGAATTTACGGATTTTCGAAGTGCGATACCCTGCGCCTGCGAGCGGCGGCGCTGCTGCACGACGTCACAAAGAAACTGTCCCATCCGGAGCAGCTAGCATACTGTCGGGAGAATGGCATACCTGTCACGGAAACAGAGAAGCACATTCCGAAAATTATGCATTCCCGCACCGGAGCGCATTTTGCGAAAAAACTGTTTGGCGAGCTTATCGACGACGGCATATACGATGCGATACTCTACCACACGACGGCGAAGCCCGCAATGGGGCTGATGACGGCGCTTTTGTATCTTGCCGATTATATCGAACCCGAGCGCGATTTTCCCGACTGCATAATGCTGCGTGCTGAATTTTATGCCCTGCTTGACGGGCGGGATAAATACGAAGCGCTGAACGAAACGCTTGTGCTATCGTTTGGGTACACTCTTTCGGGGCTGCTCGCCGAACGCGGGCTTGTGCACGAGAGTATTGTCGCTGCCCGCAATTATTATTTGCTTCAAACTGATAAGGATATAAACCTGAAATGAACAAAACAAAAATAAGAAAACCTGCAAATCGTAAAGCACCGTCATGGCAGCTTGTGCTGTTAATGGTGCTGTCTATTATTGTTGTTGCGGCAGTGTTTACCGGCGGTTTTGTGCTGCGCAGCATACTTGTAAAACCGCAGCAGAGCGGTGATGAAGAAAACACTCTGTACACCGGTTCCGGCAACACGCCCGAAGATACGGCAGCCGAAACAACCGACTCGCCGGACGTCTCCGATGACAAAACCGGATATACACGCCGTGACAACGTGTACAGCTTTCTGCTTGTCGGGCGCGACGAAGCCGGGCTTAACACCGACGTTTTGATGATCGCCACGTTCGACTGCACCTCAGGAAAAATTTCAATGTGCCAGATACCGCGCGACACATACGCAAACTATAACGGCACATATGGCAAACTGAACGCCGCATATGCCTCGTTTTACGGTGCGGCAAAGCGCGCGGGCAGCTCGGACCCGCATACAGCCGCACTCGAAGGGCTTACCGAGCTGTTCAGCAAGAGCCTGAATATTCCAATCGACTATTATGTGATGATCAACCTCAGGGGCTTTAAAGCTGTTGTCGACCGCATAGGCGGCGTGGATATGTACGTCCCGTACGACATGGATTACGAAGACCCGGAGCAGGACCTTTATATCCATATAAAAAAGGGCCAGCAGACGCTGATGGGCGAAGATGCGGAAGGGTTTGTGAGATTCCGTTCCGGATATATACAGGCCGACATCGCGCGCGGTGACGCGCAGAAAATGTTTATCTCGGCGTTTATAGCAAAAGTAAAATCCTCCATCAGCCTGTCAATGGTTACGGGCGTGGCAAGCGACGTGCTGCCCAACCTTACGACCAACATGCAGCTTTCCGACTGCATATATTTTGCCAACGCCGCGCTCGGGGTAGATCTTGCGAACATCACGATGATGACAATGCCGGGAGCAAGCTATAAAAACGGCAGATTTTATGTAATGCAGCGTCAGTCGATGTTGAATATTGTAAACCAGTATCTTAACGTATACAATAAGGATATACCTGAAAGCTTCTTTGACGTAGACCGGGTTTTCACCGACGGCACCGGCACCGAAATAGACATGCTGTATAAGTCCGGCGACGGCACTGTGGTGGCATACAACGCCGACGAAGTTGAAAAGCACGGCATTGACATAAGTTTGGATCCGACACAGATTAACAACAACGAGGAGTAAACAGAATGGACGTAACCGAACAGAAAAAGAACCTGCAATTTGCACCCCCGCTCGAGTTGGCAGGCGCGATAATCGGCGAGCTTTCAAAAACAAGGGCTAGCGGTCTTAAGCTTATACACGTTGAGGATCAGACGATCATAGCCGATTACTTTATAATCTGCACCGGTACCTCCAACACACAGATCAGGGCTATTGCAAACACCCTCGAATTCAAGATGGGCGAGTACGGCGTTTACCCCGCGCATATCGAGGGGCTCGACGAGGCAACATGGGTGCTGCTCGACTACGGCTCTGTGATTGTGCACGTTTTCAACAGTGAAACAAGACGTTTTTACAATCTTGAAAAGCTCTGGGCAGACGGAGCCGAGCTTGACATTTCAAAATACATTGTCGAATAGGGTAGAGAAATGAAATACGATCACAAGGCAATAGAAAAGAAGTGGCAGGATGAGTGGGATCGCCGTTCTGCCTTCGTTGCAAAAAATGAGTACAGCCTGCCGAAATATTACGCGCTGGTAGAGTTTCCTTATCCTTCGGGTCAGGGTCTGCACATAGGCCATCCGCGCCCATATACTGCAATGGACATAATTGCGCGCAAAAAGCGGATGCAGGGCTATAACGTGCTTTTCCCGATAGGCTGGGACGCGTTCGGCCTGCCGACCGAAAACTACGCAATCAAAAACCGCATCAAGCCGCAGATTATAACCGAGCGCAACATAGCTACCTTCAAGCGGCAGATCAAGTCGCTGGGACTTTCGTTCGACTGGTCGCGCGAGATCAACACCACAGACCCCTCCTATTACAAATGGACGCAGTGGATATTCCTGCAGCTTTACAAACACGGCCTGGCATATAAAAAGGAGATGGCAGTCAATTTCTGCACCTCCTGCAAGGTCGTGCTGGCAAACGAAGAGGTTGTCGGCGGCGTTTGCGAGCGCTGCGGCAGCGAAGTAGTGCGCAAGGTCAAAAGCCAGTGGATGCTCAAGATCACCGAATACGCTCAGCGGCTTATCGACGGGCTGGAAGGACTTGACTTCATCGAGCGCGTCAAGACGCAGGAGATCAACTGGATCGGCCGCTCCGAGGGTGCCGAAATCAGGTTTGACACCACCACGGGCGACATAATAACGGTGTTTACCACGCGTCCGGACACGCTGTTCGGCGCGACCTATATGGTAATGTCACCTGAACATAATCTAATTGATAAATGGGTTAAAGCCGGCATAATCAAAAACGCCGCAGAAGTCGCGGCGTATCAGGCGGAAGCCGCAAAGAAATCCGATTTCGAGCGCACCGAGCTGGCGAAGGAAAAAACCGGCGTGCGGCTTGACGGCATATCGGCGGTAAATCCCGCAAACGGCAAGAACATACCTATTTTCATATCGGACTATGTGCTTGCGTCCTACGGCACGGGCGCAATAATGTCGGTGCCCGGCCACGATACGCGCGACTGGGAATTTGCAAGCAAATTCGGGCTGCCGATTGTGCAGGTCGTTGCCGACAAGACAGGCGCGAAGATTGACGTGAGCGAAAGCCCGTATATCGATACCGAAACGGGCGTGATGGTCAACTCCGACTATCTGAACGGGCTTGACGTCGAAGCTGCGAAAAAGAAGATTGTAGAGGTGCTTGCTGAGCGCGGACTGGCGGAACCGAAAGTCAACTACAAGCTGCGCGACTGGGTATTCTCGCGCCAGCGCTACTGGGGCGAGCCGGTGCCGATGGTCTGGTGTGATGAGTGCGGCTGGGTGCCGCTGCCGGAAGACCAGCTTCCTTTGACGCTGCCGGACGTGGACGAGTATGAGCCGACCGACACGGGCGAGTCGCCGCTTGCAAAATGCGAGGACTGGGTCAATACGACCTGTCCGAAGTGCGGCGGACCCGGCAAGCGCGAGACCGATGTCATGCCCAACTGGGCGGGCAGCTCGTGGTACTTCATGCGTTACTGCGACCCGAATTGCGGCTTTGCGCCTGCGTCCAAGGAGGCGCTCGACTACTGGATGCCGGTCGACTGGTACAACGGCGGAATGGAGCATGTTACGCTGCATCTGCTGTACTCCCGTTTCTGGGCGCAGTTCCTGTATGATATAGGTGTGCTCTCATGTCCGGAGCCATATCTCAAGCGTACGGCGCACGGTATGATACTCGGCGAAAACGGCGAGAAGATGTCAAAGTCGAAGGGCAACGTCATCAATCCCGACGACATTGTTGACGAATACGGCGCGGATACGCTTCGCCTGTATGAGATGTTCATCGGAGACTTTGAAAAATCCGCACCGTGGTCGCCGGCGTCGATTCGCGGCTGCCGCAGGTTCCTCGAGCGGGTTGCCGGCTTGCCGGAGCTTATCTCAGGCAAAGGCGTTACCCCCGAGCTTGAAAGCGATTTCCACAAGACAATCAAGAAAGTCACGCTTGATATCGACAGCATGAAATTCAACACCGCCATCGCGGCGATGATGACGCTGATAAATAAGATATATGAGCTAGGCAGGCTGACAAAAGACGAATTTATCACGTTTATTACAGTTTTATGTCCCTTCGCGCCGCATCTGTGCGAAGAACTGCACCGGAATGTAACAGGCAGCGACGCCCTGCTTTCGCTGGCAAAATGGCCGGTGTGGGACGAGTCCAAGACCATTGACTCGCAGATTGAAATTGCGGTGCAGATCTGCGGCAAGCTGCGCGGCACGTTCATGATACCCGCGGGAGCCGGCAAAGAGGACGTCATTGCGGCAGTCCGTGCCGACGCGAGATTTGCTCCTATGCTCGAAGGAAAAACGACTGTAAAAGAAATATACGTGCCTGATAAACTACTGAATCTCGTCGTCAGATAAGGTGGCGAATCCGGCGGAAAATCGACTGAATATCAAAATTTCACTTGACAATCTCCGCCTGTTGTTGTATAATTATCTCTGTACTTTAAACCGGAGAACGTGATTCATCGTGATTTGGCAAAGTAATAGCGCGTATAGGCGCGTGAATCGGAGGCGGCAAGTGCCGCTGCGGAGGGAGGGATGATTAGTGGCTGAAGTCAGAATTAAAGAAAATGAAACACTTGATATGGCTCTTCGCAGATTCAAGCGTCAGTGTGCCAGGTCTGGGGTGCTCTCGGAGCTTCGTAAGAGGGAACATTACGAAAAACCCAGCGTTAAACGCAAGAAAAAATCTGAAGCGGCAAGAAAGCGCAAATATAAGTAATAATTGAAAAGGCGCCGTTCGGCATTAACCGGACGGCGTTTTTATGTTGTATCAGAGGAATATTTTTTAAATTTGTACTGTATCGATTATAGAAAAATTGTCTTGTAAGAATGCATAGCATAAATGCATTATAAAAAAGTGCCTTCAGCCGGTGTTATTCCAAACCGAAGGCACTGAAAAATATCGAAAGAAAAGCTATTATTTACGCTTTACGTTCTTAAGACAACCTGCAAGCACGATATTGCGCTCGTCGTCGGTCAGCGGATCCATCTTTAACGCAAGCGGTGAATACGCTCCGTCAGGCTTGATGGTGTATGCCTCAAACTCAGTGGCGCCATCAGAGACGGCATTGCGCACGTTCTTCACGAGGATATAGTCGCCAACGCCGAACGGCAGGCTGCGCACGTCGATATCCAGAGTGAAGGGAAGCATGCCCCAGTTAATCAGATTGCTGCGATAACGCTTGGTCGCATAGTCAGCCGCGATGTTTGCAGCGCCGCCCAGCACACGCTGGCACGACGCCGCCTGCTCGCGTGCGGAGCCGTCGCCCGGCTTGACAGCATATATAACGCTGCCTACTTGCGGCTCGTCAGAGCCTGTCAGCTCCTTCACCGCGGCGATAACCTCTGCGGGAGGCGGATTCTTTACCGCCGACTTTGCGCGCCCGACATATCCGGGGTCCTTGCGCGAAAGAGTGAAGTCGGCAAGCCTTATGGGGTTAGAACGATACGACGAGGTCTCGCCGGACGGGATAAGTTCGTCGGTCGTCGTCACAGGGTCGTCTATTACAGAGCAGACAGCAAGCAGCAGGTGTTCGCCCAGCGGGTCAAAGTCGGGCCAGTCGGTGATGTTCGGGCCGTAGACAAGCTGTGTTTCGGGCTGCGGATTGCCCCAGCCGTTGTAAACTCTGGCGCGGTATGACTTGTTGTCGAAAGTGTATTCGTAGTCGTTATACTCAACGTCCAGGGACAGTGCGGATGTCAGAATACCGCCGTTTCTTGCGGTTGCGGCTATTGAACGGGCGTCCATAAGTGCGACCGCTGCGATCTGACCCTCGCCGGATTTTGAGCCTTCGCGGTGCGGGAAATTGCGCGTGGTGTGACGGATTGACAGTCCTTTGTTTGCAGGCACATCGCCGGCGCCGAAGCACGGGCCGCAGAACGCGCTGCGCAGCGTGGCTCCCGCGTTGATAAGCGAAGCGGCGACCCCGTTTTTCAGGATTGCAGACATAACCGGCTGGCTGCCGGGATACACGGACAATGCAAACGCACTGTTCCCGATGCTGCCGTCGCCGATGATGTCGGCAGCGGCGCAGAGGTTATCAAATGTGCCGCCTGCGCAGCCTGCTATAATACCCTGATCGCAGCGGACTTTGCCGTCAGGCGTGATTTTATCGGACAGGTCGATGTCGCTGTTTTTAAGAATGTCGTGCGGGTTTGCTATCACATCGGAGAGTTTATATGCTTTGCTCGGGTGGCAGGGTAGAGCGATCATCGGCTCGACGGCAGACAGATCAACCTCAATAAGCCCGTCGTAATACGCAATCTCTCCCGGTGCAAGAGGCACAAAATCCTGCGGGCGGCCGTGCACATGGAAATAGCGCTCGGTTTCGGCATCGGTCATCCAGATGGACGAAAGGCAGGTTGTCTCTGTCGTCATAACGTCGATGCCGTTGCGGTACTCGATCGGCAGGCTGGCGATACCCTCGCCGATGAACTCCATAACTTTGTTGGTGACGTACTTGCAGTCGTAAACCGCGCCGATAATGGCGAGCGCAACGTCGTGCGGCCCGACTCCCGGACGCGGCGCACCCTTCAGCATCACCGCAACGACCTGCGGCGAATCTATGTCATAAGTCTCGTCTACAAGCTGTTTTGCAAGCTCGGGGCCGCCCTCGCCGACGGCAAGCGTGCCCAAGGCGCCGTAGCGCGTGTGGCTGTCGGAGCCCAAAATCATACGTCCGCAAGCCGCAAACTGCTCGCGCATGTATGAGTGGATGACTGCCTGATGAGCCGGCACAAAGATGCCGCCGTATTTTTTCGCGGCGGACAGACCGAACATGTGGTCATCCTCATTGATTGTGCCGCCGACCGCACACAGGCTGTTGTGGCAGTTTGTGAGCACATACGGTATGGGGAACTCCTCCAGACCGCGCGTGCGTGCGGTCTGGATTATACCGACATATGTTATGTCGTGCGATGTTAAGGCGTCAAATTTCAGGTGCAGCTTGTCCCCGATGCCTCCGGAAACATCGTGCGCTGCGAGAATTCGGTTTGCTATTGTGGCACGGCGGGCCTCACGCGGGTCAATGTCGCATCTTTCGGCGATCTGTTTGCCTGCACGGATGAAAACTCCGCCGTCGTGTAATTTAATCATGTTGGATGTCCTTTCTGTAAGGCTGTACGAAAGATAAAAATCCGGGGGTTGTTGCAAAAATCAACAACCCCCAAAACAGGTTACGGTAGTATATTAACCGCGTGGGGTTATTAACCTTCCGTTGCGGTGGTTTCTGCTGCGGCGGTTTCATCCGAAGCAGCGGTTTCTGCGCCGGCATTATCAAGCGCTTCGTCAGCAGATGTGGTTTCGGAGGCGTCAGTGGTCTCCGACGTTTCGGTGGCCAGCGACTTAAGATATTCATCATAAAGTGCGGCAAGGTCGTTGTCGTCCTGGATGACGAAAACGATTATAACAAGCACAGCAAAGCAGACAGCGACGATGGATGTCAGTTTGCTGAGCATTTTATCGATTGTCTTGCCCTTGTTTTTGCCGAAAAAGGTTTCTGCACCGCCTGCAATAGCGCCGGAAAGGTGATGGGACTTGCCCGACTGCATAAGCACCGCGACAGTCAGAAACACGGCGAATATAAGAAGGATAATTCCGAATACTATTTGAATGGGTTCCATTAATTTCCTCCGAAAACGTATCTTAAATTCATGTAAATTATAAAAAATATCTTTAAAACGCCGTGCTATTTCCCGGCATGCATAGTATGTCCGCCATGAGTCGAACGGATATATTGTATCATATACTCTATAAAAAAGCAAGATGTTTTTGAATATTCCCCGAATTTTTGGGCTCAAAACAACTTCCGCTTGACAGCGGGCACAGACTGTGATAAAATAGAATGCCGGCGACAACCGATACGGAGAGGTGTCCGAGTGGTTTAAGGAACCGGTCTTGAAAACCGGCGATACCTGCAAGGGTACCAAGGGTTCGAATCCCTTCCTCTCCGCCAGCCCGAAAGACAGGGCATATATGCGCACTCACGTTTGAGGGTGCGCTTTTTTGTTCCCGGATACAGCAATGTGCAGTTACAGAGTTATGCGCATAACCTGCGTGCGGAGATAATCTGACTGATAGGTCAAATCCCGCGAAGTGCAATTGCCGCGGCTGCAAATTCCGCGGGCGAGAGCGTTTCGCCTCGCCTCTCCGGGTCAATGCCGGCAGAGCGCAGGCGACGCGCAACTTCATCCTTTTCACGTCCTGCCGAGAGCGCATTTAGCAGCGTCTTGCGGCGCTGCGAAAAAGCGGCTGTAACCGCTTTGCGGTATTCTTCACGGCTGACCGCGTCAGACGGCGCGGGCTGCGGCTCCAGCCTGACTACCGCGGACTCGACTTTTGGCGCGGGGATAAAGCTGCCGGCTGACACGCCAAACAGGCGCTTAACACTGCAATACCACGCGACCTCTGCGGTAATCGCGCCGTATTCGGGAGTTGCCGGACGAGCACACAGCCGCGCGGCTACCTCGCGCTGCACCATGAGTGTAATAGACCGGAAACTCACACCCGACTCGAGCAGCTTCATTATGACAGGCGTGGTAATGTAATACGGCAGATTCGCGCAGACAGCGACCTCCATGCCCGGAAAATGACCGGCGACAAATGACGGAAGATCGAGTGCCATGATGTCGGCGTTTACAACCTCCGTATTTGTATATGGGGCAAGAGTTTCGGCAAGCACGGGCAGAAGCCCGCGGTCGAGCTCGACAGACGTGACCTTGGCAAACCGTTTTGCAAGCTCGACGGTCAATGTGCCGATGCCCGGCCCGATTTCCAGTATGCCGCATTCGAGCGGAGCGCCGCATTCTTCCGCGATGCGCGCCGGGACGGCGGGGTTTACCAGAAAGTTCTGTCCGAAACGCTTGTCAAAGCGCAGTCCGTGCTTTGACATCAGCGACTTGACATACCCGATGTCGGTCAGCCGCGGCGTGTTTGGTTCTGACATTGTTTGCATCAATCCGATAAATTGCGATTTTTGCCTTGACAAAACCGGCGTGATGTGATATATTATAAGTCGCCGGCTCAAAAGCGGATACATTATACCATACTAAACAGACGCTGTAAAGCGATATATGCTAATGTGGCTCAGCCGGTAGAGCAGTTGATTCGTAATCAACAGGTCGTGGGTTCGAGTCCCACCATTAGCTCCATATATAAACCAGCCTGATAAGCTATAAACCAGCTTGTCAGGTTGTTTTTTCATTATTAGAGGATGTACCGCCTGTTCTTAATTTATTTTTAATTACTTAGCTTTGTATCACATATGTTATTATAAATTCAACGCTCCGTTGAGTTAAAGTTACTTTTAAGTCGCTTCAAATGTGGCTGCTCGATTTTTATAATCGAGATACGGTTCAAAAATAGTTTTAGGAGGATTAAAGATGTCTCAGTCAATAGGACAGACGATAAAAAATCTCCGCAAAGAAAAGAATTTCACACAGGAAGAACTTGCAGAACTGCTCAATGTTACCTCGCAGGCAGTGTCGAAGTGGGAAAACGAAACCGGAATGCCAGACATTTCGCAAATTCTACCACTGGCAAACATTTTCGGTGTAAGCACGATGTTTTATTCGGAGTCGAAGGGACGACAGCAGATGAAGAAGCGGCGAAAATAATAAAAAAAGCAAACGCCATGATAGAATATGGTAAACTTCATACATATCTCAATGCATATGACGAATTAATAGAAGGTCTGAAGAAATATCCTTGTAATTTAATACTGCTTAATAATTGCATGGAATTAGGTCTTTCGCTGTCTCTGCCTGAAAACGGCTTGATATATGCTGCCGAACGTGCAAAAGGAATTGCTGCCGAAACAATTCGCCAGGAAAACTAATCATATCATATTCAAAAGTTACATCAGAAATCATGAGAGTGCATCAGGTTTTAGTGTTTTTATATTCTTTTGAAGGGAGCTTCGATAAGGCTGTTTCAGAGCCTCAGAATTTTCCGCAACGTCCTGATTTTACGTTTTATGCTAATTTGGCGACAGTAAATGAATACTTGAAAAATTATGATCGTGTAGTCACTTGCTTGTGCAGTGAAATTGATTATACCCTGCAGAATTTAGAGGATTGCATAGCAAGGCTTGGCAAAGCTTATTATAACAATGGTAAATATTGCGACGCAATATCGGTATATGAAACATATTTCACTTTAATGTATTCAATATTTAAAGACGGATATTTCCCGCCATATCACGATTTTGATTCGGGTGATTGTTATATACTGCTTGCTTTGGCGTATCTTGCTGCTGGGGAAACTGATAAAGCTATTGATAATATCGAAAATCCATTATCTCAGGCTGAGCGAAACTTATAAAGAAGATATAATCTCAGGACAGGTGTTAAAGAAATCATCACTTGTGAAAGAATGCGAAATAAAAACATATATTTGTAAATCAACATTTAAAGAAAAATTGCAAAATAAACTGTCAGCCGCAGAATTCAAGTTACTTGAGGATAATAAACATTATAATGAACTTTGTGAAAAAGTAAATAATCTGCCATAACACAAAGACGCCCCGGTGTAGAATCATACCGGGGCGCAGCTGTTTATAAGTCTATTTCTGCCGTCAGTTCAGCGGAACCGAGTAACCATTTGCGTCAAGCGGAACAGAGTAACCGTTTTGGTCAATAAAATCAGCTGTGCCGACAATATACGCCCTCAACTCAACCGCCTTATCCTTTATCGCGGTGTATTCGTCAGCGCCGAGTGTTTCGGTAAATGTCAGGCTTTCGCCTTCAGCGATCTCCGTGGTGCCGAGTACCTGAATAAATGACTTGTCAGCCGACCATGTGTAAAGTATTTCGCCTTCGGCATCGAAAATCTGGAAGTCGTATTTCTGACCGGAGGTATGCTCAATAGTAACGGTTTCGCCGGTGTTATTTGTGATTGTCAGCGTCATCTCAATCGCGCCGTCGGTCTCGCGGGCTGATGCCGATACATCAACACCCTGCTGTGTGAGGCTGTCGATCAGATTCGCCAGGCGGTCCACGACAGTAACGGCTTCGGCGCGGGTTGCGCTGTCCTTCGGGAAGAGCATGTTGTTGCCGCGTCCCTTGATAAGGCCGAGGATGACTGCTTTGATGATATCGTTCTTATACTCCTCCGCGATTTCAGCATCATCTTCGAACGGCGCGGGCATGATAAGTATAATTGCGTAGTCGCCGCCGGTGACATAATCGAGCGCATTGATTGCCCAGTGCACCATG
Source organism: Clostridia bacterium (assembly GCA_033808535.1). Taxonomy (GTDB): domain Bacteria; phylum Bacillota; class Clostridia; order Oscillospirales; family CAG-272; genus DTU078. The sequence goes on from JAPXNL010000007.1 coordinate 37,111, forward strand.
ACCTCGCGCGTCAGCGGCGCGTCAGGATTAAAGTCGCCGCCGGGTGTCACGATGCCGGCGGTTACGAGGTCGTAAAGCTGCGATGCGCCGGGGTCTTCGTTTACAACATCGTCAAAATGCTCGGCAATGTCCGTCGCCGCGAAATAATTGATAGTAATGCCGAGTGCGCGGTGAAGCAGACGGACAAACTCCATGCGCGTGATGGTTTTGCGGGGCAGGAACAGCTCGCTCTCTCCGAATATTTCGGGGTATCCGAAGGTTATGGCTGCATCGCGGTACCAGTCGGCGTCCAAATCGGTGAAAGTATAGCCGGGTTTTTCAGAAATGAGTACCGGCAGGGCGCTTTCATCAGCGGCAGCGGGTATGGCGAGTGTTGCAGCCGCGATTAAGCATAGTAAAATCGAAAGC
>JAPXNL010000008.1:0-36045 GCA_033808535.1 Clostridia bacterium
GAGGATAACACTGTGGATACGTCCTTTACTTATAAAGAAGGCGAACAAAGCACCGCAGCTGCCGATGATGCTGCGGTGCAAAACAACGCCGATTCGCAGTACAAGGAAAAAATGCTCGCCTATATAATGAACAAAATCGACGAGCTGGCGAGATATCCCGAGTACATAGATAATGCAAATGCAAAGATCTGCTCAATTCCTGTAAACGAGTGTCCGAACGGCGGAACAGGCGATGCGGCAAGAGCAAATGCGATCGGTAACATCATCGCGGCACGCGAAGAAACCAACCGCGCGCTGATCGAGTTTTTGAGGCAGATATTCAGCGATGTTAAGCCCGTAAACGAGCAGGCGTTCATATCAACTCCGCAGGAAAGCGCACGGCTGATGGTATATCAGGCACTCTGTGAGTTTGTTTCAAAAGCGGATAAGAACACCGAAAACTCGATGGAATACGATCTGCTTAGCAGGGCTTTGGATTCGCTGAACTACCGGTCAACGTAATAGCAATCGACATGGGGCGGCTCGACTAAATGGGCCGCCCTGCAACATAATAAACATATTCGGAATATATGAATGAAGTCCCGGAATCAGCATATAAAACATTGTAGAAAAAGGCAGATTTACAACATAACAATATAGTAGAAGGCAATTTAATTCTGCGGTAAACCCCCGCATAATAACGGGTTTAAATAAATCCATGCATAAGTTGCGGCAGCAAATCAAATAATCGTTATGGAGGGTAGAGATGGCAGAAGAAAAAATAAAACGCGAGATAGGCAAAATCGCACCTGCGCTTCCCCCGGACGCGCTGAAGCGCGCGGCGGAGGGGCTGTCAAAGCACAAAATCGACATTTCGAACCTTGTCCGGCTGGCGGAATGTCTTGAAGACGATAACGTCGTGCGTATGCTCGAGGAGACCGATTACGACAAACTGAGCGGCGATGTACTCGAGATGTTTGTACCGTTTTTGTCGCCCGAGTCGATATACAAAATATTCGAGAAGATAATCGAGGGCGAGCTTGACTATCATTTCCTGTCGATCATACTGCCGTATTCCGAGTATCTTATCGAACAAATCGAGTGCGCGGTGGTTTACGGAGTGCTGGATGAAAGCGCGCTGGATATTGTGCGGCAGTATCACGAAGTGAAAGATAAGCACGAGAAAGCGGCGCGACGCGCTGCCGGCGGGGTATGAATGCGCGGCAAATCCGACAACATTAAAAAAAGCGGCTGAATAGCCGCTTTTTTATTAAGTAAAGTCAAGTAAGTACTCAGTCTTTCTTAGGTGCGTCGACAGGGCAGACATCTGCGCAGGCGCCGCACTCTATGCACTCTTCAGGATTGATCACATACTTGCCGTCCTTTTCGGTTATGCAGCTGACGGGGCATTCTTCCGCGCAGGCACCGCAAGCAATGCAATCATCGTTGATTTTATATGCCATTTTATTAACCTCCAATTGTTTTCTACACCGATTATATCACGGTTTGATATAAAAATCAATCGTAAAATATTAATAAATGAAAATTTATAATGTCAATTGTCAGTCCAATTTATTTACAGAGCCGGTGTCGTCAATACTACTCGTCATCGGTATCACCGGAGTTATTGCCCGCGGCGTCCGGCGTAATGCCTGATAATGTTTCTGCGATGTCGCCATTTGCGGCAAAGACTTCATCTTCATCGTCAAGGACTGCATAGTCAGACTTTACGTCGATTTGTGCAGGCTGGGGGGCGGCAATCTGTTTTAAGTCGGCGCGGTTATAGTAGCGCGGCGGCTGGTCGGGGTTCTTTTGCAGCCGTACCTTGACAAGACCGGCAAGCGGGCTGGTCTCGGTGACAATACCGGGGCCGTCGGGCGTCTCTACCAGTGTGTCGACGCGCGGCGTTTTTGCCAGTTCCTCCGCATAGGTGCCATATTCATAGCGCAGACAGCACATCAGCCTGCCGCAGGTTCCCGATATTTTGGCGCTGTTGAGCGAGAGGTTCTGCTCCTTTGCCATTTTTATTGAAACCTGACCGAAATCGCTGAGGAACGTGCTGCAGCAGAGCGGACGGCCGCAAATGCCCAGCCCGCCCATCATTTTCGCCTCGTCGCGAATGCCGATCTGGCGCAGCTCGATGCGCGTGCGGAATACAGACGCCAGATCGCGCGCCAGCTCGCGGAAGTCGACGCGGCCATCGGCGGAGAAATAGAACAGCAGCTTAGAATTGTCGAACGTATACTCAACGTCGACGAGCTTCATTTCAAGTCCGTGCGCCTCGATCTTTTGCAGGCAGATGTTAAATGCCTCGATTTCTTTTTCCTCGTTTGCGGCGCGCCTTTGCTTATCCTCTTCGGTGGCTATCCGCAGCACGTTTTTGAGCGGCGGAACAATATCTGTCACCGGCACGGTGCGGTTAGGCTGCACAACCGTGCCGAACTCCAGTCCGCGCGCCGTCTCAACAATGACATTGTCGTCCTTTGCGAGCGTCAGCCCGTTGGGCGAGAAGAAGTACGTCTTGCCCGACAGCTTGAAGCGCACGTCGACGATCTCAACCTGCTCGATAGGGTCTGCAGGCTCCTCGACCTTGGGTTTCTCCTCCGGCGCGTCGCCGAATACAATATGACCCGTATCGTCGGGGAACCGGTATGTGCCCGGTTCAAATGCGGGTTCAGGTTCGGGATCCGGTTTCGGCTCGGCGGTATATGGCGAGAGCAGGTAATCCGGCAGATACACGGATACATCGTTGTCGATTACATTTATCGGTTCATGCGCGGGTGAGTCAGTGCCTTCCCCGGACCTGTTATCAGAGGGTCGGCGGCTGCGGTCATTGTGTTTTGCACCGTTATGCTTTTCGTCCTGCTTCTGCCCGTTGGCGCCTATCTTCGGGCGCTTTTCTTCCGCCGCGCCGTTCGGGCGACGGTCGCCGTTAGGCGATTTTTTTGCCTGCTGTTTGTCTGTGCGGTTTTCTCCGTTGCTTATATCCTCTGCATGGCTGTATTCAGCCTGGCGGTTATTATGCTTTGCATGCTTGCCATGGCGTTTCTTTGCGGTGCCTGACTGCAGTTCAGAGTTGCCGTTCTCCGCCCGTGCGGCTGATTTTGTTTCGGCATCGGACTGTTTGCCGCCCCGCCCGCGATTGCGCTTGAAGCGGCTGCGGCGGTCGGGACGTTTTTTGCCGTCAGAATGTTTGCTTTGAGAATCGGCTGCGGATCTTACTCCGGCAGCTGACTCGCGGGGGATTTTATTTTCGTCCATTTCGGAATTATGCCTTTCGTGTGTTAAAAAATATATATTAAGCTCTGTTTGCGCGACTACTTGTTGAGCCGCGCGGCGAGCGCGGTAAGTGTGACGTGGATATTGGCGTTTGCCGACAGGTCGTCACGCGCTTTGTCGGCGCATGTGGCGGCAGCGATTAGCTTTTCGGCTGTAACTCTGCCTGCCAGCTCCGCCGCGGTTTCTTTATCCGTGAAAAACAGCGGCGGGGCAGATACATCGTATTTATATGCCAGAAGGTCACGCGCTCCGGCGGAAATAAGCGAAAGCAGCTCGGATAGCTCGTCGCGCTTGTCGGACAGCGACATGGCATATGCCGTAAAATCGGCGCGCGAGCTGCCGGTTGACATTGCGTAGAGCTTTAAAAACGTTTCCGCGCGCTCAAACAGCGCCTGTGTGCTGCCGCTTTTGCGTATGTCAAGCAGCTGTAAAGCGCGGCCGACACTTCCGTCGGACAGCCGTATGCTGCGTCCGAACGCTTCCGGGTCCGCGGCTTTGATGCGCGCGGCGTTTTTGTCGTTTTGGGTAAGCAGTTCTTCCAGCTCCGCGTCGGAAAACTTTTGCATCTTCAGTGTGGGTGCGCGCGATTTCACTGTGGGCAGCAGATTTGCGGAGCTTTCACAGATGAGAAAGAAATATACGCCCTGGGGCGGCTCCTCAAGCAGTTTGAGGAGTGCATTCTGCGCCTGCGGTGTCATTGTGTCCGCGTCGGGGATCAAATAAAACTTGACGTCAAGGTCGTTGGGCAGTATATAAACAGTGTCTGCTATGGAGCGGACCGCTTCAACGCCCAGCGTCTTGCGATCCCCCTCGGGCAGAATAGTGATAAAATCCGGCGATAAGCCCTCCCGCAGCTTGCGGCAGGACTCGCACGCAAGACAGGGGAAGAGGTCGCTTTGACAGGCTGCAGTCAATGCGAAAGCCAGTGCCGCTGTATGGCGTCCGGAACCCGGCGCGCCTTCGAAAATATATGCGTGGCAGAGAGTGTTCGTGGTTGCGGCAGCTTTGAGGATTCGCTTGATGCGTTCGTTGCCCCATAATGTGTCGGTCACCGCGGGGTTAAAGGTGCGCCGCCGGGCGCCGTGTGATAGTGAATCAGACATGCCTGTATTCTTCGATATTGAGCACAAATATAGTCGCGCCGCCGACCGTTACCTCGGCAGGGAACGGCGACACAGCCGAGCCGCCGTAGATGAAATCCACGGGAGCGGGCAGCACCCGCTTTTTGCTGTTTTTGCTGATTATATCGATAACCGGTTCAACATCATCATCGCCGACGCCGAGCAGGAAGGTGGTATTGCCGCTCATAAGAAACCCGCCGGTTGAAGATATCTTGGTGACGGGATAATTCGCTTTGCTCAAGCTTGAGCTGACTGTAAAGGCGTCGTCGTTGTTTACGATCGCAAGTATGAGCTTCATATTTTTATACCTCCGTGCTTGATATGTATTGGCGTCAGGGGTTATATGCCGTGACCGCGACTGTCATATCAGGGTTATGCTTCCGGAGAGTTTCAATAACAAAGTCGTCGAAAACCTCGCCCGGGACAATAACCGGAATCCCCGGCGGATAGGGCGCGGCGGGCGCGGTGGCAATGCGTCCCGGCGCATCGTCAAGCAAAACATATTCCTGCATGGCAAGCATGGCATCGCGGGGCGACATAGCGCGCACGGGCAGTCTGAACTCAAACGGCACCTCCGGCACGGGAGGCGATGGGGTAAAGCGCCCGCATAAAGTGACGAGCAGCTCAAAGTCGGCGGCGGTGTTGCGCACCGAGGTCAGCAAAACGACTGTGCGCCCGTCACAGAACTCGCACACAACTCCGCCCTCCGCAAGGAAATCGTACAGTCCCCGCGCGTTTGCATCACTTATGCAGATCCTGAACGGGTCGCCGCCCGGGTTGTCAAGCGTGTAGTCCATTCTCTCAAGCGCGGCGCGGGCATCAGATACAAGGCTAAACAGCTTTGCGTGCGCCGCCTCGCCGTGCTCTGCCATTTCGCGCAGGCAGCCGCAGGCCGACGACGAGATAAGATATGACGGGCTTGTGGATACAAACATCCGCAATGCCGAACGCAGCTCCTGCTCGGTAAATCCGAAGCGCGTATCTGCCGCTGCGTGAAGCAGCGCCGCTCCGGTCAGAGCGGGCAGGGTTTTGTGCAGCGAGTCGACGACCAGCGTCGCACCTTGTTTCAGCGGATAGAGTGCGCCGCCATTGTGGAAGAAAAGGTGCGCGCCGTGCGAGTTGTCGACGACAAGCGGCACGCCGAGCGTCCGCGCCAGTTCAGCCAGCGCCGGGATATCGCGCGCGCGCCCGTAATAGTCAGGTGATGTGCAAAATACTGCCGAAACCCGTAGTCCGTCGTATTTATGCGAAAGCCCGCAAATATCGCCGCTTCCGGCATCGAACCAAATCGGCTCTATGCCCAAAAGCGCGAGCGCGTTTATAACAGATATGTGAGCCTTGCGGTCGCATAGCACGGGCAGTCCTGGTGCTCGCCGCGCACAGCAGGCAAACGCCGCACACAGCGCGGCGGTCGCACCGCCGGCTGTCAAAACAGTGGCGGCAGTGCCGTAAAATGTGCGCATGAAATCGAGTTCGGCACGAAAAACGCCGTTTTCCGACGGATCGTATAGATTGTCAGTCGGGTCAAGCTCGGTTACGTCGAACGGCAGTGCCGCATCAAACGGCAGCGAGCCGCACCCGCGTCCCTTGTGACCGGGCATATGAAACCTTGCCGATGTACGGGACGCAAAATCTGTTAAAGCGCGGGAAACGGAATCTTTCATATTATCATTATAACAGCAAACAAGGCGATTGTAAAGCGAATTTTGTGAATTATTACTACGCGGAACAAATTGTATAATTAAAAAACACAGCTCCGCACATAAAGAATGCGGCGCTCATTGTTATTTCAGGCTTGTCAGCGGCCTGTGGAACCGAAACCGCCGGAGCCGCGTTCGGTTTCGCCAAGTGTTTGCACCTCTACAAAGCGCGCGGCCGCAACGGGCATAAACGCTATCTGCGCGATGCGGTCGCCGTGGGATACGGTAAACGGCTGTACGCCATGGTTGATGAGCGTGACCTTTATTTCGCCGCGGTAGTCGCTGTCGACGACGCCTACGCTGTTGGCAAGTGTGACGCCGAATTTGGCGCCGTGTCCGCTGCGCCCGAATATAAGCGCGACATAGTTGTCGGGAAACGTGCGGTGGTGGTGATGCGGACGATCGCCCGCAGATTCGCCGTGCAGCCCGATACGCGCCTCACCATGCGCGCCCGCGCCGTGATGGCCGAACCGCGGGTGTGTGATAACCGGCTCGATTGCAATTCCCGTCGGTATAGTCACGCGCCCGCCGGCAGGGATAGTAACAGAGGCGTTTTGCACAGGCAGACCGTCAAGCTCCGGTACATCGTCAAGGCAGGCGAATAGGTCCGCCGCGGCGCTTCCGGCAGTGGCATATATAGGTTCGCGTGCGCCGGCGCGGAGTTTTACGAAATTGACCTGTATCATGGAGGAGTTGTTCCTTTCGTTAAATAAAGCCGCGCGTCGGTCGATACGGCGCGCGGCGGTTTTTACAGATGACGCTCGCAAAGGAAAGCCAAGGGGCACACCTCGCATCGCGGCGAGCGTGCAGTGCAATACTCTCGTCCGAACAGCACCAGCCTGTGGCAGAAATCCGACTGCTCAGCCGGCTCGATGAGTGCGGAGAGCCGTTTTTCTATCGCAAGAGGTGTTTTATCCTCCGGCGCGGTCAGTCCCAGCCGCCTTGAGATGCGCATGCAGTGCGTGTCGGTCACAACCGCGGGCTTGCCATATATGTCGCCCAAAATTAAATTGGCGATTTTGCGTCCTACGCCGGGCAGCTTCAGCAGCTCTTCAATTGTATCGGGCGGAACCGAGCCGTATTTTTCGGCCATCAGCGCGCACGACGCGCGGATGTTCTTTGCCTTTGTTTTATAAAGCCCGCAGGGCATTACAAATTTCTCAAGCTCTGCCGTGTCGCTTTCGGCTATTGCCCCGGGCGACGTATATATCCGGAACAGCTCGTCCGCGACTATATTGACCCGCCGGTCGGTGCACTGGGCTGACAGGATTGCCATGACAAGCAGCTTCCACGGCTCGCCTTCGTAGGATAGCGAGCATTCGGCAGCCGGATAGAGGGTTTTCAGCGCTGCAACAATTTCCGCAGCGGAGGATTTGTCATGCATTATTTTGCATTAAGCTGCCGGAGCAGAGCGTTCATATAGCCGCGGCTTTCTGCGGCAATAGCAGTTGCTTGCACCAGATCCTGGTCGGGACCGATAACCTCAAGGCAGACGGGACCGTCGTAGACGGCATCGACCATCGCCTTGAAATAGCCGTACAAATCGATGTCGCCGCGGCCGCAGGTCTGGTCGGCGGGCGCTCCGGGCGACGGTCCGCGGCCTACGCAGTCGCGGATATGTATGTGACGAACGCGGGATATAACCTTGGGCAGCGCCTCGGCGGGGTCCTCGCCGGCGCGCCAGATGTGGCTGGGGTCCATGTCTATGCCGAATGCGGGATTTTTCACGCCTTCCATAAGCCGCAGCGTGGTGGGCGTGTTGTAAACGGCGGCTCCGACGTGCGCCTTGCAGCACAGCGTGACGCCGAACGACGCGGCGTCCTGGGCAAGGATGTTTATCAACTCGATGACTTCCTTCAGCGAGTCCTCGTTGTCGGTAACGCCGCCCGGCCCGATGTTGACAATCGGGATTCCGATTTCCGCGCATGCCTCAAACGCGGTCAAAAGGCGCTCGCGGTCGCGGGAGGCAATCTCGGTGGAGAGAAAGGGCAGGCCCAGCCCGTCGGATATGGCGCGCAGCTCGGCTTTGTCCTCGCGCCAGCGCGAGAGGTTGAGGTGTTCACACATGCCGGCTATGCCCGAGATTTCAACCCCGTCATATCCGCAGTTCTTGATTGCTTTCGCAGCCGTGGCAAAGTCGACGGTTTTGAACAGAACGCTGTTTACACCAAGTTTGACCATAAAAATATCCTCCGTTGTTCTTATAAATCAGTTTATATATGATGGTCCCGTATATCCGTTTTCGGTTAGAAGCCGCTGTGCGAGCAGCTCGTTGTCAACGCGGATTGCCATGCACGCGGTGTTATCCTCGTGGTTAATAAAAGCGTGGTACATATATTCAACCGAGAGGTCATGGGCGGACAGCAGCTTCAGCAGCTTGTGCAGTCCGCCGGGAACATCGGGGACATTGACGGCGAGAACGCCGGTGATGGAGGCGGCAATCCCCTTTTCGCGCAGGATGCGTTCAGCCTCATATGGGTTGTCGACAATAATGCGAAGCAAGCCGAATTTTGAGGTTTCGGCAATAGAGAGCGCGCGGATGTTGATACCCGAGTCCGCGATTATGCCGGTTATTTCGGCAAGCCTGCCCCGCCGGTTTTCAACGAAAATCGAAATCTGTTTAATTATCATAGCGCGGTCTCCTGTAATAAAATAATATAATATGCACCAGTGCAGAATGTCCGCACGCATTTTGTGTGACGCAGGGGGTTTTGCGTGCTTCTATATCAGTATATCTCCTTGCGTTTATCTATAACGCGCTTGGCTTTGCCTTCGCTGCGTGCTATGGTGAACGGCTCCACAAGCGTGATTTTTGCCGAAAGGCCTAAAACGCTCTCGATAGCGGCGGTTATACGGCCCTCGAGCTTTTCAAGCTCGCTGACGCGGTCGGAGAATATGCTCTGCGATACTTCGACCTGAATCTCCAGTGTGTCGAGGTTGTTTTTCCTGTCGACGATAATCATATAGTGCGGGTCGACGTTGCCTACCGACAGCAGCACGCTCTCGATCTGCGACGGGAATACGTTGACGCCCCGGATGATAAGCATGTCATCGCTGCGTCCCGTTATCTTGTGCATGCGGGTGAGCGTGCGGCCGCAGTCGCAGCGTTCATGCGTGATGGCGGAAATATCGTGCGTGTTATACCGCATGAGGGGCAGCGCCTCTTTGGTGACACAGGTGAACACTACCTCGCCGAACTCGCCGTCTGGCAAGGGTTTTCCGGTCTCCGGGTCGACTATTTCGATTATAAAGTTGTCCTCGTTGACGTGCAGACCGCTCTGGCACTCGCAGTCGAATGAAACGCCCGGTCCGCAGACCTCGGACAGGCCATATATGTCATATGCTTTGATATGCAGGCGCGCTTCGATCTCGCGGCGCATGTTCTCGCTCCACGGCTCGGCGCCGAAAATGCCGGCTTTGAGGCGCAGCTCCTCGGGCGCGATGCCCTGCTCGCGCAGTGTGTCGGCAATATATAACGCATATGAAGGCGTGCAGCAGAGTATCGAGCTGCCGAAATCGCGCAGGATTTGTATCTGGCGCGCGGTGTTGCCCGACGATGCGGGAATAACCGCCGCGCCGATAAGCTCGCCGGCGTAGTGCAGGCCAAGCCCGCCGGTGAACAGCCCGTAGCCGTACGATACATGGATATAGTCGTTTTCGGCGGCACCGGCGGCGACAAGCGCGCGGGCGGTGCACTCGCTCCACATCTCGATGTCGCGCTTTGTGTAGCCGACGACAGTCTGCTTGCCGGTTGTGCCCGACGAGGCGTGGATGCGCACAACCCTGTCCATCGGCACGGCGAACATGCCGTAGGGATAGGTATCGCGCAGATCCTGCTTATGCGTAAACGGCAGCTTGGAGAGATCCTCGACGCTGCGGATATCGCCGGGCTCTATGCCCGCTTCGTCCATGCGCTTGCGGTAAAGCTTGACATTTTCGTATACCTGTTTAATCTTTCGGGTCAACGCCAGTGACTGGATATAAAACATCTGATCGTGCGAGGCGGTTTCAACCTGTTCGTTGTAATATTTTGTCATATAGTATCAGATTAATTCCTTTACTTTATTTACGAAATAAGGCGCAAGCTCCTCGTATGCGGCGTCGGTCAGGTGCAGTCCATCGGTGAAAAGCGGCCTGAAATTGCCGGATGCGTCGGTGAAAAACGGAGTGAGGTCAAGCACCGACAGATAATCGCGCTCCGACGCGGCCTTATCAAGCGCGGCGTTGTATATGGCGATCTGTTTGCGCTTGCCCTCGTCAAGTCCGGCGATAAACGGGCAGCCGAACGCCGCAAGCGCGACAATTTTTATCGCCGGAAAGTCGGCATGCGCCATGTCGGCAATCGTCACGGTCAGAATTGCCGCCGCATCGCCGGACGTGCCGGAGTTTATGTCGTTGACCCCTCCGCGCAGCACGAGCGCGCGGGGTTCAAAAGCTTTTACAAGCCGGTCATAATAATATACCTGCTCCTCGCCCACGGAGCCGCCGAATCCGTTGCACACGGCGCCCAGCTCCGCAAGCTGGCGCGCGGCGCGCTCGCGTCCCCATACGCTGAAAAACGAACTGCCGTAGAGCACTACGCCGCCTTTTATAATACCGGCAGACTCGAGCGCCGAAACATCATTTTCAAGTCGCTTTAAATCCATAATAGCCTCGCAAAAAGAGATTAATACACAGTCAAATAAAATCAGGCTTATTTTACTATCGCCCGCCCGGTCAGGCTGCGGCTTCGCCGAGCTCGAACGCTGCGAGGTTGACATCCAGAAACCTCGCAGGCACATTATTTTGCAGCGCGTCAATCCAGACCTTGCGGTCAAAACCGAAAAGCTTTGACAGCATGCCGATGAGCACCACGTTTGCAGCTTTTATATTTCCGGCGCGCTCCGCGAGCGAGACGGCGTCGGCGGCGCGAACGTCGATGCCCTGCGCTTTCAGCTTGCCGATAATGTCGTCAGGGTAAGTAGCATTGCCCGCGATGACGGGCATGGGGTTAATACGCTGTGTACCGGTGATAATTGTTCCGCCCGGCTTCAGACAGGGCAGCCAGCGCGCAGCCTCAAGCTGTTCGAAGGAGAGAATAATGTCGGCCTCGCCCTCGCATACGACGGGTGAAGCCACATTGTCGCCGAACCGGACATAGGTTACGACGGAGCCGCCGCGCTGCGACATGCCGTGCACTTCCGACACCTTGACATCATGTCCCAAAGCGAGAAAGACGTCGCCGATAATGCGCGAGGCGAGAAGCGAACCCTGTCCCCCGACTCCGACGATCATTATGCTGAAGGTTTTAGAATTATCCATGAAAATCACTCCGAACAGTTGAGATAAAAAAACTAACGATTTGTCGCACACGAATATATGGCGCATACCATGAGAGTTACTGGTGCGCGAAGACTGCGCGGTTGTAACCTAAGTAACGAGTATACGTGCTTTTGTTTTATATGCATTGTACCACCCAGCCGCGCGTTTGGGAGAGGGTTAGCGCGGCGCAAGATGGCACTTACTATGGGATAAAAGAAGAAATTTTACAAAGGAATATACTAATGTTTCGCGGGGGTTCGGGGGGACCGTTGTCCCCCCGACGTACTCCCCAAACAACTAAACGTATATAACAAACTTAAGAAATTGCGCCAAACCTACACAGCTTCACGCACAGACCGCAGCCCGTGCAGAGCGCCGTGTCGATATGCGCCTTGCCGTCAGCAAACGAAATGCAGGGGCAGGCAACAGCCATGCAGGCGCGGCATCCCCGGCACTTGTCATCATCAACGGATACAGGCTTGCCACGCTTAACGCTTTTCAGCAAAGCGCAGGGATGGCGCGCGATGATAACAGACGGCTCGGAAGCGGCAAGCTCCTCGCGCAGCGCCGCCTCCAGCGCAGTGGTATCGAGCGCGGATACCACGCGGATATGCGACGGTGCAACTCCGGCTCCCTCGCACAGCTTCTCGAGCGACGCGGCGGGCACATCCTCGCCCTTCAGCGTTTTCCCGGTCGCGGGATTGTCCTGATGACCCGTCATGCCCGTAATGCTGTTGTCCACAATAACCACGGTCGCGGGCGTGCGGTTGTATGTAATGTTCAGCAGCCCCGTGATGCCCGAATGCAGGAACGTCGAGTCGCCGATCACCGCAATGGTGTGCGATGCATAATCGGGCCTTGCTTTAAGGAACCCGTGCAGCGACGAGATCGACGCGCCCATGCAGAACGTTGTGTCCATCGCCGAGAGCGGCGGCGCGGCGCCAAGCGTGTAGCAGCCGATATCGCCCAGTACCGTCAGCTTCAGCTTTTTAAAAGTGTAAAACACGCCCCTGTGCGGACAGCCGGGGCAGAGCACCGGCGGCCTTCCCGGCAGCTCGTCCGCCAGCGCGGTGGATTTATTTGTTTTGCCAAGCAGTTTCCCGGCAATAAGACTTTGCGAATATTCGCCGGTCAGCGGCAAAAGGTTCTTGCCGTCGCACCCGATGCCCAGCGCCTTTATGTGCGTTTCAAGCACCGGGTCAAGCTCCTCAATGACCACGACGCGCTCGACAAATGCGGCAAAATCATAAAACAGCCGCCGCGGCAGCGGGTAGGGCATGCCGATAACAAGATAAGCCGCGGTGTCCCCGAACACTTCGCGTGCGTAATTGTACGACGGACCGGATGTTACAATGCCGAGCTTGGGTTTTCCCGTCCCGCCGGCACGTATAATACGGTTGAACGGGCAGTCCTCGGCATATTCGCGCAGAGCGTCAAGCCGCTGCTCTACTGCCACATGGCGCGGCCGGGCGTAACCCGGCATCATCACGCGCTTTGCGGGCAGTTTCTCGTATGGTTTTGGCTCGACTGCGGCGCGATCCGACACTTCAACGGCACTCTGCGAGTGCGAGATGCGCGTGCTCATGCGCAAAAGCACCGGCGTGTCAAAGCGCTCCGACAGCTCAAACGCGGCTTTTGTGTAGTTAAGGCATTCGGCGGAATCGCACGGCTCGAGCATCGGCAGCTTTGCCGCCATTGCATAGTGGCGCGAGTCCTGCTCGTTTTGCGAGCTGTGCATGCCAGGGTCGTCGGCGACGCCGATTATAAGCCCGCCGTTTACTCCTATGTACGAGCCGATAAACAGCGGGTCGGCCGCAACATTAAGACCGACGTGCTTCATGCCCGCAAAGGCGCGCACGCCGGCAACAGAAGCGCCGATCGCCGCCTCGAGCGCGACTTTTTCGTTGGGCGCCCATTCAGCGTATATTTCATCGTATTTTGCAGCGTATTCGGTAATTTCGGTACTCGGCGTACCCGGATAGCTGGAAACGAAAGTGCACCCTGCCTCGTATAGCCCCCGTGCAACTGCTTCGTTTCCGAGCATCAGTTTTTTCATCAATGAAATATCTCCGGAAAATTGATTGTATAAGAAATCGTATGTACCGAATATTTTATCACAATAAAGCGTATGTGTCAACACAAACAAGGCAGTCCCCGCCGGAATATTTGGCGCACGGCAGATAATAATAGAGTTGACACGACCCGACATAAAGTGTATAATCATTGCAATTAACAAATAATATCTACTTTATTAAATATTAGTCCGATAAGTAAATACTTGCCGGATACAGGAGTTTTAATGCAAAGGCTTCATGTTATAAACCCCGCCGCAGGCAAGCGCAGCCCGGTCGAGCTGGTCAGCCAGCGGCTTGAGGACGAGGAGTATTATGTAACCCAGGGCATAGGCGACGCCGAGCGCTTTATTTTCGAGCGCTGCACGGAGCGCCCGGACACGCATGTGTTCGTTTACGGCGGAGACGGCACGCTGAACGAGATTGTCAACGGCATTATTTCCGCCGGCGCGGGTGATGTTGCGGTTATATCTGTTGTGCCGACCGGGACGGGCAACGATTTTCACCGCCTGCTTGAGCGCGGTGAGAAACGCCGCTGCGATGTGATGAGATATACGGCAGACGGATGCGAAAAGTACGCGCTCAACATAATCAATACCGGATTTGATTCCGCAGCGGCTTTAAAAATGCAGAATTACAAGCGGTTGCCGCTTGTCACGGGCTCAATGGCATATATTCTTGGCGTGGGCGACACGCTGATGCACAAGATGGGCGAACACTGGCGGCTGACATTCACCGCTGCTGACGGCACGGTGACCGAGGAGGAGGGCGACTTTCTGCTGGCGCTGGTCGCAAACGGCAGGTATTACGGCGGCGGATTTATGGCGGCCCCGATTGCGCAGACCGACGACGGACTGCTTGACATCCTCACGGCGAAAAAAGTCTCCTGCGCGCGTTTTCTGGCGCTTGTATCCGAGTACCACAAGGGCAGACACATAGACCCCGAAACGGAAAAGCCGATACAGAAGTTTGATAGCGTGCTTGACTACAGGCGATGCGTCAAAATTACCCTCGAAGGCCTGAGCACAATTTGCGTCGACGGCGAGGTTGTGCCCGCGGCAAGCCTTGAAGTAGCTGTTGTGCCATCCGCAATCACTGTTTTGTCATAGCAAATTCATCGCGCGCCGGCGAAAACCTGCGCGCGGTTTATATGAAGCTTATAATACTCGGTTTGATATAATTCGCAGCTTATAAAAAAACACGCAGTTTATTTATAATAACGGTTGACTCGATTTGTGTCCGGTGGTATAATCGATACATTATATATTTTTGCCGATGTTGAAAAAGGGAGGAGAGAAGGCTATGGTCAACATAAATTCAAACGAGAAATTCGCCTGCGAAGGACTTACATTTGACGATGTGCTGCTTATACCCGCGCGCAGCGAAGTTCTGCCGGGCTCCGTTGATCTGAACACCCGCCTGACAAGGAAAGTTAAACTGAATATACCGCTTGTGTCCGCGGCGATGGATACGGTTACAGAGGCCGAGATGGCGATTGCCGTCGCGCGCGAAGGCGGTGCGGGAGTGATTCACAAAAACATGCCGATCGAAGAGCAGATCGATCAGGTGCAGCGCGTGAAGCGCAGCGAGCACGGCGTGATTGTGAATCCTTTTTATCTTTCACCCGACAACTATGTATATGAAGCCGAAGCGCTGATGAGCAAGTATAAAATCTCCGGCGTGCCGATCTGCAACGCGGGCCGAAAACTGGTCGGAATTATAACAAACCGCGATATGCGCTTTCTGTCCGACTATTCGATGAAGATTGACGAAGTTATGACAAAGGACAACCTTGTCACCGCGCCTGTGGGCACGACGCTTGCGCAGGCGCAGGATATACTGCGCAGGCACAAGATTGAAAAGCTGCCGATCGTAGACGAAAACTATGTCCTGCGCGGGCTTATAACGATAAAGGACATTGAGAAGGCGACGCGCTACCCGAACTCCGCAAGGGACAAGGGCGGCAGGCTTATATGCGGCGCGGCGATAGGCGTGACGGCAGATGTTGTCGAGCGCGCGGCAGGCCTGCTCGAGGTCGGCGCGGACTTTCTGTCAATGGACAGCGCGCACGGCCACTCGGCAAATATCATCGAGTGCGTGAAAAAGATCAAGGCGCGGTTCCCCGACTGCCAGCTTATCGCAGGCAATATAGCAACGGCGCGCGCCGCGGAGGAGCTTATCGACGCGGGCGCGGACGCGCTGAAGGTGGGCATCGGCCCCGGCTCGATATGCACGACGCGAGTGGTCGCCGGCATAGGCGTGCCGCAGATCACCGCAGTCTACGACGTTGCGTGCGTGGCGACGAAGTATAACATACCGGTTATCGCGGACGGCGGCATAAAATACAGCGGCGACATAACAAAGGCAATAGCCGCGGGCGCGGATGTGGTTATGATAGGCTCGCTTTTCGCCGGCTGCGAGGAGAGCCCGGGAGAGTCCGAGATATATCAGGGACGCAGGTTCAAGGTCTATCGCGGCATGGGCTCGCTTGCGGCGATGGAAAAAGGCTCGAAGGACCGCTACTTCCAGGAGGGCAACCGCAAGCTCGTGCCCGAGGGCGTCGAGGGCCGCGTTCCGTACAAGGGACCGCTGCACGAGACGGTGTTCCAGCTCATGGGCGGACTGCGCGCGGGCATGGGATACTGCGGCTGCAGGACAATCGAGCAGCTGCAGCGCGAGGGGCGGTTCATACGCATCACCGGCGCGGGCCTGCGCGAATCGCACCCGCACGACATCAGCATCACAAAGGAAGCGCCCAACTACAGCGTGCAGGTCACGGACTGAAAAGCATAAAGTAAAGCGGGGAGTTTTGTGCTCCCCGCTTGTTTTTACTCTCCGGTTTCAGCCTGCCAGTATTCGATAAGCTCTGCTGTCCATTTTGAACGCATCTGTACAGTAAATTTCGTCTATATTCCCGGAACTCTCTATTATCGGAATAGATTCATTATTATCATAGGATATAATACCGTCGTTTCAATATTTTTATAGCCGACAATAATATTATTTGACGCATATATTTTTGCATAATCAGAACCCGGTGAAATGACCGGCATTTCTTGATTTAGATTTTTTAGAATATATTCATTTTTTTTGCTATCATAACTTATCCATGATATGCCTTTATATGGAAGCGGCTGAGCAGCTCTATCTTTATCTATTAATCTTATTTTATTATTTTTAATATCATATTCATACAGATTAATATTTGACTTATCATCCACAATAATAATCAGTATCTTGAGGATTTTGATAAATATTAATACTTGGATAAATTATAGCATATGGGCTTATAGATATATCGTCAAAGTACATTTTATAGTTTATGTATTCGTAATATGATCTCTATTGTTCAAGAAATAAATCAGATTTATTTTTACATGCTTGTATATTATCAAGCATTACTTGTGGGAGTTCGCTTTCGGAATTCTCACACGCAACAGATGACGAAATTCTTTGCATGATATAGCTTTATATAGCTATATTTTTTAATTTTATTATAGTATTATCTTTATTATAACGCATTAACTGTCAATAAAAAACAACAAATTGATGCACAATAATTACATTTGTTATTTGTACACGTCGCACAAATAAATGCGGAGCTTTCAAGCTCCGCATTTTAATTCTATTGGCTTTTACCGCATATAAGGTCAAACGCCTCCGACAGCGCCTCTTCGGGCGTCGGGCGGGGCTGCGTGAACATGCCGCGCCATACCGCCTTGTAATGGCCGTGCCGGAACTTGTCCTGCAACAGCGTTACAATCTCGCCGTTGTATTTGAAGTATTCGTTTCCGTTTTTGCTGCGCTTGCGGGCATGGCGTATGAACGTCTGCCGCCGCGCCTGCAGCGACTTGAACTCCGCCTCGCGCCGCTTCGCGCTCTCAACGTCGCCTTCCATGCGCCCCGCGCATACGCAGCCCGCGCCGATCTTTCGCGGATACAAGGGATGGCGCATGTGGTGGACGTACCGGATTATCTGCCGTCCGCACATGCCGCAGACGCCCGCCGGTTCTCCGAGGTCGGTCACGCCCGTGCATACCCAGCCGTTTTTGGGCACGGCCGGATCCTTCCACAGGTTGTCGGAGTCGTCCGCGCCGGGCATATCGTGCTCAGTATCGTCGCCGTACTCAGGTTCGGATTCGCTTTGTTCAGGAGTATGTTTTTTTGTCTGGCCGACCGGCGGCTCGGGAGTGTCGGGCAGCGAGATTTCGATCTCTGGCATAGCTGAGTCCGGTTTAAAATTTTCCGCTTTTTGAGCTTCGTCGTCAAACAGTTTAAGCTGTCCGCCCTGCTCGCCGGTTTTCGTCGGGCTTTTTTTAACGCTCTCGCGCGGAGGAACGGTGGCGGTGACATAATCGACAGTATCAGACTTGCCGGTTTGCTCCGGGAGAGAGAGCACATCGCCGATTTCCGCCGATGCAGGCTGTTCGTCCGATGCCTCTGCGGGGTGGAAAGCTGTAAGACTTGCATTGTCGGACTGCCCCGATTCCGCGGGTTTGCCGTCGTTTTCAAGCAGCCCGCGCCAGAGTTCGAAATCGTAGTCGGTCGATATCGGCTTGACAGCCCCATTGTCGAACCGCACGTTGTAGACGCCCCGCCGCTCGTCGAGACCTATGATTTCGCCGTCGCCGAACACCGCGTGACGCACCCGGCTGCCTATTTCCAGCCGATCACGGGCAGCCGGCGCATAGCTTTGGGGTATCGAGCGCATATGATCGGCTACGTTTTTTGAAATAGTACCGATGCGCGTGAAGTTACGCTCGCCGATGTCGGCGAAGAAGCGCGACGGCAGCTTTTTTCGCCCGTTCTGGCCGTCCCCTTCCGAGTCGGTGAGATAAAGCCGCTTCATCGCGCGGGTCAGCGCGACGAAGCACAGGCGGCGTTCTTCCTCAAGTCCCGCCTGCTTGCGCTCCTCGACCGTGCGGCTCGACGGGAAAATGCCGTCCGTCATGCCCACGACAAAGCATACGGGAAACTCCAGCCCCTTTGCGGCATGCACGGTCATGAGTTTCACGCGGTCGACGGCGTCCTCAAGGTTTTCCTCGCCTGCGCGCTCAAGCTGCTGCAGGTATACCGACAGCGGCAGAAACTCGCCCGGAAGATTGTCGTGCAGCACGGTTTTGCCGTATTCGCGCTCGCTGTCGAGCGTGATTTTCTTGAACTCGCTGAGGTTGTCAAACCGCTCCATGTTGCCCGATTCGCGGATATACTGCTCGTAGCCCGACTCGACGAGCAGCCGCTGCAGAATCTGCGAGACCGGCATCGAGTCCTTTTTTTCGCGCAGCTCGTAGATAAGCTGCGCAAACTCGCCGACTTTCGGGCAGTTCAGCTCGGGCGCATCGGCATATCTTGCAAGCGCCGCAAGCAGCGATATATTGTCGGTTTGCGCCAGCTCGCGCAGGCGGTCGGCTTTTGCGCGCCCGAACCCGCGCCGCGGCTTGTTGACAATGCGCATAAGCGCCTCGTCGTCGTCGCGCTCGACAAGCTTCAGATATGCAATCGCGTCGACAATTTCCATGCGCTCAAAAAATCGCACGCTGCCGAATATCTCATACGGGATGCCCTCGGCAGTGAAGGCTTTTTCAAGGAACTGCGACAGAAATCCCGACCGGTATAGCAGCGCGATGTCGCGCAGCCTGAACCCTTCCCGGGCTATAAGCCTGCGTATTTCTGCGACAATCGCGGCGCTTTCCTCCTCCTCGCTTTTGCAGTGCAGGTGGATAACGTCCGCGCCGCGCTCTCCGGTCGTGAAAAGCGTCTTGCGCACGCGGTTTTCGTTGTGAGAGATGAGCGCGTTTGCCGCGGCGAGGATTTTGCCTGTCGAGCGGTAATTTTGCTCAAGCAGTATGGTTTTGGTTCCGGGATGGGTGCGGTCGAAGTCGACGAGTATGCCCACCTCCGCGCCGCGCCACTCGTATATGTTCTGGTCGGGGTCGCCGACAACGAAAAGGTTTCGGTTTTCCTGCGCGAGCATGTCGATGAGCTTCATCTCACGCTTCGACGAGTCCTGAAACTCGTCGACCTGTATATAAGCAAGGCTCTGCTGCCATTGTGCGCGGATATCTGGAAAACGCTCAAAAAGCACGAATACGAAGTTGATCAGGTCGTTGAAATCCAGCCCGAATATTTTCTTCTGATGCAGCATATAGCGGTGGACGATTTTATCGTCAAGCGTCGCGCCGGCGTTATAGTCGTCACGTCCGCGCGACAGCATGAACTCCACATAGTCTGTCGTCGCTTTCTTTTGTCCGATAAGCGCGATAATCTTCTCAAACGACGCATAATCGAGCTTCAGCCCAAGCTCCGCATAGATTTCCTCAAGAATCTTTTTCTGGTCGCCCTCGTCGAGGATGCGGAACTTCTCCGGCCAGAACAGGTGGCCGATGTTCTCGCGCAAAACCCGCACGCAAAAGCCGTGGTATGTAGTGATAAGCGAGGTGTCGGTGCCGTCGCCGGCAAGCTGGCGCACGCGGCGTTTCATCTCGCCCGCGGCTTTATTTGTAAACGTGACGCACAGCACGTTGCCCGGATGTATGCCCGCCGCGCGCACGAGATAGGCAAAACGATGGGCGAGCGCCCTCGTTTTGCCCGAACCGGCGCCCGCAATAATGCGCACATATCCCTCTGTGGTGGTCACAGCCTCGCGCTGCTGCTCGTTTAAGTCGTTTAAAATGTTCATTATATTCTGCATAAAAGAAAATGAGTGTAAATTGTAGTGTGTTTAATAATTATACCCCTACGCGGTGCCGGTTGTCAACGCCGGAAGGGGTGAAACTCGCTTATAAAGCTATGTTAAAAATCGTCCTTCAAAAAACCGATATCAATTGCGCTATTGTATCATCGGCTATCATGTGTTAAAATGCATATGCGGCGTGCGCAAAAACCGTTTTCGACTGCAACCGCAACTGACACAACCAGAACTTTTTGCAGCTTTCAAACAATGGCTTTACCCGATATTGCATACAGCTTGATATAAAAAATTAACGGAAGGTATTTTACAATGCTTTCAAAAAAACTGAACGTAGCCGTCGTCGGGCTGGGATTTGGCGGGGCGTTTGTAGGCATTCACAAAGCTCATCCGGACGTGGCAGGCGTAAAGGTGTATGACCCGGATATGATCAAGTGCCGGTTTATGACCGAAAACGGCTATGCCGACGGGATATACGGCAGCTTTGAGGAAATTATGGCTGACCCCGACTGCGATGCAGTGCATCTTGTGACGCCCATCCCGCTGCATGCCGAGCAGACGATTGCGGTGCTGCAGTCGGGAAAGCACTGCGCCTGCACCGTTCCGATGGCGACCTCGATAGAGGATCTGCGCCGCATAGCGGATGCAAAGCGCGCCTCCGGAAAGAACTACATGATGATGGAGACGTCGCTTTATACATACCAGTTCTTTTATGTGAAGCGAATGCTCGAATCCGGAGAGCTCGGCCGTATCCAGTTTATGCGCGGCACACACTGGCAGGACATGGCGAACTGGCCCGATTACTGGATGGGGCTGCCGCCGATGTGGTACGGCACGCACGCGATAGGGCCGATGGTGGCGCTGTCGGGCTCAAGGATAAAGCGCGTCGTCTGCTTCGGGTCGGGAACGATGGCCCAGTGGCTGACAAAGCAATACGGCAACCCGTATCCGATCGAGTCGGCGCTGTTCGAGTTTGAAAACGGGCTGAAGGGTGAGGCTACGCGCAGCCTGTTCGAGTGTGCGCGAGTCTATCAGGAAGGCCTGTTTGTATACGGAAGCGACGCCTGCTTTGAATGGGGCTTTTCAGACGGTGACAGTCCGTATGTAACCCGCCTGTATCCGCCGAAGGATGCAATGGTCCGCGGTGGACGCTATGAAGTTGAGGTTGTAGAGCTGCCCAACTTCTACGAGAGCCTGCCCGAGCCGCTGTGGAGATTCACGGTCGGCGGCAACTTCGATCCGCTTAACCCGCAGCAAACACTGAAAAAGGGCGCGGGCGGCGGCCATCACGGCTCGCATCCGCACCTTGTGCACGAGTTTATCCGCAGCATCATAGAGGAGCGCGAGCCGTGGATAGGCGTGGAGCTGGGAGCAAACATAACCGCCGCGGGCATATGCGCGCATGAGTCGGCGATGCGCGGCGGCGAAGCTGTGGAAGTGCCGTATATAGTATAAACGAGTAGTAAAAACTGTTCTGAGCCGATATACGGACGGTTTTTATGCATTCAAAGCATCAAACGACTAATATTTGAAAATGTACTTATAAAGCGAACTAATTATTTTTTGCGGCGTATTGACAAACTCATATTAGATGTTATAATGTCCGTACAATGCTTTGCCGGAGGTACCGGAACATGCAGTACATAAACAAAGTAATAGCCTTTATATTAGCTGCCGCTTTGCTTTTGCCCGTGCTTGGCTCCTGCGCGGAGAAAGACGCCGGAGTCGGCGGTGATAGCGAAACAACGTCGGATATAACCGAAACTGAAACTGCCGACCCGCGCGATATCGACGACGGGCTTCCGGATGTACAATACGACGGCGCAACATTCACGCTGTTTTGCCGTGAGGAAGCGTTTGAACAGTATTTCAGCGAGCAGACCGGCGAAGTCGTCGACGACGCAATCTACACGCGCAATCTGAAGGTCGAAGAGGACTTCAACGTCAAGCTTCAGAAGTTCACAATGAACGGTACCTGGGCAAACATGGCGGCGTACCGGAAAACCATTTCCGGCGCAGTGCTTTCGGGCGACCAGTCGTTTGACCTTGTGGAAGGCGACTGCGCAATTGCCGACCTGCTGGGCAACAACTACTTCTGCAACTGGAACGAGTTTGAGTATTTCAATCCCGACCAGCCGTGGTGGGCGAAGGCTTCAAACAAAGAGCTAAACGTCGGCGGTAAGCTGGAATTCATTGTGGGCGACTACACGCTTATGCTCTGGGAAGGGCTGTTGGTTATCTATTTCAACAAGCAGCTTGCCAAAGACCTGCCGGGCATCGAGGATCCGTATTCGCTTGTTACCGGCAACCAGTGGACTATAGACAAGCTGGCGGAGATCAGCCGGAATATAGCGCAGGATCTCAACGGCGACAGCGAGTTTGACGAAAACGACCGCTACGGGCTTATCACGACGACGGGCAACTGCATCGATAACTTCTGGATTTCAAGCGACATGCCGATAACGGTTATGGACCAGGACGGTTTCCCGATGTTCAACCTGCCGCAGCAGTCAGAGCGCGCGCTTGCGGTCGCCGAGAAGGTGTATAACCTCATCAAGGGACCGGGCGTTTATGCAATCGACGAGGGTAAAGTCGCCGATACATTGCAGCCGATGTTCATGGACGGGCGCGGGCTGTTTTTCACCGACTTCCTTAAGGGCGCGGAAGTATACCGCACAATGGAAACCGACTTCGGCATAATACCGTATCCCAAATTCGACGAGTCACAGGAAAAATACGAAACATTCTCAAAGACCGGATACGGCACATTTGCCATACCGTCCGTTGCGCGCGACCCGGAGTTCTCCTGCATAATCACCGTGGCATTGAACGCCGAAAGCTATAAAAAAGTTGTGCCTGCCTATTACGAAGTGGCGCTGAAAACCAAATATTCGCGTGACAACGAGTCGCAGGCGATGCTTGACATAATCAGAGAGGGGTTCGACATGGACTTCTCCTGTGTGTGCCTGGACAACACCTCGTGGTTTTTGCTCGAGATGCGCTACATGATTCAGGGCAACTCATTTGATATGGCGTCGCGCATTGCAAAGAAAGAGAAAACCGTAAGCAAGCTGCTCGAAAAGCTTAAGTCAAACATCCAAAAGCAAATGGAGCAGAAATAGCTACCAAAATAAAATTATCACCGCAGCGTTATATGCCCGCCTGAGCCGACAATGCGCTGCGATGATGTTTTATCATTCATAATTGATGTGCCTTTGTTATAAAATGGTAAATATTAGAATTATCAACTGATATCCCTGATATGTAATAGCTGCAAATATTTACAAAAGGAGAATCATCATGAACATGAAATATTTAAAACAGTTTATCGTGACTTTTTTAGTTATCGTCTTGTGCATGTCAACTTTCGCTTATGCGGCTGAAGCAAAAAACCAAAAGGCATCCGCCCCCGCGAACATAACGGAAGCGAAAACAGCATCAAAACACCCCGGCAGTCCGGATACAAGAGAAATAATTGACGAGATTTTTGAAGAATTAGATAAGAAAATCGAAAAAATTTTAAAAAAAGCAGAAAAAGAATTCGAGAAGTACAAAGAAAAGTGGGAAAAGTGGGTAGAAGCTTATAATAAACACAAAGAGAAATTAGATAAGCTGCCCGAGTGGGCGAAATTCCGGAAATATATAAATAAATTCATATTGCCCCAGCAAAAAAGACTTTATATATTTTGGAAAGCATATGAAGACATTTTAAAAGAAGTGCAGAAAAGGGCTGAAGACAGGGGAATAACTTTAGACAAAGATGATTTTATTTATATATTTGGTAAAATCAACAAGCATCTGGCGGCACGCCTGTTCCAGGATCGTCCGAACTCAAAAGAACGCATTGGTATAATGGTGGCTTCAAAACATCATAGCAGACCAATACCGATAAGTATATGGCAATAAGATAAATACCGTTACATTCATCACCGCAGCGATATATGTCCGCCTTAGCCGGCAATACGCTGCGGCGATGTTTTATATTAGATTTCGAAGGCGAAGTGATGGTGTATATTTCGAATCCCGTATAAAGCAAAAGCGGCTGGGAAGGCAAATGCTTTCCTGCGCCGCTTTTTATTATTTCATCGTCAGCCCTATGCGCTTTTTACCGGCGTCGACGCTTAGGACCCGCACGGTTACGATGTCGCCGACCGAGAGCACCTCCGAGGGGTGCTTGATATAGCGGTTTGTTATCTGCGAGATGTGCACAAGCCCGTCCTGGTGCACGCCGATGTCGACGAACGCGCCGAAGTCGGTAACATTGCGCACCGTGCCGGTCAGCGTCATGCCGGGCGCAAGGTCGGAGATGTCCAGAACGTCGTCGCGCAGCACGGGCTGGGGCAGGGAGTCGCGCACGTCGCGCCCCGGCTTTTCAAGATCGGAGATTATGTCGCAAAGCGTCGGCTCGCCGATGCCAAGCTCATCCGCAAGCCGTGATATGCCGAACTTTTCGGCTTTTTTGCGCAGCTCGCCCAGCCTGTGCCCGCGTACATCGTCCTCGGTATAGCCGAACTTGGCGAGCAGCGCTTTTGCCGGGCCATACGACTCCGGGTGAACGCCGGTGATGTCGAGCACCTCGTCGGACCCCGACACGCGCAGAAAGCCCGCGCACTGCTCAAACGCCTTCGCTCCTATGCGCGGAACTTGCAGCAGCTCTCCGCGCGAGCGGAACTCGCCGTTTTCCTCGCGGTATTTTACGATGTTCTTTGCCGCCGCGGCGTTTATGCCTGCGATATGCGAGAGCAGCGAATGAGAGGCGGTGTTCACGTCCACGCCGACGGCGTTCACGCAGTCCTCGACCACGCCGGCGAGCGCCTCGTCGAGTCTGGACTCCTTCATGTCGTGCTGATACTGACCTACACCAATAGATTTGGGGTCAATCTTGACAAGCTCGGCAAGCGGGTCCTGCAGCCTGCGCGCGATAGATACGGCGCTGCGCTGGGTAACGTCGAAGTCGGGGAACTCCTCCGCCGCCAGCTTCGACGCGGAGTAAACCGACGCGCCCGACTCGCTGACAATAGCGTATTTCACGGGCTGGGGAATCTCGCGCAGCACACCCGCGATGAAAATCTCGCTTTCCTTTGAGGCGGTGCCGTTCCCGATTGCGATTATCTCGACTCCATTTGTGCGGATAAGCTGTTTTACAATACGTTTCGCTTCCTCGGTACGCTCGAGCGGCTTTGTAGGGTAAATTACGGCAGTGTCGAGCACCTTGCCGGTCCTGTCCACGACCGCGAGCTTGCAGCCGGTGCGATAACCGGGGTCAAGCCCCATAACAACCTTGCCTTTGACAGGCGCAGCCATGAGCAGATGCTTGAGGTTGTCCGAAAACAGTTTTATCGCGCTTTCGCTTGCCTTGTCGGTAAGCTGAGCGCGCAGCTCGCGTTCGACCGAAGGTGCTATCAGCCGCTCGTAGGAGTCGACCACCGCCGCGGCGACGTGAGGATATGCCGGGCTCGACGGCCCGGTGACAACTTCGGAGAAAAGGTAATTTAAAATAATATCAGAATCGACTTTTATCGAAACGCGTACGACCTCGCGGCTTTCGGCGCGGTTTAATGCCAGCACGCGATGCTCGGGGATATCGGTCAGCTTCTCGCTGTAGTCGTAATACATCTCATAGGTGCCGTCCTTGTCCTCTCCGCACAGCTTTGAGGTTATAAACCCGTAATCAAAAGTAAGCGCGCGGATTTCCTTGCGGTACTCGGCGTTGTCGGAGATATCCTCGGCGATAATGTCGCGTGCACCGGCAAGTGCCTCCTCGACAGAGTTCACACCCTTTTCGGGGTCAACAAATTTCTGCGCAAGTTTCTCGAGCGGCGGGTCGTAGGATTTTTCCTGCATGATAAGCGCGAGCGCAAGATCCTCAAGCCCGCGCTCGCGGGCAACAGAGGCGCGGGTCTTGCGCTTGGGTTTGAAGGGACGGTAGATATCCTCGATTTCGGTCAGGGTTTCCGCCTTGTCGAGCTGCGCTTCGATTTCTGGCGTCAGCTTCTCCTGCTCGGCGATGGCAGCGCGCACTTCCTCGCGCCGCTTTTCAAGCGAGCGCAGATACGCCAGTCGCTCCGATAAAGCGCGCAGTGTGGTGTCGTCGAGCGAGCCGGTGACCTCCTTGCGGTAGCGGGCGATGAACGGGATGGTGTTGCCCTCGTCGATTAAAGCTACGGTGCGTTCAATCCGGTCGCGGGAGATGTTAAGCTCTTTTGACAGAGCTTCAGTTATATTCATAATGCGTAACTCCGTTTGTGATAAACGTATGTATATAGAAACGAGCTTTTTGCCGGAATTGCGGCTTGCGGCGGGAGAGTGCTTTTACCGGTATCCGGCTTGCTTTTTTCCAGGTGTTGCATCTGATGATAGGATATCCGGAAAATATACGAAAAAAACAGCGGGTTGCCTCCGGTATCAGAAGGCGCGCCCGCCGCTTTTGCAGCGCCGCTTGTGGTGTTAACCGTTGATTATGGTATTGTCGCCGTCAATGCGCCGAATCTCCATGAAAATCTTGTTATCTTCGGCGAAGGTGCGCAGCTTGCCCATGTAGCGACGGAAATCCGGATCGACATCCTCGCGGATTTCGATCGGTCCGGGAAGCTCCGTGGCTTCCTGATCGGTGTCGATGATGATGACTTCGATAAGGTCCTTTTTCAATCCGAAAAATTTCTTGACCTCGCGATAGTCATATGTAATCTTCTTAATGTTGGAGCTGTCGAGCCTGTAAAGGTTCTTTGTCTTGGGATGGGTATAAACAATGTCGTTTAAATGTATGTTCAGCGTGGCATCCATTTGCGGGCGCTCCCTTCATTAAATAATATAATATAATTCATCATTTGTTATAATATCACAGGTAAATGCCCCTGTCAAGCGCATGCGCTAAATTGTAAAATTATTTTGGCACTTTTTCACAAAAAATTAAAAGGCGGGAGGCCGGCTTTTCAGACCGGCGCATATGGCTGCAATATGCCGGATAAAATGGACATCGTATCAGTTTAACGGACGGATTAAAAATCCTTGATACGGGCTGCTTAAAATGGTATAATACCATTAGAAATATATCAGAGCGGAGAAACGAATATGACAGAGCTTGAAACATATATATCCGGACTGTGCCGGGCTGCAAAGGAAGCGTCGCGCGGGCTTTCGATGCTGACCGCGGACAGGAAAAACGCAGCGCTGATGCGCATTGCCGAAGCGCTGGAATCGGGCGTGCAAGATATTGAAGAAGCAAACGAGATAGATTTGAAAAATCCCGCCGTGCCGCCTAAAATGCTTGACAGACTGAAGCTCGGCGCGGACCGCATACGCGGGGTTGCAGCGGCGGTGCGCGATGTCGCCGCTTTGCCCGACCCTGTGGGCGGCGGCGAACGCTGGGTGCGCCCGAACGGGCTTGTTATATCATGCGAGCGCGTGCCGCTGGGAGTCGTGGCAATAATATACGAGGCGCGCCCGAACGTGACGGTCGACGCGGCGGTGCTATGTATTAAAACTGGCAACGCTGTGGTATTGCGCGGCGGCAAGGAAGCGATAAACACAAACCGCGTGCTGGTCCGAATCATGCGCGAGGCGTTGGAATCGGAGGGGATTGACCCCGCCTGTGTGTCGCTGGTCGACGACGTGACGCGCGAAGGCACGACGATACTCATGCGCCAGCGCGGGCTTGTGGACGTGCTGATACCGCGTGGGGGCGCGTCGCTTATCAAAAGCGTGGTGGAAAACGCAAGCGTGCCGGTAATCGAAACCGGTGCGGGCAACTGCCATGTCTATGTGGACAATTATGCCGACCTCGACATGGCGGTGAAAATCGCGGTAAATGCAAAGGTTTCAAGACCGTCGGTATGCAATGCGGCGGAAACGCTGCTCGTGCATTCCGAGGTGGCAGAACAGTTTTTGCCGGTATTTGCACAGGCGGTGTCGCCGTGGAAGGTCGAGCTGCGCGGCTGCAGCCGTACATGCGGGATACTGCCCGGCATAAAGGCCGCGGACGAGGAGGACTACTATACCGAATACAACGACTTCATACTCGCAGTGAAGGTTGTGAACAATATCGACGAGGCGATAGCGCATATCAACAAATACGGCACGATGCACAGCGAGGCGATAATAACGCGTGACCTTGCTTCGGCGGACAGATTCAGGCGGGGTGTCGACGCGGCGGCGGTATATGTGAATGCGTCAACACGATTCACCGACGGAGGCGAGTTCGGATTCGGCGCAGAGATAGGCATCTCGACTCAGAAGCTGCACGCCCGCGGTCCTATGGGGCTTGCCGAGCTGACCACGGTCAAATATTTCATCAGCGGCGACGGGCAGACACGCTGACGCAAAAATAAAGAGGGGATACATCCATGCGGTGTATCCCCTGCATTTATTGCAGTTATTTTAAAGGAACGAGCGCATATTTGCGGGAATATTCGTTGTAACGCTCGATAAACGCCTGGCTGCCGGCTCTTATATCGCTTAAGTAGCTGTGCAGGCCGAGGCTGTGGTGTTTTATCTCGATTACAGCACCTGCTATGTTGGAGCAATGGTCGGCGGCGCGCTCGAGGCTTGTCAGGATATCGGACAGGACAAAACCCGCCTCTATAGAGCATTCGCCGTGCTGCAGGCGCAAAATGTGCCGCGAGCGCAGCTGGTCGCGCAGCAGGTCGACTACCTGCTCAAGCGGCTCGACAAGCGCGGCTGTATCGGCGTCGTTTTGAATAAAGCAGCTTAACGCAAGCTCAAGCACCTCCGTGACGGCGGCGCACATCACCGAAAGCTCCTGCTTTGCCGCATCGGAGAATATTATTCCTTTTTCGCGAATTTCCTCGGCAGACTCTGTAAGGTCGACGGCGTGGTCCGATATACGCTCGAAGTCGCCTATCATATGCAAAAGCTGCGCAGACTCCCTGCTGTCTGCCTCTGTCAGGTCATGCGAGCTGAGCCTCACAAGATATGAGCCGATCATATCCTCAAGCTTATCCACCGCCTGCTCGTCCTCGCGCACGCCGGCTGCAATCTGCGCATCGTAGGAGTAAAGCAGCGAGAGGGCGTTTTTCATTGCACGGCCTGCGGTCTGTGCCATTGTTTCGGTGACGCTGCGGCAGCGGTCGATAGCTATCGTGGGGGTCGCCATCAGACGCTCGTCAAGCTGCGGCACAGTGTCGGTTGATGCGGTTTCGGGCACGATTATATGTGCGATGCGGTCGAGCAGGCCGGCTGCAGGCAGCATAATAAAAGTACAGGCAATATTAAACGCAGAGTGCGCGACTGCAATGCCGAACTGGTTTGCGGCAAGACCATAGAAAGCGAATTTGAACACGGCGTTCGCGGCGGTGATAACCGTCAGCCAGATAGCGGTGCCGATTACGTTAAACAGCAGGTGAACGACGGCGGCGCGCTTACCGTTTTTGTTGGCGCCGACGGCTGAGATAAGCGCTGTTACGCAGGTGCCGATATTCTGCCCCATGATAATCGGGATTGCGGTCGCGTATGTGACTTGTCCGGTGGACGACAATGCCTGAAGGATACCTACAGATGCGGAGCTTGACTGTATTATTGCGGTCAGAATCGCGCCGGCGAGTACGCCGAAAACGGGATTTGAGAAGGCAAGCAATACGTTGCGGAATTCGGGCACATTGCGCAGACCCGACACGGCGCCCGACATGGCTTCCATGCCGAACATCAGCGTCGCAAATCCCAGCAGTATAAGCCCGATGTCTTTTTTCTTTCCTGTCTTGCCGCCGAGATACATTATAAGGCCGATTGCGGCTACGATCGGCGTAAATGACGTGGGTTTGAGCAGGCTGACAAAGAAGTTTGAGCTGTCTATGCCGGTAAGGCTTAAAATCCAGGCGGTGACGGTGGTGCCGACGTTTGCGCCGATAATGACGTTTATCGCCTGTTTCAGCGTCATCAGCCCCGAGTTGACAAATCCGACAACCATGACGGTGGTGGCCGACGACGACTGTATGACCGCTGTGACACCAAGTCCGGTTAAAAATCCGGAAACGCGGTTTGTAGTAAGCTTGCCGAGCAGCTTTTTAAGGCTGCCTCCGGCGCTTTTTTCAAGCGCCGAGCCCATTGTTGCCATGCCGAACAAAAACAGGCTCAGGCCGCCTATCAAAGTCAGCAGATTAAAAAAATCCATGTGGATAAATCCTCCTAAATTCCGCGGGTAAACACAGCTTACGGATAATGCGCCGATTGCATTTAACTACCCGTTTTAATATATTTATAGCGCGGTCAGCGGTGTGCGATAAGTAATCATCTCCGGCAGAGGTGATTGGCGAGTATTACCGCCGCCGTTTTGCATAATCTCAAAAATTCAGATAAGCGGCTGCTCGTTTATGATAAGTTTGAACTGCAGACCCAGTGCCTCAGCAGCTTTTCGGCAGAGCACCATGCGGTCCAAAAATATCTCAAAATAGTCCATGACGCTGCCGTAGCGCGTGTCGATAGACAGCTTCAGCTTGATGAGCGTGCGGTTTTCGTTTATTTTCAGCTCGGCGTGCGTGACGGAATAATTGACGCGGTCGTGGATGTCAAACGACGCTGTATCCGTGTTGCGGACCCGGGTGCGCCGCACGTCGGACTTGTCCGCCAAAATCAGCGCCGCCGCTATAGGATTGACGGGACGTCCCGTGCCCTCGTCGTGGTTGCCGATAGCGGAAATTATCTGCGCGATTTCATCAGCCAGCATGCCAAGATTGTCTAAAAGGCGGAACGCCATGACGGCGCCACTCTGCGAGTGGTCGACGCGGTTGATAACGTTTCCGATGTCGTGCAGGTACGCGGCGATGCGCGCAAGCTCCGTGACGCGGTCGGGATACCCGAGCGTTTTCAGTATATATCCGGCGTTCTCAGCGACAAGGCCGACATGCGCCAGACTGTGCTCGGTAAATCCGAGCGCGATGAGCGACTCGTCGGCGCGGCGGATGTATGCGTTTATGTCCGGATTGTGTTTTATATCTTCATATGTTACCATCAACTTACCTCGCGTTATTACGGTAATGCGGTTCATTACTCGGCTATATTCATCAGGGAAGATAGGTGTGAATTTCGAGCCTTGTCCCGGCATGCTCTCAGGCTCGACGCATGCACTGTGATTGTGCCATATTTTACGATGGAAAAACCATGCTCCGTTCCGCCCGCGCCGGACAAGTGGCTTTTCCGTGCGGAAAAGTGCGCAAAAACGCGGTTCCGGGATGTATTTGATATTCCGTTTTTACATCCTCTGCCGGCAAATACTGCACCGCATAGTATTATACACTTTATATTGTAAAAAACAAAATCCGACATATGTTAAATTCGTGTAAAATGTGTGGATATATAGTTAATTATAGTTAATATAATAGAATTGCCGCAGTTTTCGGCACATTTTAGGAGTTAAAACGAGAATGTAAGGGCTTTGCCAAAAACTCTGCGTTCAAGCAAAGTTATCGCAGGACAAGGCAAAATCAAAAGGTTTAAAACAGGCAATGTGAATTTAGAGCAGGAAATGACATAGCCGTGTAATAATTAAATCGGTTTGCCATGTTTGTAAATATTATACAATAATAATAAAAATGTATCATCACATATGGTTCAGCTCGTCTGAAGACCGGGGCAAAAAACTTGACAAGCAGTTGCCGGTGTGATATCATATAATGACAAAATGGGCGCAATATAGCCCTAAAAAAATCGCGGGGCGTCGGAATGGGAAACCCGAATATTTTGTTTTTTATGTACGACCAGCAGCGCTACGATTGCGTGGGAGCGGCGGAGATGTATCCCGTGCGCACGCCGAATATCGACGCGCTTGCGGCACGCGGCGCGTGGTTCGAGCGCGCATATACGCCGATACCGGTCTGCGCACCGGCGCGTCAGGCGCTGTTTACAGGACGCCGTCCTGAGGAGAGCGGCGGGCTGTGGAACCCGCATATAGTGTTCCCGCTGAACCCGCAGCCACAAGGCTTCAGATGGACAAAAGCACTGGCGGACGCAGGTTACAACACCTCGCTTGTGGGGCTGTGGGAGATGGGCGGCTGCACGCCGGCCGACTACGGATTCGGTCGTCACATAAGCCGTGCGGAGCTTGCCCGCGAGCGCGAGGAACATGTCGGAGCCGTTAAATTTACAAACGGCTTTTTCGGTGAAAGCGATCCCGCGCCGCTGGAATACAACAACACCCACATCACGGCCCAGCGTGCGATTGAAGAGTTGCGCAAGCTGCATGAGACGGGCAAGCCCTGGTATCTGCACATCGACTGCCCCGAACCCCACCTGCCGTGCCGTCCGTCGGCTCCGTTTGATACGATGTACGATCCGGTGGAGATTCCGATGTGGGCGGGTTTTGACGAGGATTTCGAGGGCAAACCATACATCAGGCGGCAGCAGCTCTACAACTGGGAACTTGAGAACCGCGGCTGGGACGAGTGGTCAAAAACCGTGGCGCTATATTACGGCATGGTGTCTCAGTGCGACGATGCGGTCGGGCGAGTGCTTGCCGAGCTCGACAGGCTGGGCGAGCGTGAGAATACAATAATCGTATACACCACCGACCACGGCGACATGTGCGGTTCGCACCGGCTGATCGACAAGCATTACAACATGTACGACGATATTTGCCGCGTGCCCATGGCCATAGCGTGGGAGGGGCATATAATTCCGCGCAGGACAGGCGGATTTTCGCACAACTGCCTCGACCTCGGTCCGACGCTGCTCGGGCTGGCGGGGATAAAATACCCCGACGGCGCATTCCACGGCGCAGACCTCTCGCGTGTATTGCTTGAGGGTCGCGATACAGATGCAAAATATGCGGTGTCGACATATAACGGACAGCAGTTCGGTCTGTTCTGCGAGCGAATGATAACCGACGGGAAACTGAAATATGTGTGGAACCTGACCGATGTTGATGAGCTGTATGATCTGGAGCTTGACCCCGGCGAGCTTGTCAACAGGATAAATGACGACGCATATGCAGAGCAGGTTGCAGTCTTAAGACGTGATCTGTATAACGAGCTTAAGCAATGCTCCGACGGCATAATAGGCTGGACGGGGCGCCAGCTCACCGAGGGCAGAAAACTGCGCGGTCATGGCATTTACAGAATGTGACAGGAAATTTATCTTCATTATTATATAATAATAAGGGCAAAACGGATGAACGACAGGCGCGGAAAACATAATAACGGCGCTCCGCGTCTGCAAAAAGCGGTGCGGGGCGCACCTTCCCGTCCCATGCCGCCACCGCCGGCGCACGCCGGTGCGCATCCGGCCGCGGGCGGCGCTGTACGGGGTGCCGGCAGCGGAACCGGCGGCAGGCCGGCAGGAGTATATGGCAATGCGCGCGCCGATTCTATGCGCTCCGGAGCGCAGCACTCCCGCACTCAGGCGGGTAATACAGCCGCGCGCGGTGCGGCACCGGCACGCATTGATCCGTCCCGCAGCAGTAATAATACGGGTGCGGTCGGTGCGAGCCGGAGACAGACGCCGGGCGGCGCTGTGCAGCAAACGCCAGATAAGCGCAGTGCCGCTGCAGGCAGAGGCTCTGTACCGCCGGGGCGGGGAAGCAAAAGCGGCGGTGCATCCGGCAATATGCCGGGCGGCAATAAATCGGGCGGCGGAAAGCAGAGCGCCAGAAAGCCGGGCAACATCGAAGCTGTACGGAAGAAGAAATCGCAGCCCGGCAAGCTGCGCGCACAGACCGCAGCGCAGCGGCGAAAAGATATAAACGAGCGGCGGGGGCTAACACCCGAGCAGGCGGAGTTTTTGCGGCGGCGCAGCGAAATCAAACGGTATTATATAAAAAAGCGTCGCATATCGGCGATCACGTTGTTTTTCTCGCGATTTACCGCGCTTGTGATGGTATATTTAGTATTGTTTGTTGTGTCTTCCGGGCTGTTTGTACTCAGCCTGACAGCGGCGGGGCCTTCGCCCGGCGAGGATGTGGTGTATCAGCTGGGCGAGAGCAAGAGCGACGACGTATACAAGGTTGAAACACTAAAATACCGCGACTGGGTGCGGGACGGGCAGCTGTATCTGAATTTTACCGAGATAGCAGACTACCTCGGATTCGTGACAACCGGCGACACGTCGGAGCTGCGGTATCTGACAAGATACAGCGGCGGAGAAGATGTTGTATTCTCGGTCGGCTCGGGCTCTGTGACAGTTAACGGGAGCATGACGCGCATGCCGGTCCCGTCATATTACGAGAACGGCACACTGTATGTTCCGCTCGATTTTATAAAGACCTACATAAGGGGAATATCCGTCGGCATAAACGAGGAAAACGGGCGGCTTGTGCTTTACAGGCTTTATACGCTGAATGCAAAGGACGAGAAAGTTTACGAGGATATAACGTTCACGCTGAAGCCTCAGGTGCCGTCGGAGCATATAGACGAAAACAGCCTGCCGGTCGATATAAAGCTGGCAACGGAGCCTGAGCGCGGCAAAACGTCTGAATCGGAGTCGGTTGACGGTTTAACAGGATAAACGAATTTATGTTACGGGGTGAAAGAGATATGGAGGAAAACGAAAAGAAGCTGCCGATTGCGATTGGTTGTGATCACGGCGCGTATGAGCTGAAAGAGCAGCTCAGGCTGCACCTTGAAAAAAGCGGAGAGGAATATATCGACTTCGGGACATACAGCCCTGAGTCCGTGCACTATCCCATTTATGCCGACGCTGTGTGCAATGCAATAGCACGCGGCGAGTGCAGGCTGGGCATCCTGCTCTGCAGCACGGGCATCGGCATGTGCATGGCTGCAAACAAACACCGCGGAATACGCGCAGCGGTCTGCAGCGACACCTACAGCGCGCGCTACACGCGCATGCATAACAACGCCAATGTGCTTTGCCTCGGAGCGCTTGTGGTCGGGCGCGGGCTTGCGTTTGATATTGTCAACACCTTTCTGGGCACGGAATTCGAGGGAGGACGCCATGCGGTGCGCGTGGGCATGATAATGGACCTCGAAAAAACATGGAGCGATATGTCGCCCGACGATGTCCCGCCCTGCTCAAGTGAGGAATAGGGAATAATGAGATTACGTTGGGGGCGTAAGACGCCTCCAAACCCCGCAGTACTGTGTATAATCGGAGCTTGTGCATACTGCGTTTTGATTGCACAACTGTGTGACCGATATTAAATGCTTCTCGCCAGCGCGGAACATTGCTTATTCTCGAAAGCACCGCGAGGTTTCAGCTTTTGTGATACGCTGCGTTTGCTCGGGAGTAGTGTTGAATGCGAACTCCCCAAACTCCCCCGCATTGCTGTATAATTTTAAACTTGTGTATATAGAGTTTGAATTACACCGCTCATTGGTCCGTGTTGAATCACTTTCCGCCGGCGCGGTACATCGCTGTTATCAGGGTGTATCGCCTTATTTTTCCGTGCAGCTTTTGGCATTTATGGTATTATATTTACACAAGGCTTATCTTAAAATGTTGCTAATTTGTAAATTCTTTCGATTGCCGCGAAAAAAATTAAAAAATACTTGAAAATATAACAGTAGCGTACTATAATAGAAAGGCTTGATATGCGATGAAGCGGGAGGTTGCCCGGTGACGCATGCTGCACTGCGGTTTGCGTCAGGCTGTAATGGGCCGGCCGGGGGAATTTCCGTGGAGTATGTCCGGAGGACGCGAAGCCGGCTGCACAGGGCGGCCTGCCGCGATGAAACGGGCTAAGGGACCGTGTTCCCGCGCTGTCGGGTGTGCTTGGTTGCGCGCGTTAGCCGCGAAACCGAACCCGGAAACCGTGCCGCTGCGATGGCTGCGGCTGTCGGGATTATGCCGGATCGGTGCCGCCGGAACATACGCCCGCGTCGGAAGGCGCGGCGTTATTTTAATGCAGGACGAAGAAACACCCGGGCGAGTGTAGAGACGTCCCGCCCCGAAAATTACATTATATAATTTAAGGAGGCAACCAGGTGGCAATCAAAGAGACGCTG
>JAPXNL010000009.1:0-34989 GCA_033808535.1 Clostridia bacterium
CCAGAATATAGCCGGATAAGGCGCAGGCATATTCAAAGAAGTAGAACAAATATCCGAGATTGAACTCGTCTGCGGCATCAAGGTTGAGCACTATATTCGGCACGCCGCCCTCGGTGTGCGCCAGCAGCGTGGCCAAAAACGCGTTGCGAGAGATAAACTCAAGCGGTTTGCCTTCGAGGAAGCCCAGTCCGTCAACATCGCCGGGGTCCGCGGGCACGGGCAGCTCGGGGGCTGAATTTTTTATATAGAGCACCGTTTCAAATATATTGCGTGTGCCCTGCTGTATATATTGTCCGAGCGAATGGAGATCGGTTGAAAACGTAACCGACGCAGGGAAGAGTCCCCGCCCGTCCTTGCCCTCGCTTTCACCGTAAAGCTGTTTCCACCATTCCGCGACCATGGCGACACGGCTCTCGTATGAGGCGAAAATCTCAACCGGCTTGCCGCTGCGGAGCAGCAGGTTGCGCAGCGCTGCGTATTTTTCGGCATCGGAGCCGGGCAAAAGCGCGTCGCGGCGCGCGCTTGCGGCGCCGTCTAACATCGCATCGATGTCAAGCCCCGCAACCGCGATCGGCAGCAGTCCCACGGGGGTCAGCACCGAGTATCTGCCGCCTATATCGTCAGGGACAACGAAGGTCTGATAGCCTTTTTCGCGTGCAAGCGAAAGCAGCTTGCCGCGCGCGCGGTCAGTGGTGACATAAATGCGTTCGCGCGCGCCTTCCTCACCGTAGCGGCGCTCGAGCAGCTCGCGGAAGAGACGGAACGCCACCGCCGGCTCGGTGGTCTTGCCGGATTTCGAGATAACGTTGACGCATATATTTTTGCTCTCGTCCGAGCATATGCGCAAAAGGTTTGCGGTGTCAAACGTGGACAGCCCGTTGCCCGCAAAGAATATCTGCGGACCGTCGTGCGGCAGCAGGTTGTACTGCTGTGACCTGACAAATTCTATAGCGGCGCGGGCGCCGAGGTATGAGCCG
The DNA here is from genome assembly GCA_033808535.1 of Clostridia bacterium. Classification (GTDB taxonomy): domain Bacteria; phylum Bacillota; class Clostridia; order Oscillospirales; family CAG-272; genus DTU078. The sequence continues at coordinate 978 of JAPXNL010000009.1, forward strand.
CCGATTCCGATAACAACGAATATGTCGCATGTCGAGCGGATTTTTTCCGCCGCCCGCTTGATCAGGGCGAGATCTTCAGCCGCATCGGAGTTTTTGCGGTAATTCTCGGGCAGATCAACCCAGCCGAGAAAATCAGAGCCGGCGCCGCTTCTGTCACTGATTTTTGCGCGCGCCGACTCAATTTCCGGCGCGATTGCATCAAAGTTCGCGCCCGATATGAACCCACGTGTGTACGTATCAATTAATTTAAGTCCCATAACTAAACTGCCTTCGCTTTTAACAAATTTTTTGATACTAATCCATTATTATTATAATTCAAACAGGGCGCTTTAACAAGTGTTTATAAATTAAATATTTATAAAATGTGTTTGAGCTATTTGTTAAGGCATTTTTTGAAAATCTAAAAAATATTATGGGTTTCCGCTTAAGAAGAACTTCGCCACAAGCCTGCCGAGCACGCCGAAAAAGCTGATCTTATCCACCGATTCGGCGGCATAGATCATCACCTCGCCGAGCGGTTCGCCGTTTAGGCTGTACTCGATGCGCCCGATAATGTCGCCTTCTTTCACCGGTGCAGGGATGGCTTCCGGCAGCTGTATGTTGGAATCGAGCTTTGTTCCGGCGGACTTTTCAACACAGACGCCGAACGAGTCAAACTTCGTCGCGCATTCGGACGATATGCCGCCCAGCACTCTGACCGAGCCTGCCGACCCGCTTTCGCGCGTCAGAAACGCATAGTTTGCAAATCCGTAGTCGAGCAGTTTTTTGGCGGACTCGTTGCGGCTGTCGCGCGAGGGCGCCGCCATTACAACCGCGATGAGCTGCATATTGTCGCGCAGCGCCGTTGCGCTTATGCAGAACTTGGCTTTCGCCGTCGAGCCGGTCTTCAGCCCGTTCGCGCCGTTGTAGAATCTTATCAGCCGGTTGGTATTGGTGAGACCGAACTCGCCGCCCCTCACCGTGTCCATCCAGATTGTGGTGTAGTCCAGGATTTTTTTATGCTTTAACAGCTCGCGCGACATTATAGCTATGTCACGGGCGCTGCAGGCGTGGTTTACGGTGGTGTCATCAAGCCCGGTCGCGTTTTCAAAGTGGGAGTTTGACATGCCAAGCTCTGCCGCGCGCTTGTTCATGCGCTCGACAAAGGCCTGCTCGCTTCCGGCGACAAGCTCGGCAAGCGCAACCGACGCGTCGTTTGCGGATGCGATAACCACCGCCTTGAGCATATCTTCCACGGTCATTTCCTCGCCGACCTCAAGGTATATCTGCGAGCCGCCCTTTCCCGCCGCATCTTCGCTGACAGGTACCATATCGGTCAGCTTTATGGTGCCACTGTCGATGGCTTCCATGACGAGCAGTAGAGTCATGATTTTTGTCACCGACGCCGGCGGAAGCGGCTGGTCCGCATTTTTCTCGCACAGGACCCGTCCGGTTACCGCTTCCATCAGTATGTACGACGGTGTGTCAAGTTCGAGCGCAAACGGTTGAACGACGGGAATCGCATCGTCTTCGTATGCGTCAGGAGCGGCTTCATGGATGACCGCCGGTATATTTGCTGCGCCGCCCGGCTCCGATGCGTATACTCCGGACGGCACCGACAGGATAAGAGCCACGCACAACAACGCCGGCAATATTCTCAAAAGCGGCTGTTTCATTTTAAATCCTCCGGGGGCATATAAATTTTGTTCATAAATTATATATGCCGCTGTCTTTCTCGTTATGACGCGCGCGATTTGTTTTCGGGAAAAGCCTTACAATATTATTTTTCGCCGGGCGACATGCAGAAAAATTCCCGCCCGGCTGACATCGGACAGGTAGAAAAGGTCCAGCCGACGGCAACCGGACACAGGGAGCAAATCACCCTTCCGACGACAGCATAACGGGGGCAAAACTCCCGTCTGGCGACAGCCTGACATAAATAAATGCACCCATATGGCGACAATCGAACAGGGAGCAATACTCCCGTCAGGCGTTAGCCGGACATAAGAAAAAGCTATAGCCCGACTTTTGCCGTAGAAATAGCTCCAGTCCGGCTGCTGCCAGTCTGGAGCTTAGCTCTTTATAACCGGATGTTGCTTTCCGGTTACCTGTGTGGTATCATGTGTATGTTATCTTTTCTTGAATCCGTGCAAAAACCCGTTTACATCCGCGGAGCAAATGTCGCCGCCGACCACCTTGTTGCGGTATACAAGCAGGTTTGCGTATACAACCCCGTCGTAGTCGGGGTAATTTTTGACAATGTATGTATAACGTGTCATTTCCTTTCTCTTATACCTTGAAAGGTCGAGCCCCTGGCGTTTTTGCAGCTCGTTGTAGCTGACGAAAACCCGGTCGAATTCGGACGGGATGGTAACCGTTGCTTCTTCAGCGGGTTCGGGATCAACTTCCCAGCCGAACTGTGCCAGAAACGCGACACGGTCCTCATTTGTTTTTATTTTGTCGTAGTTTATCGCTGCGGCTTCCACTTCTCCGGCATCGAATTTGCCGTCGGATGAATCCGAGCCTATTGACGGGATAACAGCGATCAGAACGATAAGCAGCGCCAGCGAAAGCGCCGCGATGCCGGCGAATTTCAGTGTCGACGCCTTGAATGAATATACAAACATGGTCGTTTCCTCCGATATTAATCGTTTGCTAAAAATATATTTTTCGCACCCGCAGTTTATGAATAAATGGTGAGAAACATTTAAAATTTTTATGTTGAGGAGCGGTTATGTCAGCTTTTATGACATCTCCGGTCATAATCGGCGATGGCGCAGCGCAGGCTGCGCGTAGGTATATATTTGAAAACTTTGACGCCTGTGACAATGTCCTTGTGGTCTGCGACACCAATACGGAGGCGATTGCCATATCAGAGCTGCCCGGCGCGGACCGCCATGTGTTCCCCGGCGATGTTATCGCGGACCCGGAGGTTGCCCTGCCGCTTGACGAGCGCGCCGCTAATGTGAAAGCGCTCGTCGCGGTGGGAGCAGGCACCGTCCACGACCTGACGCGCTACTGCGCGCATAAGCTCGGCTTGCCGTTTGTTTCGTTTCCGACAGCAGCCAGCGTGGACGGGTTTGTATCGGGTATAGCGGCGATGACGGTCGGCGGGCAGAAACTGTCCTTTCCCTCTATCCCTCCCGTGGCACTGTTTGCCGAGCCGGCAGTATTCATGAGCGCGCCGCAGGCGCTCACTGCTGCCGGAGTGGGCGATATGCTGGGCAAGTACATATCGCTTTTCGACTGGGAAGTATCAACAGCCGTGACCGGCGAGCGGTTTGACGCAGAGATTTACGCGCTTGAGCGCGACGCGCTTGACAGGCTGGTTGCCGCCGAGCCGGGGAGCCCGGACTTCGGCGTTCTGCTCATGCAGGCGCTGGTGACCTCCGGGCTGGCGATACAGGCATACGGCAATTCGCGTCCCGCCTCCGGTTCGGAGCACCATCTCTCGCACCTGTGGGAGATGCACTGCATAAACGAGCCTGTGCCCGCGCTGCATGGTGAGAAGGTCGGCGTTGCGACCCTGCTGCTGCTCGGGCGTTACCGGGCTATGGAGCGGTTCAGGCTGAAGAAAAACGTGTATGAGTGGGAGTACCTGCTCCCGGTGTTCGGGCATCTGACCGACGGCATCATACGCGAAAACCTGCCCGACCCGCTGGAGGGTCTGACGCAGGAGCGGCTGGACAGACTTGCGCCTATACTGCGGAAAATCGTCTCGGGGCTGCCCGACCCCGATTTTGTAAAATCCTATATGTATGGCTGCGGCTGCAAGACGGCCGTCGCGTCGCTCGGGCTGCCCGACACGCCGGAATTTATCGGCTTAACACTTGAGTTTGCGCCGTATGTGCGCCGGCGCGTCACAATGCTTAAACTATGCGGTATTTGTTGACATAATCTGTTTTGTATGCTATAATGGTAGACAAATTTATAATTATGCACAGTATTTAGCCGCCGGCACGGCAGACGCCGCAATTTTTATAATTGCAGCATACGCAAAGGAATAATTATTACTTTTACATGAGCATTCTTATCGATTCAATCCCCAGCGCAGTGCCGCCCGAAAACTGCACTGAGCGCGAAGCAGCGGTTTACGAGCTGCTTTCGCGCCTTGGAATAACATATACCCGGGTTTCACACGCGCCCGCAATGACTATCGCCGACTGCGACGACATAAACGCCGCGCTCGGAGTTGAGATGTGCAAAAACCTGCTGCTCTGCGACCGCAGACAAACGGTGTTTTTTCTTGTCATGCTACCCGGCAGCCGGATGTTCCGTTCGGCGACTCTCGCTGCGGCTGTCGGAGCGCCGCGGCTGTCTTTTGCGCCGGGAAGCGTTATGGAGCCGCTTTTGGGCGTTGCGCCCGGCTCGCTGTCGGTGTTGGCACTGGCTAACGACACCGAACGCCGCGTGAGACTTGTGATTGACCGCGCACTCGCCGCATCCAAATACATCGGCTGTCATCCATGCGTCAACACCACCAGCCTGAAACTGAAAACCTCCGACCTGCTGCGCGTTTTTCTGCCATACACGCGCCACAAGGCCGAAATTGTGGATTTGTTGTGATTTACGATATACGGAGCGTGATCCGAACATTATGAACGGTATACAAAAAAAGCTGATCTGGGCCGTCTGCCTTGTCGCGCTGTTCATTCCGACATATATAGGTATATGGGCCTACAACTCCGCCCGGAAAGCTCCGGTCAGGGAGGGTGTGGTTTCACGCATGGAGCTGACGGATCTGACCGGCACAGTCTATTCCTTCACTTCCAGTTCGTCGGAAGAAGGGTTCGAGGGCGGTGTGCTTGCGTATTTTCTGGCATTAAACGACGCCTCGAAGCCGGTGGGCAGCCTGCCGCAGCAGCTTGCGGCTGCAGATTATTTCAAGGCTGTCTATTACAGCTATGACCTTTCGACCACATACCGCTATTATTTCTCTGCCGACCCCGACAACTCCTATTTTGTGGACGGAGGGGGCAATGCGTATAAAATACCGGCTGATAAAGCCTCGGTGTTTATACAGTCGGCATACGGCGTATGCATTTTCCCGGCTTCAACGCCGCCTTCCATGACCTTCGGCGACGGCGGGACAACCATTCTGCCCACCGCAATGTCGTGGAATTGCCTCAGCTACGGTAATGTATATAAAGAAGTCGACGCACCGGTGACAACAGACGCCACTCCGGTGTCAATTCCGTTGCTTGGCGGGCTTGATATGCGCTTTACCGTAGAGCCGGACTACCTGCTCGTTAATATCAAGCGCGACGGGGTGACCGTGTACGACGACCAGTATGAAAACATAGCCTCATACGCATTTGAGGAAGGCAGCAAACTGGACATCACCGTCACCGCGAAATGGTACGAAAACGAAGAGCGCGGCGCTTTCGGCGAGGCGACATACGAATTCGTCGCAAATGTGCAGGCGGCACCTGTGTTCTATCTGGGCGAAACCTCAATTCAGCCCGGCGAATTTGTGGTGCTCACCGGAAAGAACGTCACCGATATTGCGGATATAACCTTCACGTCGGAGCCGGCGATAAACTATACTCCGGTGTTTTACAAGGACGGCGACTATGTCCGCGCGCTCATCCCGATTTCGATTAACCTGCCCGATGCCACGGCCTATACGTTCATCGTTAACTGCGCAGGCGTGTCCCAGACCTTATCTCTGGCTATTGAGCCCAAGACATTCAAATCCAAAGACGTTTTGGTTGCCACGCAGGCGATGGCGTCAAAATACACCGCTGAAACGCTCCAGGAGTTCAATACCGTTGTGGGGCCGCAGCTGGCCGCCCCGGGAGTCATCAAATACTGGGACGGACTGTTTATCGAGGGAGTTGCCGACCGGTATATAACCGCCGGTTTCGGCATATACCGCAAACTGGCCGGCACATACGGCACCGGCGAGCCTTACCGCAACCCCGGCGTGGATTATATAGTAAATGCCGGAGACAAGGCATTGGCAGCCAACTCGGGAAAGATTATATATATTGGCGAGCTTGCGCTAACCGGTAAAACGGTTATCATAGACCACGGCTTCGGGCTCAAGAGCCTGTACGCATATCTGGGCGATGTGGCAGTCAAGAACGGAGACGTTGTCAAAACCGGCGACACAATCGGTACCGTGGGAACAACCGGATTCACAGCCGGGTACGGGTTCCAGTACAGACTGTATGTGGGTACGATACCCGTCTGCCCGTACTCGCTGTGGGAGAACGGAATCCCGATGACAGAATGAGCGGCACTTGATGTAAGGGTTAAATATGAAGATTAACCGTCACCGAAAAATACTTGAAATAATTCAACAGTACGCAATCGAAACCCAGGACGAGCTTATCGCCAGGCTGCGCGAATCCGGAATAGCAGTAACGCAGGCTACGATATCGCGCGACATACGGGATCTCAAGCTGGTTAAAATCGCCTGCGATGACGGGGAAAACAAATATAAATACGCCGTCTCGTCCGGCGAGGAGTCACGCATTTCCGCAAAGTACCGCAATATCATCCGTGAAACCGTCATAAAGGTGGACTCCGCCGACAATATTGTGGTGCTTAAAACCTACCCGGGCATGGCGCAGGCGGCGGCAGCCGCCATCGACGGAATGAACTGGGGCGATATCGTGGGCAGCATTGCCGGAGACGACACGATATTCGTGCTGATGCGCGAACGTGAGTCCGCGCTTGAGCTTGCGGAAAAATTCCGCAACGCGCTGCGGGTCGACATCATCGACCACAGGTAATGACATTCGCGGCAGTAATTTTGGCATGAACCGGCGCAGCCCGCGCGGGGAAGGGCAACCGCTGTTGTGGGGTGCCGGTTCGGGCTGTTTATAAATCATTTTGCTATGTTATATGAGCTTGATATCGAAAATATCGCCGTTATAAAGCGCGCGTCAATCCGGTTTTCGCCGGGATTTACCGTGCTGACCGGCGAAACCGGGGCAGGCAAGTCGATAATCATCGACTCTATAATGCTGCTTCTAGGCGCACGCGCACAGAAGGATCTGATCCGGTCAGGCGAGAAATCCGCTTCGGTGAGCGCTGTATTCGGCGGGTTCGGCGAGGCTGAGATTGCGGTGTTCTCTGAGCTTGGCATTGCGCCCGACGAGGACGGCATGCTCTATCTGAGCCGCGAGGTTACCCCCGACGGCAGATCGACTGCCCGCATCAACGGGCGTGCGGTTCCGGCTTCCGTGCTGCGCGAAATCGGAGCACAGCTTGTGAACATCCACGGCCAGCACGACAATCAGGCACTGCTCAACCCCTCCACCCACCTTTCACTTGTCGATCTGTACGCCGGCGACAGCGCGGAGCTTGCCGCATACACGGCAGCCTTTGACGCTTTGACCGAAACACGTCGCGAGCTTGAAGCCGCAAGCATTGACGGGGCGGAGAAAGCGCTGCGCATTGAGATGTTGCGCTTCCAGCTTGCCGACATTGACGGCGCGAAGCTGAAGCCCGGCGAGGAGGAAGCGCTGGAAGCAAGACGCCTCAAGCTGCGCAACCTTGAGCTTATTTCCCGTCAGTCGCGGCTGATACGCAGTGCGCTCTATAGAGCCGAAAAGGGCATGTCGGCCTATGACCTGATAACGCGCGCCATCCCGGCACTCGAGCAGCTGCGTGATTTTGTGCCCGGCGCCGACAGTTATACCGAACGGCTTGAGGTATTGCGCTCGGAGCTGGAGGACATAGCCGAGCGCATAGCGGATGCCTGCGGAGACGACCTTGATACAGACCCGTCCGACGAGCTCGACCGCATTGAAAGCCGGCTTGATGCTATAACAAAGCTGAAACGCAAGTACGGCGCGGATATAAATGAAATTCTTGAGTTCCGCGCGAAAGCGGCGGCAGAGCTTGCGGCGCTTGAAGGCGCTGACCTGCGGGTGACAGAGCTTAAAAAGCAGCTTGCCGCGCGTGAAGCGGAAACTGAAACCGCTGCCGAGGCGCTGACGGCTGTCCGGCGGAAGGCGTCTGAGCGGCTGTCAGCCGCCGTAACGGCAGAGCTTGCCGAGCTCGAACTTGCAAAGGCAGTGTTTTCGGTCAGTCTCACCCGGGAAATAAGCCAGGACGGCAGACCGATTTTCACGCGGCGGGGCGCAGATGCGCTGGAGTTTCTCATCACCGCCAACCCCGGCGAGCCGCCCAAACCGCTGGCGAAAATAGCGTCAGGCGGCGAGCTGTCCCGCGTGATGCTGGCTATAAAGAGCGTGCTTTCAGAGGGCGGCGCGTCAACGCTTATATTTGACGAGATCGACGCGGGCGTGTCGGGCAAGACCTCGTATAAAATCGGCGTCAAGCTGAAGAAGCTGGCTCGCAACGCGCAGGTTATATGCGTCACCCATTCGGCGCAGATAGCAGCCGTCGCCGACACGCAACTCTTAATAAGCAAGCGTGAGGCGGGCGGACGGGTCGAAACCGAGGTCACTCCGCTCGACCGCGCGGGCAGGATCCGCGAGCTTGCGCGCATAATGGGCGGAGCGGAAATCACCGACAAGCTGCTGCAATCAGCCGAAGAACTGCTGGAAAGCGGCAAATAACCGGTGTTAAAAAAGGGAATAGTAATAAATGAGCCGGATGCCGTAACAGCGCAGTGTCCGGCTGAATAAATATACTAATGACAGGAGTCAGGCGTGAAAATCAAAGTAGTTAACAGAAAGGAATCCGCGTTTGCGTAATGCGACCGCGTTCATATGGTAAATAAAATGAGTCTGTTCAAAGAATTCATCGATCGCGGCCTTCTGGCGCAATGCACGGATCCGGAGACACTTGAAAAACTGCTCGACAGCGAGCGTGTAACATTTTACATCGGATTTGACCCCACAGCCGACAGCCTGCATGTCGGACATTTTTTGCAGCTTAAAATTATGGCGCACATGCAGCGCGCCGGTCACCGGCCCATCGCGCTTTTGGGTGGCGGCACGGGCATGATAGGTGACCCGTCCGGCAAGTCGGATATGCGGCGCATGCTGTCGAAAGAGACGATAGCGCACAACATCGAGTGCTTTAAACAGCAGATGTCGCGCTTTATAGACATATCCGAGGGGAAGGCGCTGTTTGTAAACAACGCCGAATGGCTGTATAACCTAAACTATATAGATTTTCTGCGGGACATCGGCCCGTATTTTTCGGTCAACCGCATGCTCGCCGCCGAATGTTACAAGGCGAGGCTTGAAACCGGGCTGACATTCCTTGAGTTCAACTACATGCTGCTGCAGAGCTACGACTTCTACAGGCTGTACAATGATTACAACTGCAAAGTCCAGCTCGGCGGCGACGACCAGTGGTCGAACATCATCGGCGGCGTGGAACTCATCAGGCGCAAAGACGGCGGCGAGGCGTACGGTATGACCTTCAAGCTGCTCACCACCAGTGAAGGCAAGAAGATGGGCAAGACAGAGAAGGGCGCGGTATGGCTCGACAAGGAGAAAACGCCCCCGTACGACTTTTTCCAGTACTGGCGTAATATCGCCGACGCCGACGTCATAAACTGCCTTAAGATGCTCACATTCCTGCCGCTTGACGAGATTGCAAAATATGAATCACTCCGTGGCAGCGAGCTCAACGCCGCAAAGGAATTGCTTGCATTTGAGCTTACAAGGCTTGTTCACGGCGAGGATGAAGCGCAAAAGGCGCTAGACGCGGCGCGCGCGATTTTCGCCGACGGCGGCATATCCGACGATATGCCGACCTGCACGCTGACCGCCGGCGACTTTGCAGACGGAAAGATTTCCGTTATCGATATGCTTGTCGCCGCAAAACTTGCCCCGTCGAAGGGAGAGGCGCGCCGGCTTATACAGCAGGGCGGAGTTATTGTATGCGACGAGAAGGTCACCTCTCTCGACGCAGCCCTGACCGCAGACGACTTTGTCTCGCGCGATGTTATAGTTAAAAAAGGCAAAAAAACATTTATGCGCTACACGCTTGCCTGACCCGGCATGAATACGGCGATTCATCAAAAATTGCCGCGTGGCATAGAATTATATAAGCCGTATCAGATTAAAATTATGGATATTCTTGACCATGACTGATTACGCGACGCTTAAGCCGTATCTTAAAACTGAATTCGAACGCGGGGAATTGACCTATTCGGCCGATTTTCCGCTTTCGTCCTGCTGCACATTTAAAATCGGCGGGCCTGCCGACTTTGTTGTATATCCGAAAAACGAGCGCGCGCTGATCAGTCTTGTGGAATTTATCCGCTCGATCGGCTTGCGCTACAACGTGTTCGGTAACGCCTCCAACGTGCTTTTCGACGACCCCGGATACCGCGGAGTTGTGATTTTCACCTCCGAACTCAAATCGGTTACGCAAAACGGAGAAATAATGACGGCAGGCAGCGGTATGCCGGTGACATCACTTGCTGTTGCCGCATATCGCGCGTCTCTGGCAGGACTTGAGTTTACCTACGGAATACCCGGCTCGGTCGGCGGAGCGGTTTATATGAATGCCGGTGCGTATAGCGGCGAAATAAAGGATGTGTGCATTTCAAGCCGGGTATATAATCCCGAAACCGGGACTGTCACGGTATACAAAGGCGACCAGCAGCGCTTTGGCTATCGCGAGAGCGTGTATATGAACTCGCCGCTTATCATCCTGTCGTCGGATTTCAGGCTGCAGGAATGCGATCCGGCAGAGATAGATGCGCTTATGCGCAAGCTGATGAACCAGCGAATTGAAAAGCAGCCGCTCGACATGCCGAGCGCCGGCAGCGTATTCAAGCGCTGCGACGGCTATTATACAGCCAAGCTTATAGAGGATGCAGGGCTGAAGGGCACGGCGATAGGCGGGGCGCAGGTGTCGGAAAAGCATGCCGGCTTCATTGTCAACCGGGGCGGTGCAACGGCATCCGATGTGCGCAGGCTTATAGACCATATCCGTGCAACGGTGTACGAGCGTTTCGGCGCGGAAATTCAGCCTGAGGTGCGATTTATTCCCGCCGAATAAACGCACCGGATTTTAACCGGACAAGCATGCTTTGCGACACACACTTCGGTCCAGACAAACACCCTTGACGGGGGGGAACATAAAACGCTATGGAATTTCTGGTTCTTACGGGAATGTCGGGCGCCGGTAAGACGCAGGCCTCCAACACGCTCGAGGACATGGGCTATTACTGCATAGACAATATGCCCGCGGCGCTGATCGCTACGTTCGCCGAGCTTTACACGCAGACACCGGGCAAGGCGCAGAACGTCGCGTTTATACTCGACGTGCGCGGCGAGCTGGAGTTTGACACGCTGTTCGAGCAGCTCGATATGCTCAAAAAGCGCGGGTTTGCCTGCCGCACGGTGTTTATCGACTGCAACGACCGCGTGCTGCTCAACCGCTATAAGGAGACAAGGCGTCTGCACCCGCTTGTCGCGCTCAAGAACGTCACTGTCTCCGAGGCTATAATGCAGGAGAGGGAAATGCTCGCGCCCGTGAAGGCGCGCGCCGACTATGTTATAGACACCTCAACTCTGACGCCGCTGCAGCTGCGCGACCGCATAAAGGCGATACTGTTTGCATCCGAAAGCGGAGGCGGGATGATAATAACCTGCCTGTCCTTCGGCTTCAAATACGGCATCGCTACCGAGGCTGACCTTGTGTTCGACGTGCGCTGCTTCCCAAACCCGTATTATAAGGAGGAGCTGCGCGACCTTACCGGGCTGGACGACCCGGTGCGGGATTATGTGTTTTCGCACGGTGCGACGAATAGATTTATGGACAAGCTGTTCGACATGGTCGACTATCTTATCCCGCTCTACATCGAGGAGGGCAAGCCGCAGCTTATAATTGCGTTCGGATGCACGGGCGGCAAGCACCGTTCGGTTGCGATTGCTGAAGCCTTGGCCTCCCATCTGCGCGCTCAGAATCTCAACACCGTCACAATTCATCGAGACATAGTGAAAAAATTTACGGGCGATAAATAGCCGGCGTCATAACAATTCTGCCCGTTGTGCGCTCAAAGCGAATAAAACGTATAATGGGGTGGATTGCGCATGAAGCTGTCGTTTTCGCAGCGGGTCAAAAAAGATCTCTGCGGCCTGATGCTTAAGAAAAAGTGCTGCCGTCGCTCGTTTTTGTATGGCTGCATGTTCGCCTCCCGCGTGTTCTCGCACGATGCAATCGAATTGCGCGCGGACCAGCCGGCGACAGGCAAAAGCCTGCGGGCCCTGATGGCCGGAGTGTTCGGCATAGCCTGCGAGGAGGGACCCCGGCTGACGGTTACACTCCCGGCTGAGCTTGATGTGATTTTCGACGAGCTTGGCGATGACGCGCATATCACGCTGAACAAAGCCGTGTTCGGCTGCGAGCTGTGCCGTCAGGTGTTTTTGCGCGGCGCATTTGTGGAGTGCGGCACGGTCAACGCCCCGGGACGCTCGTATCACCTTGAGTTTGTCGCGCCTGCGGACGGGCGCGCCGAACAGATCGCACAGCTGATAGCCGACATGGGCGTGACCCCGGGTATAATTCATCGTCCCGCCGTCAAATCAACGGGCGTGTATTTCAAGGGCAGCGAGGCGGTGGAGGACATACTCAACCTCATAGGCGCACAGCGCGCGGCGTTCAAGCTGATGGACGCCAAAATTGTGCGCGAGCTGCGGAACAACGCCAACCGCTGTGCAAACTGCGACACCGCCAACATTTCTAAGACTATCGACGCGGCGCAGACGCAGATTGAGGCTATCAGCCGGATGCTCGCATCTGGTCCGGACGGTGTCCCGGACGACCTGCTTATTACAGCGAAGCTAAGGATTGAAAATCCCGACGCCACGCTTGCAGAGCTTGCCGCACTGCACGATCCCCCATTGACAAAATCCGGCGTCAAGCACCGGCTCGACAGGATTATAAAATTCGTGGATTTGAGCGACGCATAACAATGTTATACATAACATCGTTATACGCCGCCGGTTACATATAAAATAGCTGCTGCGCCATGTGAGCGCGGCAAAACCGAGCGAACCTTTTTTATGGCGATGTGAAACGCATCGCCCCTTGTCTATATTCGGTGTTGCCATGTCTGATTTCGTCCATCTTCATCTGCATAGTGAATACAGTCTGCTCGACGGCGCATGCCGCGTGTCGGACATACCCAAAGCGGCGAAGGCTGCCGGACACGACGCGGTCGCGATAACCGACCACGGCGTTATGTACGGCGCCGTCGCCTTTTTCCGTGCCTGCATGGACGAAGGGGTTAAGCCTATAATCGGCTGCGAGATATACGTCGCGCCGCGCACGCGCTTTGACAGGACGCACGGGCCCGACAGCGAAAACTATCATCTCGTGCTGCTCTGCAAAGACGAGATTGGATACCGCAACCTGATACACATCGTGTCGCGCGCGTTCACGGAGGGCTTTTACTCGAAGCCCCGCGCTGATATGGAGCTGCTGGAGCAGCGCTCCGAGGGACTTATCGCATTGTCGGCGTGCCTGGGCGGCTATATACAGCAGGCGATACTGCGCGACGATATGGCAGCGGCAGAAGAATATGCGCGAAAGCTCGAGTCTATATTCGGGCGCGATAACTTCTATCTTGAGCTTCAGGACCACGGGCTTGCCGAACAGGAGAAGGTCAACGCCGCGCTTGCGGAGCTGTCGGAGCGCACGGGCATACCGCTCGTCGCCACAAACGACGTGCACTATATAAGGCGGCAGGACGCCGATACGCAGGCGATCCTGATGTGCATACAGACCAACAATGTTATAACCGACGGGCGCCCGCTCGGATTTGAAACAGACGAGTTTTATTATAAGTCCACAGACGAAATGCGCCGTCTCTTCTCGGGCTACCGCGATGCGCTTTCAAACACCGTTAAAATCGCAGAGCGCTGCAACTTCCGCTTTGAGTTCGGCAAGGTATATCTGCCCGCGTTTACACCGCCGGGCGGCATGCATCCCGACGACTACCTGCGCAAGCTCGCAAACACGGGGCTTGCAAAAAAACTGATGTCGGGCGAGATAGTGCCGAACGAAAGTCGCACGCCGGAGCAGTATCGCGAGCGCGTAGACTATGAGCTGTCGGTCATAGCCCAGATGGGTTACAGTGAATATTTTCTCATCGTCGCGGACTTTGTGGGATACGCGAAATCGCACGATATACCCACAGGCCCGGGCCGCGGCTCGGGGGCGGGCAGCCTTGTCGCATATCTGACAGGCATAACAGACGTTGACCCGCTTTTCTATGACCTGCTCTTCGAGGCGTTTTTGAACCCCGAGCGCGTTTCGATGCCCGATTTTGATATAGACTTCTGCTATAACCGCCGCGACGAGGTTATAGCCTACGTGTGCGAAAAATACGGCCACGACCATGTGGCGCAGATAATAACATTCGGCACGATGGCGGCGCGCGCCGCCGTGCGCGACGTCGGCCGTGCGCTGGGCATGTCATATGCGGAAGTCGACAGAGTCGCAAAACTCATCCCGCAGCGGCTGGGCATAACGCTTGAGGACGCGATGCTTGACACTGAACTGCGCTCCGTATACGACAGCGACCCGAAGGTGCGCAGACTGCTCGACATTTCGCGAGCCGTCGAAGGAATGCCGCGTCATGCCTCGACCCATGCCGCCGGCGTGGTTATAACCGACCGCCCGCTTGAGACATATGTGCCGCTGGCGGTCAACGGCGAGGTGACCGTCACGCAGTATGACATGGATACCGTGGCGATGCTCGGGCTGCTCAAGTTCGATTTTCTCGGGCTGCGCTACCTTACCATCATAGACGAGTGCTGCCGGCAGGTCAGACAGACCGACCCGGGTTTTGATCTGAAAAAAATCCCGCGCGACGACGAGGCGGCGTTTGCGATGATATCCTCCGGCCATACGGACGGGATGTTCCAGCTCGAGTCGGGGGGCATGAGGCAGCTGCTTATCAGACTGCGCCCCCAAAGCATAGAGGATATAATGATTTCCATCGCGCTGTACAGGCCCGGGCCGATGGATGCAATACCGAAATATCTTGAAAACCGCGCCGACCCGTCGAAAATTAAATACAAAATTACGGCGCTCGCCGAGATATTAAACGAAACAAGCGGCGTCATAGTCTATCAGGAACAGGTCATGCAGATATTCCGCGCCGTCGCGGGCTATTCGTATGGCCGGGCGGATATAGTGCGCCGCGCGATATCAAAGAAAAAAGCCGACGTCATTGAAGCTGAGCGCACGGGCTTTATAGAAAGCGCAGTAAAACTTGGCTGCCCGCGCGAGGACGCCGTGGAGCTTTTCGAGGACATGACGGCGTTCGCCAACTACGGGTTTAAAAAAGGGCACGCCGCCGCCTATGCGATAATATCATACCAGACCGCATATCTGAAGGCTCACTATCCCGGACAATATCTTGCCGCGCTTATGACAAGCGTGCTGTCAAG
This sequence comes from Clostridia bacterium, assembly GCA_033808535.1. Taxonomy (GTDB): domain Bacteria; phylum Bacillota; class Clostridia; order Oscillospirales; family CAG-272; genus DTU078. The sequence goes on from JAPXNL010000009.1 coordinate 16,304, forward strand.
CCCCTCCAAGCTTGCGGACTATATAGCGGAGTGCACAAGACTTGGCATAAAGCTGCTGCCGCCCGATATAAACGAAAGCGGCGCGGTATTCAGATACGAATCACCGGGCGAGGAGGGCGGAGTCGGAGCGATACGCTACGGCCTGCTCGCCGTCAAGGGCGTGGGCGAAGGTTTTATTAAAAAACTGATAATCGAGCGTGAGACAAACGGGCGGTTTACGTCGCTATACAATTACATCTCGCGCACCGTCGCGCACGGCGGGAACCGCAGGCAGGCGGAGGCGCTGATAAAATCAGGCGCGCTCGACTGTCTGGGCGCGTTCCGCAGCCGTATGCTTGCCGTTTACGAGAAGCTGTTTGACATTGTGCAGGCAGGTTCAAAAAACGAGCTTGAGGGACAGCTCGACCTGTTCGGCGCAGACGATGAGCCGCAGGTTGTAATGCCGGAAATCCCCGAGTTCGGGCTGCGTGAGCTTTTGGCACTGGAACGCGAGGCGACGGGGCTGTACTTCTCGGGTCACATATCCGATCAGTACAAGGATGCCGCCGAAGCGCTGGGAGCGGTGCCGATAAACCGAATAAAAAACGCATTTGCCGAAAATCCTGACACCGGCGTGACAGAGCATGACGCAATCGCCGCCGGTAAAACCGTCACCGTTGCGGGTATAATAACAAAGCGCACCAACAAGCTGACACGCTCGGGCGAGCCAATGGCGTTTGTAACGCTTGAGGACCGCTATGCGGATATGGAGCTTATCGTATTCCCGAAGGTGCTTACCGCGTATGACGGGTTGCTGACATACGAGAACGCGATCGCTGCGACGGGCGAGCTTTCAGTCCGCGAGGACGCATATTCGGCGCGCGGACGCGGCGAGGACGAATCCGCCGCACCCGAGCCTAAGCTGCTGGTTCGCACTATAATCCCGCTTGCGGGAGAAGGAGCGGCGGCTCTGATAGCTGCAGCTCAAAAAGCCGCGGCGCAAACCGGCATGACTCATAAACCCGCCGCTCAAGCAGCCTCACCTCAAAAAACCGCAGCTCAAGAAGCCACGGCACAAAAAGCCGGTAATACACCGCCCGGAATGGCTGCCGACGGCTCGGGTCATGGGGCGCAAGGCAATGCCGGCAGACGCGCTCCGGAGCGCACGACCGCTCCGCAGGCGGGTCCTGACGAGCCGCTTGTCTATATTCCCGCGGCTTACCGCGTGAACATTCCGGCGTCCCCGTCAGGCAATCGGCCGGTACAGCCGCAGTTAAGTGATAAACCTGCCGCTCAGAGCTCAAACACTGCGGCAGAGCGGCAGAGCCCTGTAGATTTGGCGCGTGAAAAGCCGAAAAAGCTCTACCTGCGCGTGCCCGATACGACGGGCAATGTATACCGCAAGGCTGTGAACCTCGCCGAGATATTCGAGGGCAACGCATACGGCAAAACAGAGACAATGTTTTACGATGCTTCAACCGGCAAATACTCGCGCTTTGAGCCGGGCGTATGTCTTTCCGACTTCGTGCTGGGCGAGTTTGTACGACTGCTGGGCAAAGATAACGTGGTATTAAAATAAACGCCACTAAGCATTGCCGGATATTTTTTCCGGGAATGTCTGCATGGGGCGTGTGTTTTCTGCCAATGAGTGCAATGCATAACCGCAAAATGACTTTTATTTAATAAATTGGGAACAAAAATATTCACGCCAAAGTCAAAAACATGGGATATAATCATAACATCAAATCTCATTATAAAATGGCAAGCCGACACACGAAAGGACTGCGCCTGTACATTTGTGCAGGAGGTATAAATTATAAAAATGCCTGAAAGAAGAAAGAAAAAGCAGATTGACTGGGGCGACGAGCTGGCACATTCGCTGAAGCTCGTCGGCAAAATTCTGTTGCGCATTTTCACATATCTGTTCAATATACTTATGACCGTGCTGCTGATTGGGCTTATCACCGGCACGATAGTCGGCGGTGCGTTCGCGCTTTACATCAAAAACTATATAGACGCAAACATCGGGGATTTTGACCTGCTTTTCCGCACCGACCAGAAACTGACGACCACAATGTACTATATGGACTGGGAAGACAGAACCAACCGTATAGGCAAAATGGTGCAGATTGAGGACATCAAGCTCTACAGCTCGCAAAACCGCGTATACGCCTCATACAGCGATATACCAAAAAATCTTATAAACGCATTCATCGCTATTGAGGACAAGCGGTTTGAGTCGCACAGCGGCGTGGATTGGATCACAACCATTAAGGCGACCGCCAACTATTTCACCGGCGGCAAGCTGACCGGCGGCACCTCGGGCGGCTCGACAATAACACAGCAGCTAATCAAAAACGTCACCAAATATGACGAAGTCACAATACAGCGTAAAATCACCGAGATACTCCGTGCGCTGAAACTTGAGAAGGCGTATACAAAAGAGCAGATTCTGGAGATGTACCTTAACACCATCTCCCTTTCGCACGGATGCTACGGCGTCGCCGCAGCCGCGGACACCTACTTCAACAAAGATGTAAAAGATTTAACACTTATAGAATGTGCCGCGATTGCAGCGATCACGCAGAACCCCGCAAAATGGGACCCGATAAACCATCCCGAAAACAACCAGCTTCGCCGCGACCTGATACTGAAGGAAATGTATGATCAGGGCAAGATAACCCTGTCTGAATTTGAGTCTGCGTATAAAAAAGAGCTGGTGCTCTATTCCGGCAGTATGGGCTCGCCCGACACTGAAACAGCCGATGAGGAGACTTCGACGCGCAGAATCTATAACTGGTATGAGGATGCAGCGATAAGCGAAGCGCGCGACCTTTTGATGAAGCATTACGGCTACTCAAGCGAAGTCGCGTCAATGCTTGTCTACACGGGCGGGCTTAAAATAGTGCTTGCCATGGATCCGGAGATCCAGCAAATTCTTGAAGAATACTACGCAAACGACTCGAATTTCCCGGCAGCCGATAAAAGCATCATACAGCCGAAATCGGCGTTTATAGTAATTGACCCCGAAACGGGCGACGTGCGCGGCCTTGTGGGCGACAGGGGTAGGAAAACCGCAAACCGCATACTAAATTATGCGACACAGACGCAGCGTCCGCCCGGATCGTCCATAAAACCGCTGTCCGTGTACGCGCCTGCGCTCGAATACGGGCTTATAACCTTCGGCTCGGCGATAGACGACACACCGGCGACTTTCGGCACCGAGACTGTCGGTCCGGACGGCAGGACAATTTACAGCCGACCCGACGGCTACCCGAACAACTACGATAAGACCTACCGCGGTCTGACCCCCGTGCACTTTGCAATACGCCACTCACTGAACACCGTGGCGTATAAGGTGCTGCAGAAGCTGACGCTTTCCTCCTCGTTCGACTTTGTAAAGAACAAGCTGCATATAGACAGCTATATAGATTCAAGAGAACTGGCCGGCGGCACCATAATCTCCGACATGGACTATGCGGCGCTGGGGCTCGGCCAGATGAACTACGGCCTGACGCTGAAGGAAATAACAGCGGCGTATTCGATCTTTGCCAACAACGGCGTTTACAATACCCCGAAGATTGTGCTGAAGATAATCGACAGGGAGGGTAATGTCATCATCGACAACACCGGCGGGTCCGAGATTGTCATCAGCGAGCAGAATGCGTCTATTATGACCAAAATGCTCGAGGAAGTCACCCATCTGGGTACAGCCGCAAGGCTTACACTCAAAAACACCGTCGATGTTGCGGGTAAAACCGGTACGACATCATCGGACAACGACCGGTGGTTTGTCGGTTACACGCCGTATTATATTGCCGGCTGCTGGTTCGGTTATGAAATGCCCAAGAGTCTTGATAAGTTTTCGGCGTCGTACAGCCCCGCTCTGAAGGTGTGGGACGACGTTATGACACTGCTCCATAAAAGATATATCGACGAGGCTGCTGCAGGCGGTGAACCGCTCAAAGAATTCAAGCTCGCAGACGGCGTTGTAACGGCGCAGTATTGCAAGGACTCCGGCAAAATGCCGGCCGAAGCCTGCTATGCAGACCCGAGAGGGGACCGGATTGAGACCGGATACTTCACGGTTGATACAATGCCCAAAGAGCCCTGCGACGTACACAGGCTCGTCGCATACGACGTTGTGCACGGCGGCGTGGCGACCTCGAGCTGCCCTGCATCAGACGTAAAATATGTGGGAATGCTGAATATATACCGCAGTTTCCCGGTCAGCCAGATTAACGTCGTCGACGCCCAGTATGTATATCGCGAGGTGCCGATAGGATCTCCGCTGTCAAACTCGACAAAGCTGCCGTTCTTTTACGCGTCGCTGCCCGAGGGAACTTACCCGGGGCTGAGCATCGCCGGCGGGCAGTTTAACTGCATTTGCCCCGCGCATTACCGCGACGGCGACACACTGCTCGGCGACAAAAAGCCTGTCGAAACCGAGCCGCCGCCGCCCGATACTGCGTATGAGGACGAGGAAGGCTATATAGACGACGGCTGGATTTTGCCCGACGATTCGATACCGCCGGACGAAACCGAAGAGGTACCGGAAACTGAGCCTCCCGAAACAGAGCCGCCCGAAACCGAAGCTCCGGCTGAAACTCAGCCAGCGGACATAGAGCCGCCGGAGTCTGAAACCGAAGCTGAAACAGAACCGGAAATCGATCTGCCGGATTTCATTTTGCCGGACTGGTAAAAATAACCGGAATAAAACCGCCGGACCGTAAGATCCGGCGGTTTTCAGTGTTAATATAATATAAAACAAAGCAGGATTAAAATGACTGACAATCTGAATTTTTGCGCCGTGTGCCTGTTCGGGCTTGAGTCCCTGCTAGGCGAGGAGCTTGACGCCATGGGCTGCAAACGCACGGAAACAATAGACGGCAGGGTGTTTTTCACCGCGCCTGCCGACTATGTCGCGCGCGTCAATATCCGCAGCCGGTATGCGGAACGCATATATATCGTGCTGGGCAGCTTTCAGGCCGAAACCTTTGACGCGCTTTTCGAGGGGACGCGCGCATTGCCGTGGGAGGAGTTTATCGGGCGCGACGACAGGTTCCCCGTAACGGGGCATGCGGTGAAAAGCAGGCTGTTTTCGGTCCCCGACTGCCAGAGCATCGTAAAAAAAGCGATTGTCGAGCGCATGAAGCGCTTTTACCCGCTGTCGGTATTCCCCGAAACGGGAGCTGTCAGCCGTGCGGAGTTTTTCATCCTGCGCGACCGCGCGTGGCTGATGCTCGACACCAGCGGCGTTCCGCTGCACAAGCGCGGCTACAGGCCCGAGACCGTGACGGCGCCGCTGCGCGAAACGCTCGCAGCCGCAATTGCAAAACTCGCGCGCCCGCGCTCGGACGTGCTGTTCTGGGACCCCTTCTGCGGTTCGGGTACGATAGCAATAGAGGCTGCGATGCTGATGACCGGGCGCGCGCCGGGGCTGGAGCGCTCGTTTGCGGCGCAGCATGGCAAATATCTGCCGCAGAAGGCTTGGCGAGATGCATTTGAAGAAGCGCAGTCGGAGATCAAAGTTGACGCAGTGTTTGAAGCTTACGCCTCCGATATAGACCCCGACTGCGTCAGGATAACCCGCGAGAGCGCCGCGCGGTCGGGCGTTGACAAATATGTAAAGACGTTTGTGGCAGACGCGCTCACAATCGAAACCGGCGGAAGGCGCGGGACAATAGTCTGCAACCCGCCCTACGGCGAGCGGCTGCTCGACCTCGAACGCTGCGAGCAGCTTTACAGGGACATGGGACAGAACTGGAGAAGGCTGGGCAAGTGGCAGATATATGTGCTCTGCTCGCACGAGGAGTTTGAGCGGCTTTACGGCCGCCGTGCAGACAAGGTGAGAAAGCTGTATAACGGCATGATTAAATGCTTTTATTATCAGTTCTTTAAAAATAAAGACTGACCGGAATTTGCGTTTTTGGGCAACAGCTAATGCAAAACACAACTGCAGTAAACAGGTGAGCATATTATTGCGCTTTTTGTTGAGCAGTGTTTTCTGCCGCGGTGATATGCCGCGGTCATATACGGCGCGGCATTTCTTTCTTATATTAAATACGGCAGACAAAAACTTGACAAAGCGCGCTTTTACTGCTATACTTATTTGTTATCACCGGTTTTTCCGGGCTATAATATTAACGGTTAAAATTAAAAGCATCAAGGACGGATATAATATCATGGAATGGACCTCGCTTGGTGACCTGCGGGAGAGCTTCCTGAGGTTTTTCGAGTCAAAGGGACACCTGCGTCACAAGAGTTTTTCGCTGGTGCCCGTCGGTGACAAATCTGTACTGCTTATCAACGCGGGCATGACGCCGCTTAAAAAATACTTCACAGGCGAGGAAGAGCCGCCCCGCCGGCGCATGACAACCTGCCAGAAGTGCATACGCACGCCCGATATCGACCGGGTCGGCCTGACAGCCCGCCACGGCACTTTTTTTGAAATGCTGGGCAACTTCTCATTCGGCGATTATTTCAAGCGCGAGGCCATAACATGGGCATGGGAATATATCACCGAGTGGCTTAAAATACCCGCGGACAGGCTGTGGGTTACAATATACCTCGACGATGACGAGGCATATGACATCTGGCACGGCAAGGTCGGCGTGCCGGCCGACCGCATCGTGCGTCTGGGCAAGGAGGACAACTTCTGGGAGCACGGCACGGGTCCCTGCGGTCCGTGCTCGGAGATCCATTTCGACCGCGGCCCCGAATACGGCTGCGGCAAGCCCGACTGCAAGCCCGGTTGCGACTGCGACCGCTATATGGAGTTCTGGAACCTTGTGTTCACGCAGTTTGACAGCGACGGCAAGGGCAATTATACAAGACTTGCAAATCCCAACATCGACACCGGAATGGGACTTGAGCGCCTGGCATGCATCATGCAGGGCGTAAACAACCTTTTCGAGGTTGATACAATCAGAAATATAATGCTTGCAATCAGCAAGGTTGCGGGCGTTGAGTACGGCGCGGGCGAAAAGACTGATATTTCGCTGCGCGTTATAACCGACCACATCCGTTCAACTACGTTTATGGTCTGCGACGGCATTGTGCCGTCAAACGAGGGGCGCGGATATGTGCTGCGCCGGCTGATGCGCCGCGCGGCGCGCCACGGAAGGCTGCTGGGCATTGACAAGCCCTTCCTTGCCGATATTATCGACGTCGTTGCGCGCGAAAATTACAGCGAATATCCCGAGCTGACCGAAAAGCTCGCGTATATAAAGCGCGTAGTCGCGACTGAGGAGGAGCGTTTTGCTGCCACCATAGACGCCGGGCTCGGAATTCTGTCGGGTATGATAACCGATGCCATGGCTGCGGGCAAAAAAGAGCTCTCCGGCGAAGAAGTATTCAAGCTGTACGATACATTCGGCTTCCCTATCGACCTGACTCGCGAGATTGCAGCCGAGTCGGGGCTGACTGTCGACGAGCAGACATTCCGCGAACTTATGGCAGAACAGCGTGAACGCGCCCGCAGTGCGCGCGCCGGAATCGGCGGCTGGAGCGAGTCGTCCGGTTCTGAGTTTGAGCACCTGCTCAGGACAGAGTTTTTGGGATATAAATCAACATCATGTGAGGCGAAGGTCGTCGCAATTATAGCCGACGGCGAGTTTGTCGACCGCATAACCGAAGGCCGGTTCTCGCTTGTGTTCGACAGGACGGTGTTTTACGGCGAGGGCGGCGGACAGGTAGGCGATACGGGTTGGATTGATGGCGACGGCGTATCGCTGACCGTCACCGACACCAAAAAGCAAAACGGCGTATATGTACACATGTGCACGCTTGAGTCCGGTCAAGTCGCGGTCGGCGATACGTTGCGGCTGACAGTTGACGCAGAGCGCCGCAACGCGATCCGGCGCAACCACTCCGCCGCGCATTTGCTTCATGCAGCGCTGCGCCAGGTGCTGGGCTCGCATGTCGAGCAGGCCGGCTCGTATGTTGACGAGGAGCGCGTGCGCTTCGACTTCACGCATTTTGCCGCGCTGACAAAAGAGGAGCTCGACGCCGTTGAGCGCATCGTAAACGATCACATACTTGCGGGTGATGCCGTGGTTACTATTGAGACCGACCCCGATACCGCGCGCCAGATGGGTGCAATCGCGCTGTTCGGCGAAAAATACGGCAGTGTTGTGCGCGTAGTTAAGATGGGCGAGTTTTCCTGCGAGCTGTGCGGCGGCACGCACCTTGACAATACGGCGAAAGCGGGGCTTTTCAAGATCATATCCGAGTCTTCGGTCGCAGCCGGCGTGCGCCGTATCGAGGGCACGACGGGCTTCGGCGTGCTCGAGGTATTGCGCGAGCGCGACAATGCGATTGCGGAGACTGCGCGTGAACTGAAGGCAAACGGGACTACAGACCTGCCCCGCCGTGCGGCTCAGATTCAGGCGGAGCTGAAAGCGGCGCGCCGCGAAGCAGAGATTGCAGAATCCAAGCTTGCCGCCGCGGAAGCGTCCAAGCTGTATGACACGGCAGAGAGTGTGGGCGAGGTAAAGGTTGCGGTATACAATGCCGGCAGCATGGCGCCCGACTCTGCGCGCGCGATGACAGACGAAGCAAAATCCGCTCACCCCGACCTTGTAATTGTGGTCGCGTCGACCGACGGAGAAAAGATAACATTCGCCGTGGGATGCGGCTCCAAAGCAGTCGCGGCAGGTGCGCACGCGGGCAAAATCGCTGGCGCGGTCGCGGCGATAGCCGGCGGCAAGGGCGGCGGACGCCCCGACAGCGCAGCCTCGGGCGGGCGCGACGTGTCAAAGCTCGGCGAGGCGCTTGGCGCCGTTGCAGACATCGTTCGCGATATGCTAAAATAAAAACCGGCGTAGCGAAAATGTAAATTTTTTCGCCCAGCGCATTATATTACATGATAACCCTTGAAAAAACATTCAAAATAGGGTAGAATGTAATGCGTTACACAAGAAAGAAAATTTATTTTAGATAATAAGAGGTTGAGTTTTATGGTAACTGCCGGTGATTTCAAAAACGGCATCACATTCGAGCTGGACGGCAACGTAATGCAGGTCATCGAGTTTCAGCACGTTAAACCGGGCAAGGGAGCGGCGTTTGTCCGCACGAAGTTAAAGAACGTTATTACCGGCAGCGTGGTTGAAAAGACCTTCAGCCCGACCGATAAGTTTGAAAACGCATATATCGAGCGTAAGGAAATGCAGTATCTTTACACCGACGGTGATCTGTACTATTTCATGGACAACGACACCTATGAGCAGATGCCGATCGGTGCCGACAAACTGAGCGATAACTTCAAGTTTGTCAAGGAAAACATGATGTGCAAGGTTAACTCCTACAAGGGCAACGTATTTCTGGTTGAACCCCCGATGTTCGTTGAACTTGAAGTAACCGAAACCGAGCCGGGCGTGCGCGGCGACACCGCCACGGGCGCGACCAAGAACGCGACGCTTGAAACCGGCGCTACCATCAAGGTTCCGCTGTTTATCGATGTAGGCGACGTTTTACGCATCGACACCCGCACCGGTGAGTATCTTGAGCGTGCCTAAAAGCGGGACGAGCGGCGGCGAAAAGGACATGAGCGCCGCTGAGCTTGCCGCTTATATAAACGGCATGATCGACGGGCTGCCCGACGACAGCGACAACACTGAAATTAAGGTGCTGCGGGCGGTCGCCGACGCTATTACAAAGCTGGTGGACGAAGTTGCCGCGCTTGCAGAGGAATCGGAGCGCGTGCGCGAATATCTTGACGAGCTTGACTGCGATCTCGGCCATCTTGAAGCCGATTATTACGGCTGCGAATACGACGAAAGCGAATGGCTGTCGGGCGTGGACCAAAGCGAGCCGATAATATTCAGCGAACCCGTGCCGGATTCCGATGAAAGCCCGCAAAAACCCGAGTCGGGCGACATTGGCAGAGATAATAAAGGCTAAGCTGACATCGTCAATCGTCCATGACAGGGTGTTACTTTATAAAAGTTAATACGAACGCGCATACAGCGCGTATAGCTGAGGGACGCGCATATCGCACGTCCCTTTTATACAAGTACGGCGGCAGCGGTGGCGCCGGGGTGTGCCGACGATACGATGTTATCGGCACAATGAGGTGTTCAGCAGCAAAGATGTGAATGACAACGATATTGCCGGAGGCAGTAAAATGCCGTTTTCTGCTCGTCGGATTCTGCTTTTGCGCTGCCTAATGTATACATTCCGCGGGCGCGGAAAAGATTATTACATATTGTTGTCTGCAGCTGTCCGGATACTGCGGCGGGGCAGATATTAAGACATAGACAAACAGTAAACCATTTTTGAGTTTTACCTTGCTGCAGGGATGCCGGCAGGATTTTTCGATGCGCGGGTATACCCGCGTTTGTCGATATATAAATTCAGCTTGAAATTATGATAACCGATTACGTTAAACTGACACTGAAAGCCGGTGACGGCGGCAACGGCTGCGTTGCGTTCCACCGGGAAAAATATATCTCTCGCGGCGGTCCGTCCGGCGGCGACGGCGGCAAGGGCGGCGATATAGTGCTGACCGTTGACCCGGGAGCTAACACATTGCTTGCCTATCGCTACCGTCATAAATTTATGGCGGAGAACGGCGGCGACGGCAAGGCAAAAAAGTTCCACGGAGCCAATGCGCCGGACCTTGTTCTGCCTGTCCCGCCCGGAACGCTTGTGCGCGATGCGGCGACGGGCAAGGTAATCCACGATATGTCCGACGGCGAGCCGTATGTTATCTGCCGCGGCGGCAAGGGAGGATGGGGCAACGCCCGTTTTGCCACGCCGACCCGCCAGATACCCCGTTTCGCCAAACCGGGCATGAAAGGCGAAGAAAAAGAGGTTGTTCTGGAACTTAAGATGCTCGCCGACGTCGGACTGATCGGAATGCCGAATGTCGGCAAATCGTCATTGCTCGCGCAGATCAGCGCCGCACGCCCGAAAATTGCGGACTACGAATTCACAACCCTTTCGCCGAACCTCGGTGTGGTACAGACCGGAGACGACGGCACGGGTTTTGTCGTTGCGGATATTCCCGGACTGATCGAAGGTGCGTCTGAGGGCGCGGGTCTGGGCCATGAGTTTTTGCGCCATGTTGACCGCTGCCGGCTGCTCGTGCATGTTGTGGACATATCGCCGCTCTCGGGACGCGACCCGCGCGACGACGTGCGCCTTATAAATGAGGAGCTTAAAAAATACGACAAGGAGCTGGCGGAACGCCCCCAGATTGTCGCCGGCAACAAATATGACATGGTGACAGACGAGTCCTCGCTTGAGGATTTCGAGAAATTCTGCGACGAGAATGGTTGCGAGCTTATTTTCATTTCCGCCGCAACGGGATATAATGTAAAGAACCTTGTTCATGCCGTCACGGAGCGGCTCAAGCTGCTGCCGCCGGTTAAGATATACGAGCCGGAGATCGAGCCCGAGAATTTCGAGGACAGGAAAGGGCACGAGGTCACCGTTAAAAATGTCAACGGCGTTTATGTTGTCGAGGGCGAGTGGCTCGAGCGCCTTATGGGTCAGGTCAATCTTGACGACCGCGACTCGCTGCGGTTTTTCCAGCGCGTGCTGCGCAATTCCGGGGTGATTGACGCGCTTGAGGCGGCAGGCGCGACCGACGGCGACACGGTGAGCATTTGCGATTTCGAATTTGATTTTATAAAGTAATATCATTTGAAGAGGGATATGACTATGAATTCGGGCGCCATGGTACAGGAACGTAAGAAAATAATATTTTCGGGCATACAGCCGAGCGGCGTGCTGACGCTTGGCAACTATCTGGGAGCTATGCGCAACTGGACAAAGCTGCAGGATGAAGCGGACTGCCTGTACTGCGTCGTCGACCTGCACGCAATCACAGTGCGTCAGGTCCCGGCGGAGCTGCGCAGACGCAGCTATGAAACGCTTGCGCTCCTGCTTGCGTGCGGGCTTGACCCCGAAAAGAATATATTGTTTTTGCAGAGCCACGTTCCCGCGCATGCAGAGCTTGCGTGGGTGCTCGACTGCTATACAATGTTCGGCGAACTTTCACGCATGACGCAGTTTAAGGAGAAAAGCGCCAAGAACGCCGACAACATCAATGCCGGGCTTTTTACCTACCCGTCGCTGATGGCGGCTGACATACTACTGTACCAGACCGACCTCGTGCCGGTCGGCGTGGACCAGAAGCAGCACATAGAGCTTGCGCGCGATATCGCCATCCGCTTCAACGGCTTATACGGAGATACATTCCGCGTGCCCGAAAGCTATATACCGCAAACGGGCGCGAAGATAATGTCGCTTGCCGACCCGTCAAAGAAGATGAGCAAGTCGGACGAAAACGAAAACGCAATAATCACGCTGCTCGACCCGCGCGACGCCATTCTGCGCAAATTCAAGCGCGCGGTCACCGATTCGGGCTCCGAGGTGCGCCGCGGCGAGGGCAAGGACGGCATCGGCAACCTGATGACAATCTACTCGTGCTTCACCGGCAAGACCGACGAGGAGATAGAGCGCGAATTTGAGGGGCGCGGATACGGCGAGTTCAAGCAGGCGGTGGGCGAGGTGACCGCCGACGGACTGCAGCCTATACAGGATAAATTCAAAGAGCTTATGGCTGACAAATCGCAGCTTGAGCAGATTATGAAATCGGGCGCCGAGCGCGCGGCAAGAATTGCCGCCCGCACGCTCTCCAAAGTGTACAGAAAAGTCGGGTTTGTGCAGGTAAAATAGACAAACAGTGCGTCATTTTGAAAAACAAGATGTGAAACGAATCCGAAGGCGAAACATTTCTGACCAGAATGCCAGAAAAAAAGGCAAATCAAACATCATATCGGAGGTTCATATCCGATGAAAAAACTTATTGCGCTGGCGGCAGTGGTGACGGCACTGCTGCTGCTTGCGGCTTGCAACAGCACGGGAGGAGACTCCGATACACAGGAGCAGGTCAATGTCAAGCTCGCGCTGACCGAGGGCGGCGCGCCGAAGTATATAGTCGTGCGCAGCGACATAGCAGACAAAACCGAAACAGACGCGGCTGTGCGGCTGCGCAAGGCGCTGAGCGAAGCGTACGGCGTGGATTTTACATTGACCAACGACTGGGTCAAGCCGGGCGTGCAGGAAGAAGTGCAATATGAAATCCTCGTCGGCGCAACCGGGCGCGATGCAAGCGTTTCGGCGCTGGAGACGCTCGGCGAAGGCTCGTTTGTCATAAAAGCCGACGGTGACAAAATAGTGATACTCGGCAACACGCCGCTGGGCACATCCGCGGCGGTGGATTATTTTATCTCGCACTACATAACAGGTGACGGCGAAGACATGAAACCGGTCGCGAACTTGCTGTATAACGGCACATACAAGGAGCCGGGCACGATTTATGTTATAGCCAACGGCATGGCGGACAAAACCGGCTTTTGGGAAACCGACGTCGTGCGGCTGTTTTCTACGCTTCAGGGCCTGCTCAACAGGCGATACAGCGAAGGCGAGACGAATTTCCTGCTGTTTCAGGATTTCGACGACTCTGACCAGTTCTGGCTCTCCTATATGATGGGCGAGGGCAAGACATTTGAGGGATTTCAGACCGTCACCCTGTCCACAGCTGAAGAACTTTGGGACTTCATCAAGCCGTATATAAAGGAATACGGCATAATTCTGTGGGACCCGAATGTGCCGTCGACCTCGAACGTCGCATCGACCATCTGCGGGCTGGACGGGTATCTGCCCGTCAAGTTCGACGAGTCGCAGGGCAGTCTTTATAACTTCCTTTTATCAAACGGAGTTGAGGTAAAACAGTCGCTTGTCGGCATGTTCACCGGCAAGGAAGGCACGAAGATTGCAGACACGGACATCGACTCCACCGGAAGCGCCAAGTGTGACGCCTATCTCTGGGCGCTGGATAAGTACATGGACCGCTGCTCGAAAACTCACATTGCATATACGCTCGACGGCGCCGGCACGATTCCGTCCAACCCGATTTACCAGCGGGCGGAGGGAACAGACAGCAGGTACAACCAGATTCCAAGCCACGACTATTATGTCTATCACAGGATGTTCTTCTTCGACCTTACGCCCACAAAGCAGGAACGCCCCTGTGACGACCCCGACCAGCCGCGCAACACGGACCGCAACACGCTGGAAAAAATACTTCAGACCATGTACGACCGCTCGGGCGGAAAAATGGTGCAGCTATTGGGCTTCCCGCCCTGGTGGATGAAATACACAACATTCCGCGGCAACGGCAAGGTTGAGCCTGTTACGCTTGAATGGTCGTTCACACAGTTTATAACCACATACAACTGCGTTAAAGAAGCCGACGCGGCGCATCCCGCATGGATGTCGAACGCCTCGGTCTACACGCAGTACAAGCTGACGCGCGAAACATACGAAAACAACAGGCCGGCCGAAAAGCTGACATTTGACAAGGATACCATATACTACACCATTTACATGGGCGACTACGACTCCTCGGCATGGCTGAAAAAGCATGTCGCCAACTTCTGGCGCGACAGCGCGCGCGGAACATTGCCGCTTAACTGGGGATTCAACCCCAACCTCTCCGACCGCGTGCCTATGGTGTGGGAATATGTGATGGAGAACGCCTCGCCGAACGATTACATCATATCGGGTGACAGCGGCGCGGGCTATGTGTTCCCGTCGGCGCTGTTTGATGCCAAGCTGCGTACTCTGCCGGATGCAAAGGACACATGGGTGGCGTATAACGAGCCGTATTTCAAAAAGTTCGACCTTGACATAGTCGGCTTTATAATAAACGGCGTCAACCCCGTGACAGAGGAAGTCATGGAGATGTACAACAAAATCGCGCCCGGCGGCAGCATGCACAACGACGGAAGCAAGAGGCTTACAATATATAAAGGCGTGCCATATCTGTATTTGCAGAACGGCATCGACCCCACGGGCGCCGATACGCCCAAGATAATGTACGACTTCATGCGCTCCAACTTCTCGTCGAAAATCAATTTTGCGGCGTTCAGAACGGTTTGCAACAGCCCGACGCAGATCGCGCAGTGTGTTCAGGCGTTCCAGAAATATGCCGAGTCGAAGGACAGCAGGCATGATTACGTTTATGTTGACATATACACGCTGTTTGACCTTATAAAGCAGTCCGGGCAGGGTAAGATTATAGACTGACGCAGGCAGTTTTCAGCTGCCCGTGTCATGCGCGATAAATAAAACACCTATCAAGAGGGAAAAATGGTAATAATAACAATGGAAGACGGCTCTCAGATCAAGCTGGAGCTGGACAGAGAAGCCGCACCTATCACGGTAGCCAATTTTGAAAAGCTGGTGAGCGAAGGCTTTTACGACGGACTAATATTCCACCGCGTTATCTCCGGCTTTATGATACAGGGCGGCGATCCGACCGGCACCGGCATGGGCGGCTCAAATGAGACGATCAAAGGCGAGTTCAAGGCAAACGGCATAGAGAACAACCTGTCGCACAAGCGCGGCGTAATTTCTATGGCGCGCTCAAGCAAATATGACTCCGCATCCTCACAGTTTTTCATCTGCCATGCAGACGCAACATTCCTTGACGGCAGCTATGCAGCTTTCGGGCGCGTCGTTGAGGGGATGGAAACGGTTGATAAAATCGCCTCTGTCAAAACCGACGCAAAAGACAGGCCGCTGGTCGAGCAGAAAATGAAATCCGTCCGGCTTGTCTGATATGTCACGCATGACACTTGCAATCTCCGAGCGGGCAATGCCGCCCGGGCTGACTTGGCGGCAAAAGCTCGACGCTGCCGCGAAAGCCGGCTACGACGCGCTGGAGCTGTATATCGGCGAAAGCGGCGAAATATCTGACCGGCTCATTATGCCGTACGGACTGCGAAGGGCTATATGCGACTTCGAGCACGATTCGGGTGTGCGCATCGCATCGATATGCCTGTCCGCTGTCCGCGAATACCCGGTTTACAGCTCCGATGCCGGTGTGCGCAAGCGTGGCATGGACATACTGCGCAGTGCTGTAAAACTCGCGGAGGGTATGGGGATAAACCTCATTCAGCTTGCAGGCTTTGAGGTGTGCGGTGACGAAACAGAGTCCGACGCCGCAAAGTATTTGGAGGAAAGCCTGCTCGCTGCAGCCGAATATGCTGCCGCCACGGGCGTTACAGTCGCACTTGGCACAGGCGTGACGCCGCCGTTTGACACAGTGTCAAAAGCGGCCGGTTTTGTGAAGCGTTTAGGGCAGCCGTACCTGGGTCTGTATCCCGACATAGGCAATCTGATAAACGGAATCGAGCCTGCGGAAGGTATAGACGCGCCCGGCGGACTTGCACAGCTCGCCGCAGCTGACCTTGAAAGCGGCAGAGGGGACATTTTCGCCGCACAGCTCAAGGAAACAAGCCGCGGAGTGTATGAAGGGCTGATACCCGGCGAGGGGCGCGTCGATTTCGGGCTTATGATGGCGAAGCTGGCGGAGCTGGGCGTTCGCCGCTTTACGGCGGTGCAGCAATACACGGATGACCGCGCAGGCTGCTGGGAGGAAGATCTGCGGCGGACTGCCTCGTATCTGCGCGGAGTGTGGTCAAAAAGAAAGGTGAGCGCGGCTGGTCGCGCAAACGGTGATTGATATGCTTGATGCTACCGAAATAATATTTTTGCTCACCGCTCTGGTGTTCGCGGGGCTTATAGCGTTTACCACCACCCCGATGGCAAGGATGATAGCCTATCGGATCGGTGCCATCGATGTGCCGCGGGATGGAAGGCGGATGCATAAGGAGCCGGTACCGCGGCTCGGCGGATTGTCGATATTCCTCGGATTTACGCTGACAACGCTTGTTTTTTGTGAATTTACGCCTACTCTTGTCGCTATGTGGCTGGGAGGCGCGATCATTGTCGTCACAGGTATGCTCGACGACGTGTTCAGGCTGCGCTCGCTGATAAAACTGGGCGCACAGATTGCGGTCGCCGCAATTGCGGTCTCTCAGGGCGTGACGATACCGTTTATAAACCTTTTCGGAACATATATCCAGTTCGGCCCGTTTGCGATTCCCATAACAATACTCTGGATTGTCGGGCTGACAAACGCCATAAACCTCATCGACGGGCTAGACGGACTTTCGTGCGGCGTATCTGCGATATGCTCCGCATCGCTGCTGCTCGTCATGCTGCTCAACGGCGACGGTACATCAGCGCTGCTGACCGCAATAATGGTCGGCGCATGTCTTGGTTTTCTGCCCTTCAACTCAAACCCGGCGAAAATTTTTATGGGTGATACCGGCGCGCTGTTTCTGGGCTATGTGATGTCGCTGCTCTCAATCGAGGGACTGTTTAAGTTTCACACGGCGATGTCGTTTCTCATACCGCTGTCGATCTTCGGTCTGCCGCTCTGCGATACGGCGTTTGCATTTATCCGCCGTATACTGCACGGAAAAAGTCCGTTTGCACCCGACCGCGGACATATCCACCACCGGCTTATAGACATGGGGTTCAATCAGAAACAGTCGGTATATATCCTGTACGCGATCTGCGGTATACTCGGCGTGTCCGCTGTTATGTTTTCAAGCGAGCGTTATGTTGATGCCGGTTTGGTGATCGCCATCGGCTTTGCGATTTTCACCGTTATATATATAATGCTGAAAAACCCGAACGCGCGCGTTGCCTCCGGACTCGGTTTAGGGGAGCAGACGCATCCGGATAATACTGAACATCCAATTAGCCCGGTTATCCCCCAAGAACAGGATCCTAAGGATTCGGCATAAAAAACATAACACCACCTCCGGCAGTATTATACATGTGATATGGATTATAATGTAAAGATCAGGCGCGAGAAAATCCGTACGGCGCTGGAAACTGCGATTTTGATCGTGGCAGCGGCGGTTGTTTTCGCGCTTGTGCTTTTTGGGCTATATAAAATCAACATGATACGCCTGCCCGAGGCGCTCGAGAAACTCCTCGGCGCGCCTGAAACGCAGCCGCCCGACAACAGCGGAGGACAAATCGAGCAGCGCATATATGCATCGCTTTCCGGTACGCCGACCGCGTCGGACGATTATGTGCTGGAGTATGACGTGGATACCGCCGGCCTGCTTGATTTGCTGCGAACTGCAGTGCCCGAAACGGCGTACTACATGGAGTCGAAGATAACGCAGAGCTACGGCGGTAAAACGCTCTCGCGCATGCTGAGACTGAGCCGGGACGGTGAAAAATACCACGCGCTGATTTACGAGGGAGCGTCGTCCGAGCCGACCTCCATCGTGTGCGACGGCGAGAGAATCCGCTATACGGATCATGCAGCCGGGGGCAAGCAGCGTTCGCGCTTTTATCCGGCGGGGGGCGATTTTTCGCTGGAATACCAGCTCGGGCTGCCGTCGCTTGAGGATATGCTCGAAAACGGCGGCGAAAATTTAAAGGTCACATTGCTGCGCACCGAAAGCGAGAACCTTTACTGTGTAGAATTCGAACATCCCGGCTTTGACCAGCGCGAGATAGTGTATGTGTCGGTCAAATACAACTGTATAGTTTCCGCCGAGACGTATTACGGTGACGAACTTGTCTACAGCCTGTCAACGACGAAATTCAACGCCGAAGTAAAGTTTGACAACTCTTTATTTATAGTAGAAAATAAATAACACCCGGGACTGTATAGATGCATCCCGGGATGTTTCTTTGCCGGATTTAATGAAAATACTATATAAGGCAGACCTGGCGCGCCGGCTGATTGGATGTTTGGCTGAAAATTTGACTGCCGCCCGGAATCGGGTCAATTCGGTTGAAAAACAGCGCCAAATTTG